>NZ_CP109137.1:6112486-6420652 GCF_035918095.1 Streptomyces sp. NBC_01750
GATCCCGCGCAGCGCGTCGTAGTCGAGCACCACACACCCGATCCCGCGGTCCGTCGCGAGCACCCGAGCCTGCGGTTTGATCTCCTGCGCCGCGAACAAGCCCTTCACCGGCGCCAGATGGGGGTCCCGGTTCAGCAGCTCCAGGTAGCGCGTGAGCTGCTCCACGCCGTCGATCTCGCCGCGTCGCTTGATCTCCACCGCCACCGTCGCGCCGTCCGAGTCCCGGCACAGGATGTCCACCGGGCCGATGGCCGTGGGGTATTCGCGCCGGATCAGGCTGTAGCCCTGGCCCAGTGTCTCGATGCGGTCGGCGAGCAGTTCCTGCAAGTGGGCTTCCACGCCGTCCTTGATGAGGCCGGGGTCCACGCCGAGCTCGTGCGACGAGTCATGGAGGATTTCCTCCATCGTAATGATCAGTTTCTCGCCCGCTTTGTTCACGACGGTCCACACACTGTCCGTTCCCTCGCCGTCTTCCTTCAGAGTGCAGGGAGGGGACATCCAGTTCAGTGGTTTGTACGCCCTGTCATCCGCATGGATGGAGACGCTGCCGTCTGCCTTGACCAGGATCAGACGGGGGGCGGAGGGCAGGTGGGCCGTGAGGCGGCCCGCGTAGTCCACGGAGCAGCGGGCGATGACAAGACGCATGGTCGGCAACGCTACTCGACGGAAGCAGTTGCGCGCGATTCGCCCCGGAAGCCCCCTTCGTTATTTGGCCGGTTGTGTTCCCAATCTCCTGGTGCCCTCCGGCCAGCGCACTTACCGTGGAAGCAGGAGGTTGCCGGTCGTGCACTCTGCGTCGTCGTACGTCGTTCGTACGACGCCGTCGTCCGTCGTCCTCCTTCCCTGCCCGTAAGGCCCCGTTCATCGGGGCCGCGAGAGGAGAACCCATGTCGCTCGACGTCTCACCGGCGCTGTTGGATCAGGCCGAGCGAGGCGAGGTCGACGAAGCTGCCTTCGTCGACTGCGTCCGGACCTCCCTGCCCTTCGCATGGGAGATGATCAGTTCTCTGGTGGCTCAGCTGAAGGTGGACGGCGGCGACTTCGCCGACAACCAGACGCCCCCGCCGGACGAGCAGGCACGCGGTCAGCTGCTGCGCGCGCTCGCGAGTGACGCTATTCGCGGTGCTCTGCAGCGGCACTTCGGAGTGCGCCTCGCATTCCAGAACTGCCACCGCGTAGCGGTGTTCCCGCTGGACTCCTCGGTCGACGAGCGGCTCGCCCGCTTCACCTCCGTTCGGGCTCAGTTGCTCAATCAGTCGCCCGAATTCCGCGACTGCTGAAGTCTTTTGCTGCCGCTCCGCATCGCGGGAGGTGCTACTGGTGTCGGAGCGGCAGCACCTCCCGTACGGCGGACTCAGACCAGCAGAGACAGGACCTCTGTGCCCAGACGCCGCACATTCTCCTCCGTGGCCGCCAGATCGCCCGAGCCCTCGGCCAGCAGCGCGAACCGCGTGATGCCGGTACGTTCGGCGGTGGCCGCGATCCGGTCGGCGGCGAGCCGCGGCGGGCCCACCGGATGGAGCCCGCACAGCAGTTCCGTGTATCCCACCGGGTCCCGCATCGCGCGAGGCCGGCCGTCGACGGTCACATGGGCGTCCAGCCCCTGTTTGAGCCAGCCGGGCATCGCCTTCACCAGAGTCTCCGTGGCCTCGGCCCGGCGGTCCGCGATCTGGGCCACTCCGGCCGATACGTGCCCGGCGCCCGCGACCTCCTCGGGTGAGCGGCCCGCGGAGAGCGCGTGCGTACGCCAGAGGGCGACCATCTCCGCCTTCTCCTCGTCGTCGCAGTGCATCCCGAGCAGCATCGGCAGCCCGCGCTCGGCGGCGAGCCTCACGCTGTTCGGGGACGTACAGGCGACGATCACCTCGGGGCCGTGGGGCGGGCCGCCGATCAGCTCGTCCGGCCTGGGCACGACCGGGACTTCACGGAAGCCGAACCGTTCGCCGCTGGCGGCGACCCGGGGTTCGCGCAGCCAGCGCAGCAGCAGGTCCAGGGATTCGGGAAAGCCCTTCTCGTACGCGTCCAGGCCCGAGCCGAAGACCTCCAGATCGACCCATGGACCGCCTCTTCCCACGCCGAGGGAGAACCTCCCCCCGGAGGTGAGGTGCAGCAGTGCCGCCTGCTCGCCCAGCGCCACCGGATGGGCGCTCGGCAGTACGCTCACCGCGGTGCCGACCCGGATCCGCCGGGTGCGGCCGAGCAGCAGCGCGGCGAGTGTCACGGCGGACGGGCACACGCCGTACGACACGAAATGGTGCTCGGCCAACCAGACGGAGTCCAGACCGGACTCCTCCGCGACCTCGGCGGACCGCACCGCGCGGTGCAGCGCCTCCCCCTGTCCCTGGCCCGGGAATTGGGCCGCCAGCACAAACGTTCCCACGCGCATCGCCTTTTGCCTCCTTGCGGCCGACGCGTCACTCCCCCTACTGGCAACAACGCCTGACACGTGCCATAGGCACGGCCAATCGTGAAGTTGTTGCGATTTTCCGGTAACTGGCCCCTATGGGTGCCACGGTCTCACCCCGTGCGGGGCATGTACCCCCCGCTGCGGACCGTAGGCTGGAAGACGAACTGTCCGGACTTGCCCCCTGAGGTGTCACGTGTCCCCGCGCCGCAACCGCCCCCGAGGCGGCGAGAAGCCGACCGAGCAAACCAGCGAGCCGGGCGAGAGGTACGGCGGCCTCGGACGGAGCGAGTCCTGGCACGGCGAGGAGTGGTCGGTGCGCCATGTCGCCGGCGCAAGTGCCGCGGGCAAGCGGTACCGCTGCCCCGGCTGCGACCAGGAGATCCCCTCCGGGATGCCGCACGTGGTCGCCTGGCCCGAACACGGCGGCGTCGACGACCGGCGGCACTGGCACAAGGCGTGCTGGAACGCGAAGGACCGCCGCACCACGCGGGTGCAGCGGTCCCGTAACGCGCCGAAGTACTGAGGCAGTTACACGTCCCGTGAGGTGAGCGAGGCGTAGGCGCCGGCCAGCGCGACCGCCGTCACGCCCAGCGCGATCCACAGCGGGTCCCAGCCGGCCGGGCCCGACTCGGTCACCGCGGTGTCGTAGAGCACCCCGATCTGGTTCGGGATGGAGTACTCGAAGAGGGCCTGCTGCAGATCCCGCAGCGACTCCGAGAACATGAACATCGCCAGCACCAGCGGCAGCAGCACGACGCCGATCATGACGGTGATCGCGCCCGCCGAGTGGCGGATCAGGGTGCCGACGGCGAGAGACAGCAGACCGAGCGTCGCGACATAGACGCCGACGCCCACCGTGGCGCGGAACCACTCCTCGCCGGTGGACGAGCCCTGGCCCACGATCGCGATCTGCAGCGCGCCGACGAGCGCGGTGATCACCGTGGTGAGCGTGAAGACGAGCAGGAAGAAGACGATCGCCTTGGCGGTCAGCACCCGGGCCCGGCTCGGGCACGCGGTGAGCGTGGTCCTGATCATGCCGGTGCCGTACTCGGACGCGATGGTCAGCACGCCCAGCGTGATCACACAGATGCTGCCGAGCAGTACGCCGAAGAAGCCGAGCGAGAGGATCGACTGATCTCCCAGATCGGCGTCCGAGGCGGAGACGGCCACCGCGGAGAGCGCGCCGATGCCGACCATCAGCACGATCATGACGCCGAGTGTCCACATGGTGGAACGTACGGACCGGATCTTGGTCCACTCGGAGGCGAGCGCGTCGCCGAGATGGGCGCTGCGCTCCGGAATCGGCGAGGAGTACGCGGCGGCGGGTGCGCCCTGCTGCTGGTACGGGGTGGTCATCGGGCGTCCTCGGGCTTGGTCAGGTCGGCGGGTGCGGCAGCGGCCGGGGGCACGACGGGCGGAGCGGCAGGAGCGCCGGCAGGCGCGGCGGGGGCCATGGGGGCGCCGGCGTACGGGTTCGCGCCGGCGTACGGGTTCTGGCCGGGCTGGGGCGGCGGCGGGGCGTACCAGCCCTGCTGCGGCACCTCGGGAATCTGCTGCTGCGGCGGGAGGTAGCCCATCGGCGGCTGCTGCATCAGACCCGACTTCTGGTCCGTGGTCGAGCGGTAGTCGACCGCGCCCTGTGTCATCCGCATGTACGCCTCTTCCAGCGAGGCCTGGTGCGGCGACAGCTCCCACAGGCGTACGTCCGCGTTGTGCGCCAGATCGCTGATCTGCGGCAGCGGCAGCCCGGTGACCCGCAGAGCGCCGTCCGGCTCCGGCATGACCTGCCCGCCGGCCTCGGTCAGCGCAGCGGACAGCTTCTCGCGCTGCTGCGGGTCGGTCTGCGGCGTCCGCACCCGGGCGAAGTCCGCGGAGTTGTGCGAGATGAAGTCCTTGACGCTCATGTCCGCGAGCAGCTGCCCCCGGCCGATCACGATCAACTGGTCGGCGGTGAGCGCCATTTCGCTCATCAGGTGCGAGGACACGAAGACGGTACGGCCCTCGGAGGCCAGCTGCTTCATCAGATTGCGGACCCAGAGGATGCCCTCCGGGTCCAGGCCGTTGACCGGCTCGTCGAAGAGCAGTACCTGCGGGTCGCCGAGCAGGGCAGCCGCGATGCCGAGCCGCTGGCCCATACCGAGCGAGAAGCCCTTGGAGCGCTTCTTCGCGACTTCCTGGAGACCGACGACGCCGAGCACTTCGTCCACCCGGCGCGCCGGGATGCCGGAGAGCTGCGCGAGCGAGAGCAGGTGGTTGCGCGCGCTCCGGCCGCCGTGCACCGCCTTGGCGTCGAGGAGCGCACCGACCTGGCGGGGCGCGTTCGGCAGCTGCCGGAAGGTGCGGCCGCCGATGGTCACCTGGCCCTCGGTCGGCTGGTCGAGCCCGAGAATCATCCGCATCGTCGTCGACTTGCCGGCGCCGTTGGGGCCGAGGAACCCGGTGACGGCGCCGGGCCGTACCTGGAAGGAAAGGTTGTACACGGCCGTCTTGGCGCCGTAGCGCTTTGTCAGGCCGACTGCCTCGATCATTCTCCAGCCCCATCGACTTTCGGGTCGTCGGGGCCCAGGCCATCCGGCCGTACACCCCCGTAAGAGTTAGGAGGATATCCGTGCCTTGACGGTTCCGGCCAAGCCGTAACGCTATGGTGTCGGGTTTTGATCGGCCGGCGCGGCCGGGGCGAGCGTCCCGCCGGGCCGTGAGCTGCGTGGACCCGCCCGCAGCCGCCTACGCGTCCCGCTTCTTGAGTACCAGATAGCCGCCCAGCAGCGCCGCGACCACCCAGAGGACCATGATGCCCAGCCCGCCCCACGGCCCGTACGGAGCCCTGTCGCTGCCCATCGCATCCGGCACCACCTGCATGATCTTGGAGCCGGCCTGGTCGGGGAAGTAGCGAGCGACCGTCTTCGCCTTCGGCACGGACGCGAGGATCTGCGAGACCAGGAAGAAGAACGGCATCAGGATGCCGAGCGAGAGCATCGAGCTGCGCAGCATCGTCGCCACGCCCATCGAGAAGAGCGCGATCAACCCCATGTAGAGCCCGCCGCCGATGACCGCGCGCAGTACATGGTCGGCACCGATGTCCGTACGGAGATCGCCCAGCAGTGCCTGGCCCAGGAAGAAGGAGAGAAAGCTGGTCGCCATGCCGACCACCAGCGCCAGCACCGTGGCCACCGTGATCTTGCTGAACATGAAGGTGGCGCGCTGCGGTACGGCGGCGAGCGAGGTACGGATCATGCCGGAGCTGTACTCCGTACCGACCACCAGGACCCCGAAGACCACCATCGCGAGCTGGCCCAGGACCATTCCGGAGAAGCTGATGAAGGTCGGGTCGAAGGTGAGCTGCTCCTGCCTCGGCAGATCGTCGAAGGTCGACTTCAGCAGCGCGCTGAGCGCGGCGCCCATCGCGACAGTGACGACGAGGGCGCTCACCAGTGTCCAGGTGGTCGAGGAGACCGTACGGATCTTGGTCCACTCGGACTGCAGGACGGCGGGTACCGAGGCCATGGGTCAGGCTCCCTTGCTGCTCTGGTAGCTCCGGCCCCACTGGAGACCCGGTTGCCGGACCGGCGGCGGCGCTCCTTCGTCCGTCGAGTGCGCGTGGTATTCGACCGAGCCCGCCGTCATCCGCATGAAGGCCTCCTCCAGCGAAGCGCGCTGGGCGCTCAGTTCATGCAGAACGAGCTGATGCCGGGCGGCCAGCTCACCGAGCTGCTCGGTGGTCGCGCCGTCGACCTCCAGCATGCCGTTGCCGGACTCGACCGGAATGAACCCCGACTCGTGCAGCACATCGCGCAGCCTCTCCTGCTGCGGTGAACGGAGCCGCACGTAACTGCGGGAGTTCTCATGGATGAAATCGGCCATTGATGTGTCGGCCAGAAGTCTTCCCTGCCCGATCACGATCAAGTGGTCGGCGGTGAGGGCCATTTCGCTCATCAGATGCGAAGAGACGAAGATCGTCCGTCCTTCCGATGCAAGGGTCTTCATCAGATTGCGGATCCAGTGAATTCCTTCGGGGTCCAGACCATTGACAGGTTCGTCGAACATCAGGATCTCCGGATCGCCGAGCAGCGCGGAGGCGATTCCCAGCCGTTGGCCCATACCGAGCGAGAAGCCCTTGGACTTCTTCTTCGCCACCTGGGTCAGTCCGACGGTGTCCAGGACCTCGGCGACCCGCGAGGCGGGGATGCGGTTCGACTGGGCGAGACAGAGAAGGTTGTTGTACGCGCTCCGCCCGCCGTGCATCGCCTTGGCGTCCAGCAGCGCGCCGATGTACTTCAGCGGTTCCTCGAGGTCGCGGTAGTGCCTGCCGTCGATCCGCACCGAGCCACTGGTCGGGTTGTCGAGATCGAGCATCATCCGCATCGTCGTCGACTTGCCGGCGCCGTTCGGGCCCAGGAAGCCCGTCACCACACCAGGTCTCACCTGAAACGACAGATGGTCGACCGCGGTCAGGCTGCCGAAGCGTTTGGTGAGGCCCTCGAGCTCAATCATGCGGCCACGCTAAAGGCGCGCAAAGCCCCCCGCCACTGGAGTGGCGGGGGGCTCGACAGGTCCTCGACCTAGGCGACGTACCCGATGAAGGGGTCCGTACTCAGCGGGACTGCTGCGCCGGGACGCCGCGGGAGACCGGCTCGTCGTCGGCGGGGGAGCCGGCGGCGGCCACAGCCGCACCGGTCAGCGTGGCCAGCATCTCGCGGACGTTGGTCAGCTGCGCGTTGATCGAGTCGCGGCGGTTGGTGAGCGCCGCCAGCTCGCGCTCCGATTCGCTGCGGATCCGGTCGGCCTTGGCGTTCGCGTCGGCCACGATGTCCTCGGCCTGGCGCTGCGCGGTCTCCACCGTCTGACGGGCCCTGCGCTCCGCGTCCGTACGCAGCTTCTCGGCCTCGAGGCGCAGCTGCTCGGCGCGGTGCTCGATCTCCGCCAGGCGCTTCTCCGCCTTCGCCTGACGCGAGGCCAGGTCGCGCTCGGACTGCTCGCGGCGCTTGGCGAGGTTCGTCTCGAAGTCCGCGGCGGCCTGGGCGGCCTTGGCGCGGGTCTCCTCGAAGAGCGCGTCCGCCTCCTCGCGCTTGGACTGCGCGTCCTTCTGCGCGTCGGTACGCAGTGTAGAGGCGTCGCTCTTCGCCTTCTCGACGATACGGACGCCCTCGTCCTCGGCCTTCGCCTTGCGCTCCGAGGCGAACGACTCGGCGTCGTTGCGCACCTGCTGGGCGGCGGACTCGGCGAGCTCACGGTGCTGCTCGGCCGCGCGACGGGCCTCCTCGCGCAGGTCCTTCGCCTCCTCCTCGGCGAGGCGGAGGATCTTCTCGACGCGCGCACCGAGACCGGCGTACGACGGCTCCGCGTCGGTGACCTGGGCCTGGGCGTTCTGCGTCTCGAGGTGTAGCTCCTCGATGCGCTTTTCCAGAGAGGTGATTCGGGCGAGAGCACTGTCACGGTCGGCGACGAGTTTGGTAATGCGGTCATCCACCTGACCGCGGTCGTAACCACGCCGCACGAGCTCGAAGCCGAAGGGGGAGGAAGTGTCGCTCATGGGGTTCCTGTCGAATGAGACCGGTGAGGTGATAGGGGGAATCCTAGGGGCCGAAGCGGCGTGTCATCGAGCGGATGCCGGTTTGATCTGGAGAATGTCCAGCCTTTTGAGTGGCTAGGTCTCGGATGACTTGCCACTCGAACGTGTAACCCCCGCTGTCGCGCCCGCTTTGACGCCATTCTCCTTGTTGCCCCCGGACGGTGCCTCGAAGGACTCCAACGCTTCGAGCACATCCTGGACACGGGAAATCTCCGCCTGAATGTCCTCGCGGCGGCGCACCAGCACGTCGAGCTCCCGCTTGCCCTCCGTAACCGTGTGTTCGGCCTCGGCCTCGGACTCCGCCTTGAGCCGCTCGGCCTCCCGGAACACCTCGGCCTTCTTCTGCTCGGCCTCCTTGAGGAGCCCCTCAGCCTTCCGTACCGCGGCGATCCGGACCTTGCCGGCCTCCGAATTGGCCTCGGACAACAGCTCCTTGGCCTTCGCCTCGGCCTCGGCCTGCTGCTCGGTCGCGGCCTTCACCAGCTTGTCGACGCGCTCGCCGGCCGACTTCAGCTGCTCCGCGGTCTCGCGGCGGGCGCGCTCGTGCAGCTCCTCGATCTCGGCCTCGACCCGGGCCCGCAGCTCCTCGCCCCGTTCCCTGATGGCGGTGGCGTCCCGGCGCGCGCCGACCAGCAGCTCGTCGGCGTCCGTACGGGCCTTCTCCACCCGGGAGTTGCCCTCGACGACTGCCTCGGCGACCAGCCGATCGGCCTCCTTGCGGGCCGCACCCACCATGGTGTCGGCCTGCGCCTCGGCCTCGGTGGCCGCGCGCAGTGCCTCCTCCTGAGCCTTGTTGATGAGCTGGTCGGCTTGCTCCGCGGCGTCGGCACGGCGCTTGGCCGCGGCCTCGCGCGCCTCGTCCACCGTCCGGTCCGCCTCCGCCCTGGCCTCCGCACGCATCCGCTCGGCCGCCTCCTCGGCGTCCGCCCCGATCTTCCGGGCCTCGGACTTGATGCGCTCGGCGGCCTGCTGGGCGGAGCCCACCGTCTCGGCGGCCTCGGCGCGCAGCCGCTCCGCCTCACCGCTCGCCTCGGAGATCAGCTGGTCTGCCTGGGCGGCCGCGTCACCGCGGCGCTTGTCGGCGGCCTGACGCGCGTCGTCCAGGATCTGCTCGCCGTCGGCACGGATCCCGGCGTGCAGCCGCTCGGCCTCGGCCTCGGCCTGGGCCTTGACCTGCTCGGCCTCGGCGCGCAGCCGGGCCGCGGCCGACTCGGCGCCGGACAGCGCCTCCGCCGCCTCGGTGCGCAGCAGCTCGCTCTCGCTCGTCGCCTCGCCGATGAGCCGGTCGGCCTGGGCGGCGGCGTCGGAGCGGATGCGGTTGGCGTCCTCGCGGGCCTCGGCGCGGGCGCGCGAGGCATCCTGCTCGGCGGAGGAAAGGGCGTCCGCCGCCTCGGTACGTACCCGCTGCGCGTACTCCGCGGTGTCGGCGCGCAGCCGGTCCGTCTCGGTGATCGCGTCCCCGACGGTCCGCTCCGCGAGCGCGTTGGCGGCGTCGGTCTCCTCCTGGGCCCTGGCCCGCAGCCTGCCCGCGTCCTCGGCGGCCCGCTCGCGCTCGGCGTACGCGTCGGCGCGGACCCGGTCGGCCTCCTCCTGCGCCTCGGTCCTGGTGCGGTCCGCGGCGTGCTCGGCGGCCGAGCGCAGTCCGGCGATCTCCTGCTCGGCCTGGTCGTGGAGCCCATTGACGGAGTCCCGGACCTGCTGGGCGGTCTGCTCGGCCGCGGAGACCATCTCGGTGGCGCGCCGGTCGGCCTCCTCGACCAGCCGATGCGCCTCGGTCTGCGCCTCCTCGACCCGGTTACGGGCCGAGGCCAGCAGCTCCTCGCTCTGCTCCCGGGCCCGGTCGCGCTCCTGATTCGCCTCACTGCGCGCGGAGTCGAGGATCTCCTCGGCCTCCCGGCGGCGGCGGGAGGCTTCCTCCTGGGCGGCGGCGAGCGCCTCGGCGGCCTCGACGCCCACGCGCTCGGCGGCGGCGGCGGCCTCCGCCCGCAGGCGGTCGGCGCTCTCCTGCGCCTCGGTCTTGAGCCGCTCCGCCTCGGTGGCGGCCTCGGTGCGCAGCCGTACCGCGACGTTCTCGGCCTCGGCGCGGGTGGCCGAGGCGTCGGCGGCGGCGTCGTTGCGCAGCCGCTCGGCCTCCTGCTCGGCCTGCGCCTGGAGCGTACGGATCCGCTCGGCCGCCTCGCCGCGCAGCCGCTCGGTCTCCTCCGCGGCCTCGCGGCGGATCCGCTCGCCCTCGCCGCGGGAGTCGCTCAGGCCCTGCTCGGCGGCGGCGAGGCGCGACTCGGCCTCGGTGTGCAGCCGGGTCAGCTCGTCAGCGGCCTCGGCCTGGCGGGCCGCGATGGCGCGCTCGGTCTCCTCGCGCAGATCGGCCGCCGCCTGCTCGGCCGCGGACTTGACGCCCTCGCACTGCTCCTCGGCCTCGGCGCGCAGTCGGTCGGCCTCGGCGCGGGTGCGCTCCAGGGTCTCCTCGGCCTGCTTGCGCAGTGTGGTGGCGCGCTCGATCGCTTCGGTACGGACACGCTGGCTGTCGGTGGTCGCCGTGGAGCGCAGTTCGTCCGCGTCGGTCCGCGCCTTGGTGAGCAGCTCCTCGGCGGTGCTCGCCGCCTCCTCGATCTGCTGCACGGCCTCGCGGCGGGCCTCGCCGCGGATCCGCTCGCCCTCCGCGACCGCCTCGGAGCGCAGCTGCTCGGCCTCGCCGCGCAGCCTGCGCGCCTCCTCCTGCAGCTCGACGGTCTTGGCGCGGTACTCCTTGGTGTCGTCCTTGGCCGCGCCCTTGAGCTGGTCCGCCTGCTCGGCGGCCTCGCCGCGCAGCCGGTCCGCCTCCGCCTCGGCCTCGCGGCGGATCCGCTCGGCCTCCTCGCCCGCCTTGCGGGTGGTCTGCCGGGCGTCCTCGGAGGCCTTGGTCAGTACCTCCTCGGCGCTGCGCGCCGCCCTGGCCAGCTGCGCTGCGGAGTCCTCGGCCGCGATCGTACGAGCCTTGTCGCCCGCCTCGGCGACCAGTTTCTCCGCTTCGGCGCGGGCATCCGCGAGCGCCTGCTCGGCCTCGGTCTTGACCGCCTCGGATTCCTTGGTGGCCTCGCCGACCAGCCGGGCGATCTCCGCCTTGGCGGTACGGGTGCGCTGTTCGTTGACCGACTCGGCCGACGCCAGCTGCTTGGCCGCCGACTCCTTGGCCTCGGCCAGGAGTTTCTCGGACTCCGCGCGGGCCTCGCGCAGCTTCTCCTCCGCCTCCTGGGTCCGCTGCTCGGCGGCGCGGCTCAGTTCGGCGGCCTGCTGGCGGGCCTGGTCGGACTCGGCCGAGGTGGAGGAGCGCAGCTGCTCGGCGTGGGAGGTGGCCTCGTGCGCCTGGTTCGATGCGGCGTTCAGCAGCCGTTCGGCGTCCTTGCGGGCGCGCAGCAGGATCGTCTCGGCCTCGGCACGGGCGGCCTCCGCCGAGGAACCGAGCCGCTGGCGGGCCTCCTCGGCGACCCGGGTTGCCTCGGCGCGGGCCGCGGCCAGGGACTGCTCGGCCTCGGCGCGGGACTCGTCGAGGAGTCGGCGGGCCTGTGCCTCGGTGCGGGCGCGCAGCTGCTCGGCCCAGGCGACGTTCTCGTTGACGTGCGCCTCGACGGTCTGCCGGCGCTCGGCCAGCTCCTGGTCCAGGCGCTGGCGGCGCTGGTTCGCCTCGGAGTGCAGTTCGGCCTGGAGGCGTGCCTGGTGCTCGGCGTGCTCCTGGAGGATGCGCTGGGTCTGCGCGCGGGCGTCTCGCAGCTCGCGCTCGGCGTCCGAGCGCAGCTGGTCGGCCTGAATCTGGGCATTACGGAGCAATTGCTCGGCCTGGTAGCCGATGTCGGCGCTGTCGTAGGCAGGACGAGACGCGAGGTTGCGGCGCGCCTCATGGAGCTTGGCGCGCAATACCTCGACCTGGTAGCCGAGGTCCTCGGCGTGCTGGACGGCCTTCTCCCGATCGGTCTTCAGCCGGTCCATCTCGGCTTCGAACCGCGAGAGGTGGTCGTCGTCAGCTCGGTGGCTCTCCTGGCGTTCGTAGCCCCGCACTGCGCGGTCCCATCCGTCCCCTGGTCGCAACTGTCTCCGTACGAGCACCGTTCGCCGGCGAACGGCCCCCCGGGGAATGGTGACAGATCAACGGAGGGGACGCGGCACGGCCCCGGCCCGGCCCCGGCCCGGAACCGCCTACTCTACCGGGCCGGGAATCCGGAGGTCAGTGCTCCGTTGCAGAGGTGACGAGTTCGGTGAGAACGCCGTGGCAGTCCTTGGGGTGGAGAAAAGTGATACGGGAGCCCATGGAGCCAATACGGGGCTCGTCGTAGAGAACGCGTACTCCCTTGTCCCGGATGGACTGCGCGTCCGCGTCCACATGGGCGGTGCCGAAGGCGATGTGGTGGACGCCCTCACCATTCTTGGCCAGCCACTTCCCGACGGCCGAGTCCTCGCGGGTCGGCTCCAGGAGCTGGAGGTAGGAGGCGCCGCCGTCGGACGTCTCATTGATCTTGAGCATGGCTTCCCTTACGCCCTGCTCCTCGTTGACCTCGGAGTGGAAGACCTCGAAGCCGTACGTGGCCCGGTAGAACTCCACAGTCTTGTCGAGGTTGAAACAGGCGATCCCGATGTGGTCGATTCGCGTCAGCATGGCTCCAGTGCAGCGCCCCGGACGGTGGTTACGCAACGTGCGCGCGATCACACCGGCTGCCCGGTGACCGGGGACCGTACCGCTCAGTACATTGAAGTAAACCCTCGTTCACTCCTCATCCAAGGGGCCGTGCCTCATGTCTGGAACGACCGGTACCACTTCAGTGATTGTCGCGGGCGCCCGAACGCCCATGGGCAGGCTGCTCGGCTCGCTCAAGTCCTTCTCCGGCGCCGATCTCGGCGGCTTCGCCATCAAGGCGGCGCTGGACCGTGCGGGCATCGGCGGTGATCAGGTGCAGTACGTGATCATGGGCCAGGTGCTGCAGGCCGGCGCGGGCCAGATCCCGGCCCGGCAGGCCGCGGTCAAGGGCGGCATCCCGATGAGCGTCCCCGCGCTCACCATCAACAAGGTCTGTCTTTCCGGGCTCGACGCCATCGCACTGGCCGACCAGCTGATCCGCGCGGGTGAGTTCGACGTGATCGTCGCCGGCGGCCAGGAGTCCATGACCAACGCGCCGCACCTGCTGCCGAAGTCGCGCGAGGGCTTCAAGTACGGCGCGATCGAGATGCTCGACTCGATGGCGTACGACGGTCTGACCGACTCCTTCGAGAACGTCGCCATGGGCGAGTCGACGGAGAAGCACAACACCAGGCTCGGCATCGCCCGCCCGGAGCAGGACGAGATCGCGGCGCTGTCGCACCAGCGGGCCGCGGCCGCTCAGAAGAACGGCATCTTCGAGGCGGAGATCACGCCCGTCGAGATTCCGCAGCGCAAGGGCGAGCCGGTGGTCTTCGCCAAGGACGAGGGCATCCGCGCCGAGACGACGGTGGAGTCGCTGGGCAAGCTGCGTCCCGCGTTCGCCAAGGACGGCACGATCACCGCGGGCACGTCCTCGCAGATCTCCGACGGCGCCGCTGCGGTCGTGGTGATGAGCAAGGCCAAGGCCCAGGAGCTGGGCCTGGAGTGGATCGCGGAGATCGGCGCCCACGGCAACGTGGCCGGACCCGACAACTCCCTCCAGTCTCAGCCGTCCAACGCCATCCAGCACGCGCTGACCAAGGAGGGTCTCGGTGTCGAGGACCTCGACCTCATCGAGATCAACGAGGCCTTCGCGGCGGTTGCCGTGCAGTCAATGAAGGACCTCGGGGTGTCCCCGGAAAAGGTGAACGTCAACGGCGGCGCGATCGCGCTCGGTCACCCGATCGGCATGTCCGGCGCGCGGGTGGTCCTGCACCTGGCGCTGGAGCTCAGGCGCCGTGGCGGCGGCGTCGGTGCGGCAGCGCTGTGCGGTGGTGGCGGGCAGGGTGACGCGCTGATCGTGCGCGTCCCGGGCAAGTAACCCTCGTACGTAACCGATCGAACGGAGCGGCAATGGTGGACGTCCCCGAGCTGGTGGCCCAGGCGCGGGAGGGCCGGCCGCGGGCTGTCGCCCGGCTGATCTCGCTGGTGGAGGGGGCGTCACCGCAGCTGCGTGAGGTGATGGCGGCGCTGGCTCCGCTGGCGGGCGGGGCGTATGTCGTCGGTCTGACCGGTTCGCCGGGTGTCGGCAAGTCGACGTCCACGTCGGCGCTGGTGTCCGCGTACCGGCGGGCCGGGAAGCGGGTCGGTGTCCTGGCCGTCGACCCCTCCTCGCCCTTCTCGGGCGGGGCGCTGCTCGGCGACCGGGTCCGGATGTCGGAACACGCGTCCGACCCGGGCGTCTACATCCGCTCGATGGCCACGCGCGGACACCTCGGCGGTCTGGCCTGGGCCGCCCCGCAGGCGATCCGGGTACTGGACGCGGCCGGCTGTGACGTGATCCTGGTCGAGACGGTGGGTGTGGGGCAGTCGGAGGTCGAGATCGCCTCGCAGGCGGACACCTCGGTGGTGCTGCTGGCGCCCGGTATGGGTGACGGCATTCAGGCGGCGAAGGCCGGCATCCTCGAGATCGGCGATGTGTACGTCGTCAACAAGGCGGACCGGGACGGCGCGGACGCGACGGCCCGCGAGCTGAACCACATGCTCGGTCTGGGCGAGTCCCGCGGCCCCGGCGACTGGCGGCCGCCGATCGTGAAGACGATCGCGGCGCGCGGCGAGGGCATCGACGAGGTCGTCGAGGCGCTGGAGAAGCACCGCGCGTGGATGGAGGAGCGCGGCGTCCTCGCCGAACGCCGCGCGCGCCGCGCGGCGGGTGAGGTGGAGACCATCGCGGTGACGGCGCTGCGGGAACGGATCGGAGACCTGCACGGCGACCGCCGCCTGGGCGCTCTGGCGGAACGGATCGTGGCGGGTGAGCTGGACCCGTACCGCGCTGCGGACGAACTGGTGGCGGGCATCACCGAGGGCTGACGGCTGTCAACCGGCGGCGGGCGGTGCGCTGTTCGAGCCACCCGCCGCTCACGGCAGGCCCGCTCCCGACAGGGGCCCGCACCGGACAGGCCCGGGGGGCTACGGCTTGCCGCGCCGCCCGCGCAGGTTCTCGGCGACCGGAGAGAGTGACTCGCGTAGATCCGCCAGCGCCTCCGGCGAGAGCATGTCGATGAAGTGCTTGCGCACGGACGCGACATGGTGCGGCGCGACCTTCTGCATCGTCTCCGTGCCCTGATCGGTCAGGACCGCATACAGCCCGCGCCGGTCCGACTCGCAGTTCTCCCGGCGTACCAGCCCCGCGTTCTCCATACGGGTGATCTGGTGCGAGAGGCGGCTCTTGGACTGGAGCGTGGCCGCGGCGAGGTCGCTCATCCGCATCCGCCGGTCAGCAGACTCGGAGAGGTTGACCAGGATCTCGTAGTCGTTGTTGGTCAGGCCGAACGGCTGGAGGTCCTTCTCCATCTGGTACGTCAGCAGTCGGTTGACGTCCAGATAGGTGCGCCAGGCGCACTGCTCGTCGTCGGTAAGCCAGCTGGTGGCCGTCTCGGTCTCCATATATGGATTCTACCTAAGAAGTTGAAAGACGGACGAAAACGGGGAGTGTGACGCCCGGCACCCGGCGCGCGACCGGAGTCGCGAACAAGGGTGCAGGCGTTCGACGTCACACTCCGCAGACTACCGTTCACAGGCCGAAGCGACGCTGGAGGTCCCCCAGCTGGCCGGGAAGACGCGGTGCCGCCCCGTGTTGACCGGGCGAGCCCGCCCCGCCGTGGCCCCCCGGAACTCCCGCCGCCTGCGGCACGGCGCCGGTCGCCTGTTCGGCCATCAGCGCCTCCGTCGACTGCAGAAGTACCGTGCCGGCTCCGACGAACTCGAACTGATGCTCCTCGCCCGAGGCCCCGCCGATCCCGGTCAGCGCCCGCACCCCGCCCATCACGCCCGTCATATAGCCGTGGTCGTAGTGGTGGCAGGGTGACGGACAGTCGGCCCAGCCCACCAGCGCCTGCGGATCCACCCTGATCGGCGGCTCCATGAAGACGACGGGGCCGTTGGAGGCGGCCACGAACTTGCCCGTACCGATCAGCGTCAGAAAGCCCGGCACGATCGACTGCTTCAGCGCCAGCGTCGGCTGGTACGCCAGCAGATTGCCGGAGCGGATCGTGAGATTGCCGTTGTCCAGGTCGTAGGAGTTGACGTCGAAGGAGCGGTCGGCGAGCAGCATCTTGCCGCTGCCCTCCGCCACCACCCAGTCGCTCGCGTGCAGCGGCGAGTGGAATGAGGTCCGCAGCAGCCGGTCGAGCCGGCCATGGCCGATGCCGTTGAAGTCGATGCGCCCGTAGTAGGCGATCATCTTCCCCTTCTGCAGGAACCATTGGCTGGATTTGAGCTCCACGCAGAAGGTGTACGCGTTGACGTTGTCGTCGCTCGGCAGCGTCATCGGGTCGAAAATCACGGGCGCGCTCACAGTTTCTCCTCCGACGCCTGGACGTACACCGCACCGCTGCCGCTGAGCTCCAGCTGGAAGGCCTCGCCCGAGCCGCGCCCCACCATGTCGCGCCAGCCCAGCGCGGTGGAGAGCTTGTTGCGTACGTCGCCGTGGTGCGCCACATACGCCTGCGGGTCCACATGGACCGCCCGCCCCGGAGCGATCGGCAGCTCGATCACCCCGCCGTGCGCCATCACCGCGACCGCGCCATGGCCCTTGAGTGTCGTGGTGAACAGGCCCTGGCCCGTCACCTGGCCGCGCACCATGCCCATGACCCCGCCCTGCGAGCCCATGAACATCGTGCCCTGCTGCAGCGTCCCGTCGAAGGCGAGCAGCCGGTCCGCCTCGACGAACAGGGTGTCGCCGGTCAGCTGGATCACCTGGATGTGATGGCCGCCGTGGCCGAACATCACCGTGCCGCTGCCCTCGACCGTCATCAGCGGCGTGGCCTCATTGGCCACCCGCCGCCCGATCATCGAGGCCAGGCCGCCCTGGCCGCCCTGGATATTCGGCGTGAACGAAACCTCGCCCTTGTACGCGAGCATCGCGCCGCGCTGACTGAACATCTTCCGGCCGGGGACGACCGTCGCCTCGACCATCTTGGAGTTGATCTCGCGGAACGGCATCAGACGTCGCCCCCGATGGTGTTGCGCTCGCTGGGCTGCACGTAGACGAGTCCGTCGCCCTCGAAGCGGATCTGGAACGCCTCGCCGCCGCCCTCGCCCAGGATGGTCCGGAAGGTCACGCCGGACTGGAAGTCCTGCCGCAGATTGCCCTGGTGGGCGATGTAGGCGCCGGGGTCGACGGAGAGCGGGTACTGGGGTGTCACCCGCAGCACCACGGCCGAGCCGTCCGACATGATCGCCGCCTGGCCGGTGCCCTCGACGGTCGTGGTGAACAGGCCGTTGCCGCTCGCCCCGCCGCGCAGCCCGGTGAAGGTCGTCCCGGTGCGCAGCCCGGCGTCGGTGCAGAGCAGATTGCTCGCCTCGACATAGAGCTTGTCGCCGTGCAGGTTCACCAGGTTGATCTCGGACGCCCGGTCGGCGAAGTAGCAGGTGCCCTGCCCCTTCACCTCCATCATCGTCATCTGTTCGCCGGTCAGTCGGCGGGTGACCATCCCGCGGATGCCCTCACCGCCGCCGGACATCTTTTTGAACGCCATCTGGCCGTCGTAGGCGACCATCGAGCCGTTCTTCGCTTTGACGGCGTCGCCGGTCATATCGACGGCGAGCACCTTGCTGCCTTGGAGTCGGAACATTGCCACGGGGCGACGTTAGCGGCCGGTGCGCTGCGCGAACAGCTCCTTTGGGAGGATCCGGACCCCGACATTGACCCCGACACGGACCCCGGCAAGGCCCTCGCGAAGATGGCTGCCACAATGGGGGAGCGCTTGTGAGCGCGTTCACAAGATCAATGCCCCCCTCCCAGAAGGTGTTTCCGTGGACATCAAGACCGCCTCGTCCCTCCACCGCCTCCGTCTGGTCTCCGCGCCGGAGGCCGTCTCCTTCCTCCTGCTCCTTGTCTGCTCGGTGCTCAAGCGCACAACGGAGTTCAACGCGGTCCCGGTGATGGGCGCGGTCCACGGCGTGCTCTTCATCCTGTACGTGATCTTCTGGCTGGACGCCTGGAACCGCACCAAGTGGGAGGCGAAGACCGCGGCCCTCTACTTCGTGCTCTCCGTGCTCCCCTTCGGCGGCTTCGTCGCCGAGCGCAAGCTCAAGCGCGCGGCCGAGGACGAGGTCATCGCCTCCCGTGCCCGCCGCGAGAGCGTGGTCGACGCGTGATCGTCGCCTTCTCCGTCACGCCCTTGGGTGTCGGCGAGGACGTCGGTGAGTATGTCGCCGACGCCGTCCGGGTCGTCCGCGAATCCGGCCTGCCCAACCGCACCGACGCGATGTTCACCTCGATCGAGGGTGACTGGGACGAGGTGATGGACGTCGTCAAGCGTGCCGTCGCCGCGGTCGAGGCCCGCGCGCCGCGCGTCTCCGTCGTCCTCAAGGCCGATATCCGCCCCGGCGTCACCGACGGTCTCCACTCCAAGGTCGAGACCGTCGAACGACACCTCTCCGCCTGAAACCACTCGGAGCGCCGGGCTGACGGTCAGGGCGCCACAGGGTGCGACGACACCGCGAGCGCGATACCCAACGGCGTTCGCTCGTACAGCACCTGATGGCCGTAGCGGCGGGCCGTCAGCAGCCCCGCGTCGCGCAGCACCGAGAGGTGCGCCGACACGGAGGACGGCGCGAGGCCGAGGCGCTGCGCGAGCGCGGTCGTCCCCGCGGGTTCGTCGAGCGCGAGGAACACGGCGGCGCGCTTGGCGCCGAGCAGGCGTGCCAGCGCCTCGGGCGCGGAGCCCGTGGGCTGCGCCCACAGCGCGCCGATACCGCGTGCGGGGTAGGCGACGGTCGGCTGCCAGGGCGGTTCGAATCCGGTCACGACGTCGGGCCAGCAGAAGACACTGGGCAGCAGCATGAGGCCCTGCCCGCCGAGGTCGCGTACATGGTCGCCGGGCGTGGTCAGGACCAGAGTGCCGTCGGTCCAGCGCAGCCGGGGGTGGAGATCGGCGAAGAGCCCCTCGAGGCCGGTCTCCGCCAACCGCCGCGAATGGAACGCCACATCGGCCTCGAGAAGTGCGCGCAGCCGCGGCCAGTCCGGCTCGACGAGCGTGTGCCAGGCGCACTCCATGGCATCGGCGAGCTCCCGGACGGCCCGCGCCGGATCGGCGACGAAGGCCCGCCCCTGCGGGGAGTCCGACGCCCCCGGGGTACAGGAGAGCGCCCACGCCATGTCGTGCCGCGCGGCCTCGGGATCCGCGCGGCGTACGGCGGCGATCTCCTCCTCGAAGGAGGCGGCGGGCCCGATGGGCGGCGGCCCGAGAAAGTCCGGGCTGTGCCCGCGCTGCGGCATCAGCAGCCACAGGGCGGTGAGATCGAGCTCGTCGGCGGCGCGGCGGATCCGGCGCAGCCAGGGCAGGTGATATCCGTGCCGATCGGGCCGTTTGAGGATGCGTACGGCGCTCTGAGTCTCCCAGAGAGGGGAGACGGCGAACCGGATCCGCAGCAGATCGGCTTCGCCGAAGTGCATGTAGGACGGCATGATCACCTCGGAAGATTCGGCTGCTGCCGAAAGTTTAGGCGGGGCGCGAGGGCATCGGCAGGCTGTGGGCCATGCCGAAAGAGAACCTCACGGAAGACCCGCCGCTGCCGGCCCCCGAGGATGGTCCCGCGGGGGCCGGCGCCGCTGCGGCGCCCCGGGAAGGGGACGGGCCGACGTCTCTCGCTCCCGTACCGCCCCTCCCCGAACCCGGGGCCGGGCCCCCGGCCCCCGGCGGCGCTGCCACGCCGCAGGACCCCGGCTCCGCCGGCCCGGACCCCGGCGCGCCCGGCCCCGGCTATCGGGCCGTGTTTCAGGTACGCGAGTTCCGCGCCGTATTCGTCGCGCATCTCATGTCGCTCCTCGGCGTCGTCGTCAGCGAGATCGCGCTCACCGTCCTCGTCTACCGGCTCACCGCCTCGCCCCTGCTCAGCTCCCTCACCTTCGCGCTCGGGTTTCTGCCCTACCTCGTCGGCGGGACCCTGCTCGCCGGGGTCGCCGACAGGTACCCCGCCAGGCGGGTGCTCGTCGTGTGCGATCTGCTGTGTGCGGCGTGCGCCGCCGCCATGGCGCTGCCCGTGACGCCCGTCGCCGCGCTGCTCGTGCTGCGCTGCTTCATCGCCGCGGTCTCACCCGTCTTCAACGGCACCCGCACGGCGACCCTCGCCGAGATCCTCGGCGACGGCGACCTCTACGTTCTCGGCCGCTCGCTGCTGCGCATCGTGTCGCAGAGCGCCGTGCTCACCGGGTTCGGGCTCGGCGGGCTGCTGCTGGCAGTCGTACCCCCGCGTGGCGCCCTCGTCGTCACCGTGTGCACATTTCTGGGCTCGGCGCTGCTCCTCCGCTTCGGTACGAAGAGGCGCCCGGCCAGAAGCGGCGACAGCGGTGCCCTGCTGCGGTCCTCGCTCTCCGGTGCGCGGCAGATCTTCGCCGACCGCAGGCTCCGCGTGCTGATGCTGCTCTTCTGGGTGCCGCCCATGTTCAGCGTCGCGCCGGAGGTTCTCGCCACCCCGTACGCGGACGAGATCGGCATCGGTCCGGCCGGCCTCGGGCTGCTCATGTGCGCGCTGCCGGTCGGCACGATCGCCGGTGAGCTGTACGCCGGGTCCGCGCTCGGCCCCGTCTCCCGTGCCCGTATCGCTCTGCCCCTCGCAGCGGTCACCCTGCTGCCACTCCTCGCCTACGTCCTCACACCCGGTCTCGGCTGGGCACTGCTCGTGCTGGTGTCGGCCGGCGCCGGCTCCGCGTACACCCTGGGAGTCGACCGATGGTTCATCGAGGCGGTCCCCCCAGAGCTGCGCGGCCGGGCCATGACCCTGCTCACCGCCGGACTGATGACGATCCAGGGCGTCGGCATGGTGCTGGCCGGGGTCGCGGCGGAATTCTTCTCCGTGGGCACGGTGGTCGCCGGGGCCGGGGCGGTCGGAACTCTCTGCTGTCTGCTCCTGGTCGCCGAGGCCAGGAGGACCGAAGTGCGAGACGGGGCTGACCGCCATATGACCAGTCGGTAGGGTCGGTGCCGTGCCGAAGCCGCTCAGTCTTCCCTTTGATCCCATCGCCCGAGCCGATGAGCTCTGGCGGCAGCGATGGGGTCCCGTGCCCTCGATGGCCGCGATCACCTCGATCATGCGCGCGCACCAGATCCTGCTCGCGGAGGTCGACGCCGCCGTCAAGCCGTACGGACTGACCTTCGCGCGGTACGAGGCGCTGGTGCTGCTCACCTTCTCCAAGGCCGGTGAGCTGCCGATGTCCAAGATCGGCGAGCGGCTGATGGTCCACCCGACCTCGGTGACGAACACGGTGGACCGGCTGGTCAGGTCCGGTCTCGTCGACAAGCGGCCCAACCCGAACGACGGGCGCGGCACGCTCGCCTCCATCACGGAGAAGGGCCGGGAGGTCGTGGAGGCGGCCACCCGCGAGCTGATGGAGATGGAGTTCGGGCTCGGCGCGTACGACGCCGAGGAGTGCGCGGAGATCTTCGCGATGCTGCGCCCGCTGCGGGTCTCGGCCCAGGACTTCGACGAGAAGTAGAGCGAGCGGCGGCCCGCACCACCCGGACGAAGATCGCCCTTTGCGTCCGGTTACGCTCGTAGCCATGAAACAGAGCGTGCTGTCCCGCTACCGGGTGATGGCGTACGTCACCGCCGTGTGGCTGCTGGTCTTCACCGCGGCGATCATCGCGAAGTACGGGTTCGAGGTCGGCGACACCATGCTGATCTCGCAGATCCACGGTGTGCTTTTCATCATCTACGTGATTTTCGCCTTCGATCTCGGCTCCAAGGCGAAGTGGCCGTTCGGCAAGCTGCTCTGGGTGCTGGCCGCCGGCTGCATCCCCGTGGCCTCCTTCTTCGTCGAGCCGAAGGTCACCCGCGAGATCCGTCCCCTGGTCATGGACGCCGAAGCGGCGACCGCCGAGGCGTAACCGGCACAGGCGTTCCCACGGCCGCGAGCAAGGCTCGCGGCCGTCTCCCATCGACATTTACTAGGACGTCCTAGTAAATTCAGAGTATGGACGCTGACGCCATCGAGGAAGGCCGCCGACGCTGGCAGGCCCGTTATGACAAGGCCCGCAAGCGGGACGCGGACTTCACCACGCTCTCCGGTGACCCGGTTGAGCCCGTATACGGGCCCCGGCCCGGCGACACGTACGACGGCTTCGAGCGGATCGGCTGGCCCGGTGAGTACCCCTTCACCCGCGGGCTCTACCCGACCGGCTACCGCGGCCGCACCTGGACCATCCGCCAGTTCGCCGGCTTCGGCAATGCCGAGCAGACCAACGAGCGCTACAAAATGATCCTGGCCAACGGCGGCGGCGGACTCTCCGTCGCCTTCGACATGCCGACACTCATGGGCCGCGACTCCGACGACCCGCGCTCGCTGGGCGAGGTCGGCCACTGCGGCGTCGCCATCGACTCCGCCGCCGACATGGAGGTCCTCTTCAAGGACATCCCGCTCGGTGATGTCACCACTTCGATGACGATCTCCGGACCCGCCGTCCCGGTCTTCTGCATGTATCTCGTCGCCGCCGAGCGCCAGGGCATCGACCCTGCCGTGCTCAACGGCACGCTGCAGACCGACATCTTCAAGGAGTACATCGCGCAGAAGGAGTGGCTCTTCCAGCCGGAGCCGCATCTGCGCCTGATCGGCGACCTGATGGAGCACTGCGCGCAGGGCATCCCCGCGTACAAGCCGCTGTCGGTCTCCGGTTACCACATCCGCGAGGCCGGAGCGACGGCCGCGCAGGAGCTCGCGTACACGCTCGCCGACGGCTTCGGCTATGTCGAACTGGGCCTGAGCCGCGGCCTGGACGTGGACACCTTCGCGCCCGGCCTCTCCTTCTTCTTCGACGCGCACCTCGACTTCTTCGAGGAGATCGCCAAGTTCCGTGCGGCACGCAGGATCTGGGCGCGCTGGATGAAGGAGGAGTACGGCGCGCAGACCGACAAGGCGCAGTGGCTCCGCTTCCACACCCAGACCGCGGGTGTCTCGCTCACCGCGCAGCAGCCGTACAACAACGTTGTTCGCACCGCGGTCGAGGCGCTCTCCGCGGTCCTCGGCGGTACCAACTCCCTGCACACCAACGCCCTGGACGAGACCCTCGCGCTGCCGAGCGCACAGGCCGCTGAGATCGCGCTGCGTACTCAGCAGGTGCTGATGGAGGAGACCGGCGTCGCCAACGTCGCAGACCCGCTGGGCGGTTCCTGGTACGTCGAGCAGCTTACCGACCGCATCGAGGCGGACGCCGAGAAGATCTTCGACCAGATCAAGGAGCGCGGCCGCCGGGCGCACGCCGACGGTCGGCACCCCATCGGTCCCATTACCTCCGGCATCCTGCGCGGTATCGAGGACGGCTGGTTCACCGGCGAGATCGCCGAGTCCGCCTTCCGCTACCAGCAGTCCCTGGAGAAGGGCGACAAGCGGGTCGTGGGCGTCAATGTCCACCACGGCTCTGTCACCGGTGACCTGGAGATCCTGCGGGTCAGCCATGAGGTCGAGCGCGAGCAGGTACGGGTCCTGGCGGACCGCAGGACCGGCCGGGACGACGCCCGGGTACGGTCCTCGCTGGCCGCGATGCTGACCGCCGCGCGGGACGGCTCCAACATGATCGCGCCCATGCTGGACGCGGTCCGCGCGGAGGCCACGCTGGGCGAGATCTGTGACGCGCTGCGGGACGAGTGGGGCACGTACACCGAGCCTCCCGGCTTCTGACAGCCGAGAACCGAGGGCCCGGGCCAATGGTGGTCCGGGCTTTCGGGCTTCAGCCCCGAAGTGAGCCCAGCCCCGACACCAGCAGTGTCGTGAAGGTGCGCGCCCACTCCTCGTCCACGGGCTCGGCACTGACCAGCGCCCGGTGGACGACCGCACCCGCGATCACATCGAAGATCAGGTCCGCGTTGCGGGCCGCCGCCTCCGGGTCCTCCTCGTAAGGCAGCTCGCCGCGGGCCTGTGCGCGGGCCCGGCCCTCCAGGACCAGCCGCTTCTGCCGGTCGACGATCGCCGAGCGGATACGGCCGCGCAGCGCGTCGTCCCGCGTCGATTCCGCGACCACCGCCATCAGCGCGGTCTTCGCCTCGGGCCTCGCGAGCAGCGCGGCGAACTGCAGCACCACGCCCTCCACATCGGCCATCAGACTGCCGAGGTCGGGGAGTTCGAGCTCGTCGAAGAGTATGGCGACGGCGTCGACGACAAGTTCACTCTTATTGGTCCAGCGGCGGTAGAGCGTGGTCTTGGCGACTCCCGCGCGGGTGGCCACATCGCCCATCGTCAGCTTCGACCAGCCCAGCTCGACGAGCGCCGCCCGGGTCGCGTCGAGGATCGCGACGTCGGCCTCGGCGCTGCGGGGGCGTCCCGTACGGCCCCTACGCATGGCTTTGGGGCTGGTGTGGCTGCACATGACGGCGACCATACCGGCGGGTAGGTGTTTCGCTGTGAGCCAGTTCACCGGAGGTTTCTCACACGCCGCAGGGCTGGTGCAGATACGCTACGACTCGTAGCGAAAGCCTTGACCGGCTCAGAGCGACAACCACTGACACCGGGTGGGGACCCGGTGTCGAACATTTTGGCCAGTACAGCGGTCTCTTGGCCGTATTTTTCACATGCGCGCGTGGAAGGGGGAGGATGTACTCATGCAGCCTAGGAACATGTCCATGAGCGGCGTCGTCGACCTCGCCGCGGTGAAGGCGGCCGGTGAGGCCAAGGCAAAGGCGGAACAGGCGCGCGCCGAGGCCGCCCGCCAGGGCGGCGGCGGAGCCGTATCCCCTTCCAGCCTGGTGATCGATGTCGATGAGGCGGGCTTCGAGAGCGATGTCCTCCAGCGCTCCGCCGAGGTCCCGGTCGTCATCGACTTCTGGGCCGAGTGGTGCGAGCCGTGCAAGCAGCTCAGCCCGGTGCTGGAGCGGCTGGCGCAGGAGTACAACGGCCGGTTCGTCCTCGCCAAGATCGACGTCGACGCCAACCAGATGCTGATGCAGCAGTTCGGGATCCAGGGCATCCCGGCGGTCTTCGCGGTGGTGGCCGGCCAGGCCCTGCCGCTCTTCCAGGGCGCGGCGCCCGAGGCCCAGATCCGCGGCACCCTCGACCAGTTGATCCAGGTGGCCGAGGAACGCTTCGGGCTGACCGGTGTCGCGGTCGACCAGGACGCCTCCGGTACCCAGACGCCGACGGCTCCCGCCGCGGTGCCCGAAGGGCCGTACGACGCCCTGCTGGAAGCCGCCGTACAGGCGCTGGACGCAGGCGACTTCGGCGGTGCGGTCCAGGCGTACAAGAACGTGCTCTCCGACGATCCGGGTAACACGGAAGCGAAGCTGGGCCTCGCCCAGGCCGAGCTCCTCGCCCGCGTACGGGACATGGACCCGCAGAAGGTCCGCCAGGAAGCGGCCGAGAACCCGGCCGAAGTGAACGCGCAGATTGCCGCGGCCGACATCGATCTGGTCGGCGGTCATGTCGAGGACGCGTTCGGCCGGCTCGTCGAGACGGTGCGCCGCACGGCGGGCGAGGACCGGGACGCGGCGCGCGTGCGGCTGCTCGAGCTTTTCGAGGTCGTCGGCCCGGACGACCCGCGGGTGACCGCGGCGCGTTCGGCGCTGGCGCGGGTGCTGTTCTGAGTCATGTTTGAAAGTCCTGCACTGAACGTTCCGTTCTGCCAGGTCTGAGGGTTTTGCGGCGGCGGCGCCGATGAGGCGCCGCCGCCGTTTTGGCGACAAGGTGACAGAACACGGCAGCGCTTTACCAAAACTTGGTAAACGCAGACGTTGTTACTCCCAGTAAATTACCCGGCTTGTTCTGTCCGCTTATTGGCTGTAATCAGCCCTTCTGGTCGACCCCTTGGCGGCACCCTGTGTGGCCGGTCGATATCAACCGGTCGTTGCGTGGTTATCAGGCCGTTACTAGTGAGTAACGAACCCTCTTGTGTCGCGGCCGGGAATGGACCACGATCGGCCACGCTCGGTCCAATACCGCACCAGCCCGGCCCCCAGCCGTGCCGCGGGATCTTGGGTCCCCACCGAGTGGGCCGGCGGCAGTGGCGCCGGTCGCGGACAGGGGGGTTCCTGCCGAACGGCAGGGCCTGTCCGGCAGGTTGTGCGTGATGCGTCAGGCGCGACCAGTGGTTGTCGCTCGGGGGTGATCGCCGGTGTTTCGGACGCAGCTCGCGCCTGAAAGTACAGGCGCTCTCCTTACCGAGGACGTAGCACTTCTCCCATCCCAGGACGGACGCCAGAGTCCGGACCGGAGATGTACGTCCGAGAAGGAGGAAAGTCATGGAGTCTGTGGCGCGTGGCGGAACCAGATGGAAGCGGTTCGCCCTTGTCATGGTGCCGAGTGTGGCCGCAACGGCCGCTATAGGCATCGGTCTGGCACAGGGCGCGCTCGCCGCGTCGTTCGCTGTGTCCGGCCAGGAGTTCAAGGTCAAGGCCGGTCACCTCGACGGTCACGGCTTCGCCCAGTACGGCGGCGTCGACATGGGATACGCGGACCTGAAGGGTGACGCGAAGACCGCCCACCCGGTCGCGATCTCGACCTTCAAGAACGCCACGATCAACAACATGTGTCAGTCGGTCGTCACCGACGTGCCGTTCGTCGGCAAGATCACCCTGCAGCTGAAGGCCGGCGGGGGGAAGACTCCGGTATCCGCGGAGAACCTTTACCTCGACGTGTCCGAGCTGGACGCGGACGCCACGTTCACGAACATCGACATCGGTGTCGCGGCCAAGGACACCGACCAGGGCCGTGGTGGCAAGGGTCCGGCCGTCAAGGACAAGTCGATCCTTGAGAACGGGTTCGCGCAGCAGGCCGACCGAGCGGTCCTCGACAACGTCGAGCAGAAGGCGTGGGCGACGACTGCCGGCACGTTCAAGCTGAGCGGTCTGAGCATGCGTCTGCTCAAGGGCTCCGGCGCCGGGGTCGAGTGCTACTGACGGTCATCCCGTCCGGGCGGGCGGGGAAAGCTGAAACAGCCTTGCCCGCCCGCCTTTCTCTTTACACAGCAACGCCAGTTCCAGGGAGCTGTTTTCCATGAGCGCCGAGTCTGCAGTGTCACCGGGGCGGGACGAGCACTACATCCGCGCCATTCGGCGGAACTTCCGTACCTGGCGGGGGCAGCGGCCTTTCTGGGCGGGTCTGTTCACCGTGCTCGGCGGAATCCCTATCGCCTACTTGCCGTACGCGAGCTTCAAGCTCGGGCACATGACGCTCGCCATGTCGACGACCGCGGGTGCGGGTTCGCTGATCGTCGGCGTGTTGCTGGTCACCCTGGGACTGACGATGTGGTTCCACGCAATCGTCCGGGTGTTCGCGGGCGTCGCCACGATTCTGCTGGCGCTGATCTCCATTCCGATCGCCAACCTCGGCGGCTTCCTCATCGGTTTCCTGTTCTCGCTCATCGGCGGCGCGCTCGCGCTCTCCTGGGCCCCGGGAAAGCCTGCCGCGGATTCGGCTCCGGCCGAGAAGTCGGCGCCCGAGCCCGGTCCCGCGGAGACACTCGTACCGGGCCAGCAGTGGGACGGTTACGGCACGCACGAGACAACCATCGAAGCCAACGGCGGGAGGAACAGTGCCGGGTGATGTCACACCGCTGACCACGGCTGGAGGCGACGGCACGCAGGCGAGAAGGGGGCCGCGGCACGCGGCCCCGCGCAAGCCCCTGCTGAACAAGCTCCAGATGCCGGCCGGCAAGGCGATAGCCCTGGCAGCGATGCCGACTGCTGTCTTCCTGGGCATGGGGCTCACCCCCAAGCTGGCACTTGCCGAGGACAAGGACATCCCGTTCGCCCCCGGCCCGTGCGTGACCCGCTCGGACGAGCCGGCGGAGTCCGAGTCGCCCAAGCCCTCGGACTCGGCGACGCCGTCCGGGACGCCGTCGGAGAAGCCCGACCCGTCCGCGAGCAGTTCGGAGGGTGACAAGGACGAGCCGAAGCCGGGTACGACCCCGTCGGCCTCCGAGTCGAAGCCTGCGGACGCAACTGCGCCGCTGACGAACCCGACTCCGGCGCCCAGCGAGACGCAGACCAAGAACCCGCTTGACCCGCTGGGTGTGGGCGACGCGCTCAAGGACCTGCTCGACGGCCCCGACAAGGAGCCGACGGCTACCGCGACACCGAGCGCGACACCGAGCGCGTCGGCGAGCAGCAAGCCTGCCGACGAGCCCACGGCGAAGCCGTCCAGCACGCCGTCCTCGAAGCCGTCCACGAACCCCGTCGAGAAGGTGGGCGAGACGGCGGACAAGGCCAAGGACGCGATCAAGGACGCGGCCGACAAGGCCGGGGCGACGACCGAGGAGCTGGACGACGCGGTCAAGGGCCTCGACCCCAAGAAGGACGAGGACATCCCGGACGGCGCCAAGCCGCGCTTCCCGTGTCCGACGTCGGACCCGAAGGCCCTCGCCGCCGCGGACCTGGAGCAGGGCATCCCGCTGCTCCCGGACGACCCGTGGATTCTGCAGAGCTCGATGCTCACCCTCAAGGGCCTTGACTACAAGGGCATCGTCGAGGTCAAGACGGGCAGCGGCAAGGTCAAGAAGGTGCTGAAGTTCACGGCTTCGGGCGTCGACATCAAGGACCTCCACCAGCTGGTGGTCGGCCCGAACGGCACCACCGCGCACGTCGAGGCGGACAAGGGCTCCACGTCGACGATCACCAACGGCACCGTGACGATGTACACGGAGGAGCTGAAGGGCAACCTCTTCGGCCTCATCCCGATCACGTTCAGTCCCGAGACACCTCCGCCGCTGAATGTTCCGTTCGCCTTCTTCACCAACGTGAAGGTGACGCAGGCCGGTCAGTTCGGCGGGACGCTGAAGGTTCCCGGCCTGCACAACTACTTCACCGGTGGCAAGAGCTAAGACCTTCCGGGAGCCGCACAAGGCTGTGGGCCGCACCCCTTTCTGGGGTGCGGCCCACAGTCGTTGCTCCGGCGGTTCTCCGGCACCGTCACCGCCGTCGCGACCCGGTCATGACTCCGTGCGTGACCCCCCGGCCAGGTCCTGGGCGTCGCGGCGGAACAGGGCCGTCCACAGGAACGGCTCACCGAAGTACGGGGACTCCGCCGGTTCGTCGTGCATCCGGCGCAGCTCGACCTACCCCCGACAATGCCCGAGGGCGGTGTCCTGGTCCTCGCAAAGGACCGGGACACCGCCCTCGTCGGCCAGGGGGACTGAGCCGCGTCAGTCCCGCGACTCCCCGCCCAAGTGGTGCACCCGGACCATGTTCGTCGTCCCCGGCACCCCGGGAGGCGAGCCCGCCGTGATGACCACGACGTCGCCCTCGTTGCACCGCTGCAGCTTCAGCAGCTCGGCGTCCACCAGGTCGACCATCGCGTCCGTCGTCTCCACGAACGGTGCGTGGAAGGGCTCCACGCCCCAGCTCAGCGTCAGCTGGTTACGGGTGGACTCGTCCGTCGTGAAGGCGAGGATCGGCTGCTTGGCGCGGTAGCGGGAGAGCCGGCGGGCCGTGTCGCCGGACTGGGTGAACGCGACCAGCGCCTTGCCGTCCAGGAAGTCCGCGATCTCGCAGGCCGCGCGGGCCACCGAACCGCCCTGTGTACGCGGCTTCTTGCCCGGGACCAGCGGCTGGAGGCCCTTGGAGAGCAGTTCCTCCTCCGCGGCGACGACGATCTTCGACATCGTCTTGACCGTCTCGATCGGGTACGCGCCGACCGAGGACTCGGCCGACAGCATGACCGCGTCCGCGCCGTCGAGGATGGCGTTGGCCACATCGGACGCCTCGGCGCGCGTCGGGCGGGAGTTGGTGATCATCGACTCCATCATCTGGGTCGCCACGATCACCGGCTTGGCGTTGCGGCGGCACAGCTCGATGAGGCGCTTCTGCACCATCGGGACCTTCTCGAGCGGGTACTCGACGGCCAGGTCGCCGCGCGCCACCATCACGCTGTCGAACGCCATGATGACGTCCTGCATGTTGGCGACGGCCTGAGGCTTCTCCACCTTGGCGATGACGGGGACCCGGCGGCCCTCCTCGTCCATCACCTTGTGGACGTCCTTGACGTCGCTCGCGTCCCGCACGAAGGAGAGCGCGACCAGGTCGCAGCCCAGCCGGAGGGCGAATCGGAGGTCCTCGATGTCCTTCTCGGAGAGGGCCGGGACGTTGACCGCCGCGCCGGGCAGGTTGATGCCCTTGTGGTCGGAGATCACGCCGCCCTCGACGACGATCGTCTTGACCTGCGTGCCCGTGACCTCGATGACGCGCAGCTCGACGTTGCCGTCGTTGATCAGGATGGGGTCGCCCTTGGAGACATCCCCGGGCAGGCCCTTGTAGGTGGTGCCGCAGATCGACTTGTCGCCGGGGACATCCTCGGTGGTGATGATGAATTCGTCGCCCCGGACCAGTTCGACCGGCCCCTCGGCGAACGTTCCCAGACGGATCTTGGGACCCTGCAGGTCGACGAGGACACCGACCGCGCGGCCGGTGTCCTCGGACGCCCGGCGCACGCGGTGGTACCGCTCCTCGTGCTCGGCGTGGGTCCCATGGCTCATGTTGAGACGGGCCACGTTCATGCCGGCCTCGATGAGCGCTTTGAGCTGCTCGTAGGAGTCGACGGCGGGGCCCAGGGTGCAAACGATTTTGGAACGGCGCATAAGGCGGATCCTATCGGTTTGTTTCTCTGCGGAATATTCCGTCTGGTGGAAAGTACAAATGGGCTGCCCGCCGCTCAGACGTGTGCCCTCAGGCGCCCCCAGGGGCGACCAGAGCGAAGGTCTGCTGGGCGATCTCCAGTTCCTCGTCCGTCGGGACCACGGCCACCGCGACCCGGGCGTGCGCCACCGAGACGATCCGCGCCTTGTCGGAACGTACGGCATTGAGATCGAGATCCAGTGCCAGACCCAGCCCCTCCAGACCCGCGATGGCGGCCTCGCGCACCGGTGCCGCGTTCTCACCGACGCCGGCCGTGAACGCGATCGCGTCCACCCGGCCGAGAATCGCGTAGTAGGCGCCGATGTACTTCTTCAGCCGGTGAATGTAGATGTCGAAGGCGAGCCGTGCGCGCTCGTCGCCCTCGTCGATCCGGCGGCGGATCTCCCGCATGTCGTTGTCGCCGCACAGACCCACCAGTCCGCTCTTCTTGTTGAGCAGTTCGTCGATCTCGTCCGACGACATTCCGGCGACCCGCTCGAGGTGGAAGGTGACCGCGGGGTCGATGTCGCCGGAGCGCGTACCCATCACCAGGCCTTCCAAGGGGGTCAACCCCATCGAGGTGTCCACGCACCGGCCGGCCGCGACCGCCGAGGCGGAGGCTCCGTTGCCGAGGTGCAGGACGATGACGTTCACCTCGGACGGGTCCTTGCCGAGCAGGGCCGCAGTCTTGCGGGAGACATACGCGTGTGAGGTGCCGTGGAAGCCGTAGCGGCGGATCCGGTGGGCGTCGGCCGTCTCGACGTCGATCGCGTACCGGGCCGCCGACTCCGGCATCGTCGAGTGGAAGGCGGTGTCGAAGACGGCGACCTGCGGCAGGTCCGGGCGCAGGGCCTGCGCCGTACGGATCCCGGTGATGTTCGCCGGATTGTGCAGCGGGGCCACCGGAATCAGGCGCTCCACCTCGGCCAGCACCTCGTCGGTGATCAAGGTCGGTTCGGTGAACCTCAGACCGCCGTGCACCACCCGGTGGCCGATAGCCCCCAGTTCGGGAGAGTTCAGTCCGAGCCCGTCCTGCGCCAGTTCCTCGGCGACCGCCTTCAACGCCGCGCCGTGGTCGGCGATCGGGCCGGTGCGCTCGCGCTTGCCGGCACTGCCGCCGGCCAGTGGCGTGTGCACCAGACGGGACGTCACCTCGCCGATCCGCTCGACCAGGCCGACAGCCAGCCGCCCGGTGTCGCGCATGTCGAGGAGCTGGTACTTCACCGACGAGGAGCCGGAGTTGAGGACGAGAACGCGGGTGGCGGTCATGCGGGGAGCTCCTCGGCCTGGGACTGGATCGCGGTGATCGCGACCGTGTTCACGATGTCGCTGACCAGCGCACCGCGCGACAGGTCGTTCACCGGTTTGCGCAGACCCTGCAGCACCGGCCCGACCGCCACGGCGCCCGCCGAGCGCTGCACGGCCTTGTAGGTGTTGTTGCCGGTGTTGAGGTCCGGGAAGATCAGCACCGTTGCCCGGCCCGCCACCTCGGAGTCCGGCAGCTTCGTCGCCGCGACGGACGGCGCGACCGCCGCGTCGTACTGGATCGGGCCCTCGACCCGCAGGTCGGGACGCGACTCCCGCACCAGCTTGGTCGCCTCGCGCACCTTGTCGACATCCGCGCCGGAGCCCGAAGTGCCGGTGGAGTACGAGAGCATCGCGATCCGCGGCTCCACTCCGAACCGGGCCGCGGTCGCCGCCGCCTGGACCGCGATGTCCGCGAGCTGCTCGGCGTCCGGGTCCGGATTGACCGCGCAGTCGCCGTACACCAGCACCTTGTCGGCCAGGCACATGAAGAAGACCGAGGAGACGATCGACGCGTCGGGCTTCGTCTTGATGATCTCGAAGGCCGGGCGGATCGTCGCGGCCGTCGAGTGCACCGAACCCGAAACCATGCCGTCGGCCAGGCCCTCCTGGACCATCAACGTGCCGAAGTAGTTCACATCCGCCACCACGTCGTACGCCAGCTCCACCGTCACGCCCTTGTGGGCGCGCAGCTGCGCATACCGCTCGGCGAAGGCCTGGCGCAGCTCGGAGGTCTGCGGGTCGGTCAGCTGGGCGGACGCGAGGTCGATGCCGAGGTCCGCGGCCTTCCTGCGGATGACCTCGGTGTCGCCGAGGAGGGTCAGATCGCAGACGTCACGGCGCAGCAGTACGTCGGCGGCGCGCAGCACCCGCTCCTCCGTGCCCTCGGGCAGCACGACACGGCGCCGGTGGGCGCGGGCCTGCTCAAGGAGATCGTGCTCGAACATCATCGGCGTGACCCGGCCGCTGCGGGCCACCGAGATCCGGGCCAGCAGGTCGGCGGTGTCGACATGGCGCTCGAAAAGGCCGAGTGCGGTCTCCGTCTTGCGTGGCGTGGAAGCGTTCAACTTGCCTTCCAGCGCGAAGAGTTCGGCCGCGGTGGGGAAACTGGTCCCGGAGACCGAGATCACCGGGGTGCCGGGCGCGAGCCGGGAGGCCAGCGTGAGGACCTCCTTGCTCGGCCGCTCGTCCAGCGTCAGCAGAACTCCCGCGATGGGCGGGGTGCCCGCGGAGTGCGCGGCGAGCGCGCCCACCACGAGGTCCGCGCGGTCGCCGGGGGTGACCACCATGCAGCCGGGGGTCAGGGCGTTCAGCACGTTCGGCAGCATCGCACCGCCGAAGACGAAGTCCAGCGCGTCCCTGGCCAGTCCCGCCTCGTCGCCGAGCAGCACCGTCCCCGCCAGCGCGTGGGTGATCTGGGCGACCGTGGGGGCCGCGAGCGACGCATCGTCGGGGATTACGTAGCAGGGCACCGGGAGGCGGGCCGCAAGCCGCTCGGCTATGATCTCGCGCTCCTCGGGGGCGACCCGGTTGACGGCCATGGCGAGAATGTCGCAGCCCAGCACCTGGTAGGCGCGATGGGCGTTACGGGTCTCCGCCCGCACCGATTCGGCGGTCTGGCCCTTGCCGCCCACCACCGGGATCACCGAGGAACCGAACTCATTGGCCAGGCGGGCGTTGAGCGCCAGCTCGTCGGGGAGCTGGGAGCCGGAGAAGTCCGTGCCGAGGACGAGTACGACCTCGTACTCCCGCGCCACCTGGAGGAAGCGCTCGACGAGCCGGGAAACCAGCTCGTCGGTACCCTTCTCGGCCTGCAGCGCCGCGGCCTCGTGGTAATCCATGCCGTACACCGTCGCCGGCTCCTGAGACAGCCGGTAGCGCGTTCGCAGCAGGTCGAAGAGCCGGTCGGGCCCGTCGTGCACCAGCGGCCGGAAGACCCCCACCCGGTCCACCTGGCGGGTCAGGAGCTCCATGACTCCCAGCTCGACGACCTGGCGGCCGTCCCCGCGGTCGATCCCGGTCACGTACACGCTGCGTGTCACGCGTGCTCTCCCGTCCATGCTGTGGCGTACACATCCAGTGATTCCAGCTGAATGCGCGCCCCCGGGCGTGCAAAAGAACCGCTCGGGGGCGGCATTGCCCTCTTGACAATACCTCTGCGGGTAGGTAGGGCGCCCGCCGGGCGAGGGGCCGGCCCAAGGCCCGCGAGCACGGGCCGCGTGTCATCCGGCGGAGTAGGCGAGAGCGCGAGTTTCCGCAAGTCCGTGGAACAATTGAACCTGGGCTCACCTGTACCGCTGACGAGCAGGAGACACAGCACGATGCGCATCGGAGTTCTCACCGCAGGCGGCGACTGTCCCGGCCTGAACGCAGTGATCCGGTCGGTCGTGCACCGGGCCCTGACCGGGCACGGCGATGAAGTCATCGGTTTCGAGGACGGGTTCAGGGGCCTCCTCGACGGCCACTACCGCCCCCTCGACCTCAATGCGGTCAGTGGCATTCTCGTCCGCGGCGGTACGATCCTGGGCTCCACGCGCCTGGAGCGCGGCCGGCTGAGTGAAGCCGCCGAGAACGTACCGGAGTTGGCGCGGAAGTACGGCATCGACGCGCTCATCCCGATCGGCGGCGAAGGCACGCTCACCGCGTCCCGCATGCTGTCGGACGCCGGGATGCCCGTCGTCGGCGTACCGAAGACCATCGACAACGACATCTCCTCCACCGACCGCACTTTCGGCTTCGACACCGCCGTCATGGTCGCGACCGAGGCGATCGACCGGCTGAAGACCACTGCCGAGTCCCACCAGCGCGTCATGGTCGTCGAGGTCATGGGCCGGCACGCCGGCTGGATCGCGCTGGAGGCCGGCATGGCGGGCGGCGCGCACGGAATCTGTCTGCCGGAGCGGCCCTTCCAGGTCGAGGACCTGATGAAGATGATCGAGGAGCGCTTCTCGCGCGGCAAGAAGTTCGCGGTCATCGCCGTCGCCGAGGGCGCGCATCCGGCCCAGGGCTCGATGGAGTACGAGAGGGGCGAGATCGACCCGTTCGGTCATGAGCGCTTCAAAGGCATCGGCAACCGCCTCGCCTCGGAGCTGGAGCGCCGGCTCGGCAAGGAGGCCAGGCCGGTCATCCTCGGGCATGTGCAGCGCGGCGGTACGCCCACCGCGTACGACCGGGTGCTCGCGACACGCTTCGGCTGGCACGCCGTGGAGGCGGTGCACCGAGGTGAGTTCGGCATGATGACGGCGCTGCGCGGCACGGACATCACCATGGTGCCGCTGGCGCAGGCGGTCACGCAGCTGAAGACCGTGCCGGAGAAGCGGATGCGCGAGGCGGAGTCGGTCTTCTGACCCTCCCTCCGGGACGCCAGGTCCCGGCTTCTGTCCTGGCTTCGGCTGCTGAACGGCCTTGATCGCACCCCCCGTGTGCGATCAAGGCCGTTCGTGCGTCCGCCGCCGGTTTCTGCCGCGGATGGCGCAGATCACTCTTGAGTTGAATGGCGCGAATGGCAAGGCTGTTCCCTGTCCGGGACATGTCCCAGCCCTGTCCCGGCACGTGGAGTGGAAGACGGAGGGACGGATGGACTCAGCCGGGCACGGTGCTCCTGATCCCGAACAGGCGCACAGCTCCGCCGAGTTCGTGGCCCGGATGCAGGAGCTCAAGGACTGGTCGGGCTTGACCTATCGGGAGTTGACGGCCCGGGCGGAGGCGGCCGGCGACGTACTGCCGCGCTCCACCGTGGCCAATATGCTCAGCCGCAGCACGGTGCCGCGCGAGGAGCTGGTGGCGGCGTTCGTACGTGCCTGCGGCTGCGGCCCCGGAGCGACCGAGAGCTGGCTGCGGGTCCGCAAGGAGCTCACCCGGCGCGAGCGGCAGGCCGTCGAGGTTCCCGGCTTCGGCACCGGCGGACAGCCGGCCCCGGGCCGGAGGAGGCGACACCGCCCGAGCCGCCGCGCCGGTCCTGGCGCTCCCGTGCGAGGTGGCCGGCGGTTGTCGCGCTGGGTGCGGCCGCGGTGGCGGTCACCATCGCGTTCCTGCTGCCGGAGGACGACAAGCCAACGGCGGAGCGTCACACGGCGGTGGTCGCACCGGCGCGAGGACCCGTAGAGATCAGGGCCGTCCACTCCGGGCTCTGTCTGGCCGAGCGTGCCGGGCAGCGGAGCGGGCAGCTCTACCAGGTGCCGTGTGCGCCGGACACCGTCCCGCGCTTCGCCCTGAAGCCGGTCGCCGCCTGGCGGATAGAGACGGATCACCGCGACTTCGGTCTGGGCTGCACCGGTGTGGCGGAGAAGTCGACGAAGGTGGGCGCCGCGCTCGTGGACCAGGAGTGCGGCAAACGCGGACCGGCCGAGGCCTTCCGGCTGGAGGCGGTCGGCAAGCCGGTGCGCGGCTACCGGCTGAGGCCGCTGCACAGCGATCTCTGCGCCGGGGTGCAGGACGCCTCGAAGGAGCGCGGGGCGCGAATTGTGCAGCAGGTCTGCACGAAGGACGCGCGGGGGCAGCTGTTCTCGTTCGACCCCGATGCCCCGGCCAACACGCTCTAGGCGTGCGTCAGTTCCCAGAAGTGGTCGAGGATCCGCTCCAGGAACTCCCGGCCCGGCTCCGCGGAGTCCTGCGAGGCGGAGCCCCAGCTGAGCGTCGCGACCATACGGGACTGGTAGTCGGCGTGCAGCTCTTCCAGTACGCCCTCGAGATGGCCGCGGTCCATCGCCAGCATCTTCACCACCGGGCGTACGTACGCCTGCCAGCGCGCCTTCACCGCGTCCCGCAGCAGCTCCGCCAGCTCCTCGTCCCGGCCGGTCGCCGTCAGCAACTCGCGTGGCGTCAGATCCAGCACCTCGGCGAGGACCGCGGTCTGCCGCTCATTGCCGCGCCAGCGCCCCGACTCCTCCATCCGCAGATACGCGGATGCGTCCATGCCCAGCCTCCGCGCCAGATCGTCGAGGGCGAGGCCGCGCTCCATCCGGTGGTCGCGCAGGGTCGTCGCGGCGGCGAGCAGCTCACTCTGCGCGCACCACAACACACCGGCGAGCGCGGTTACTTCGCGTGAACCGGGAGCGGCGGCACCGCGCTCCCAGGCGACCACCGTGTCCGGTGTGATCCGGAGCCCGTACTGGGCGCGGAGACCGTACGCGACATGGCCTGGTGCCATACCCAGGGCCTCGCGCAGTCGGCGCGCGGCGGGGGCGTTGAAGAGTGGAGCGGGGGTGGGGTGCACGCGCACACGCTAGGCGGCGGGTGGGGGCGGCGACTACGGTGCGTTCGCCCAACGCCACCTGTCGTAGGAACGTCCGAGCTGATCGTACCGTTTGGTAACGTCCCGGGGTGATTCGTCAGCCCTTGACGGCGCCGCCCAGGGCGAAGCCGCCGCCCAGCCTCCGCGCGATCAGCACGTACAGCACCAGCACCGGCGCCGAGTACAGAATCGAGAACGCCGCGAGCTGCCCGTAGATCACCGAGCCGTAGTTGCCGAAGAAGGTGAAGATCGAAACCGACGCGGGCATCTGCTCCGGGGAAAGGATCAGCATGAAAGGTACGAAGAAGTTCCCCCAGAGCTGGATGAAGGTGTAGATCGTCACCACCGTCAGCCCCGGGCCCATCAGCGGCAGTACGACCCTGGTGAGCGTCTGCAGATTCGACGCGCCGTCCGTTCGGGCCGCCTCCTCCAGCACCACCGGCACGCCGTCCATGAAGTTCTTCATCAGCCATATGGAGAACGGCAGTTGGGAAGTGGCGAGGAAGAGCCCCGTCCCGTACATCGTGTCGATCAGATTGACCTGAACGAACAGTCCGTACACCGGGACCATGACCGCGGTGATCGGCAGACACGTCGTGAACAGAATCGTCAGCAGATACGGTCGGTTGAAGCGCGAAGGGTGCCGGGAGAGCGGATACGCGGCGAGCGCCGCGCACACCACCGTCAGCAGGGTCGCGCCGCCGCACAGCAGCAGGCTGTTGAGCATCGGCGTGAAGGTGATCTCGTCGGTGAGCACCGCGTCGAAATTCTCCGCGGTGAACGACGACGGCGCCCGTACCCGCAGGTCGGCCTCCGCGTTCACCGACGCCAGCAGCAGCCACAGCAGCGGCAGCGCGAAGGCCGCGGCGGCGAGCAGCAGGGCGGCATCGGCGGTGAGCCGGTCGCGGGTGTTCCGGCGCATCACACCTCCACCTTCATCAGGCGCAGATAGACGATCGAGAACAGCGAGCCCACCAGCAGGAGCAGCAGCGCCACTGCCGTGCCATAGCCGATCAGGCTCTTGAGGAACGCCTGGTCGTACATGAACACCGGCAGCGTCTGGCTGCGGTTGCCCGGACCGCCGCGCGTCATCGCCCAGATCAGGCCGAATACCGAGAGCGTGGAGAGCGTATTCAGCATCAGATTCGTGCCGATGGAGCGTCGGATCATCGGCAGCGTGATGTGCCAGACCCGGCTCGGTCCGCTCGCCCCGTCGACCTCGGCCGCCTCCGTGATGTCGCGAGGGATCTCGGCGAGCGCGGCGGAGTAGATCAGCATGGAGAAGGCCGTGCCGCGCCAGACATTGGCGAAGGACACCGCCAGGATCGGCAGTGTGAAGAGCCAGTTCTGGGACGGCAGATGCAGCCAGTCCAGCAGGGCGTTCAGCGTCCCCTCCCGGCGGAAGAAGGTGTACAGCAGAAACGCCGCGACGATCTCCGGCAGCACCCAGGCGGTGATCACCAGGGTCCCGGTGATCGTGCGAACGGGACGGGAAGCGGCCCGCATAAGTCCCGCCAGCGCCAGGCCCAGCGTGTTCTGGCCGAGGACCGCCGAGACGACGGTGAAGACGAGCGTGAGCCAGACGGCGTTACGGAAATCGTCGTCCGCGAAGGCACGACGGAAGTTGTCCAGGCCGACGAAGTCGGACCCCGACGCGCCGGTCAGCCGGGTGTCGGTGAAGGCGATCCAGACGCAGTAGCCGATGGGGCCGGCCAGGAACAGCAGCAGCAGGACGGTGGCGGGGGCGATCGGCACCCACCGCCACAACCCCTTTGACCGGCTGCTCACTTGGTGACGACCGCGCCGTCGACGATGGTCTTCAGCTGGTCGTTGTACGCCTTCGCCGCCTCCGCCGCCGAGGCATCACCCGTCGTCACCTTCTCCATCGCCTCCCCGATCGCGGTCGACACCTGCGGATAGACGGGCAGCGCGGGCCGGTAGTGGGTGTACTGGACGAGCCCGGTGAAGAAGTCGATGCCCGGCATGGACTTCAGGTACTCCGCTTCCGCGGCCACGTCCTTGCGTACGGCGATCTGCGCGGCGACCACGCACCACTGCGTCGCGTTCTCCTTGGTCTGCAGTGTCTTGATGAAGTCGAAGGCGAGATCGGGATTCCGGGACTTCTGCGGGATCGACCAAGCCCAGCCGCCGGACATGGACACCTTCCCCGGCGCCTGGCCGTTCTGCGTGGGCATCGGGGTCTGGGCCAGCTCCCTGCTCCAGTCCGGCCACTCCTTGGGACCTTTGTTCACCCAGTTCTGGCCCATCCAGGAGCCGTCCAGGGAGATCGCGAGCCTGCCCTCGGGGAACCACTCGGTGGCGACCCGCGTGCCGACATTGGGGTCGAGCGCGTCGGAGACGTCCGGGCCGAGCTTCTCCGAATACACCGTGCGTACGAAGTCGAGCGAGTCCTGGAACCCTTTGCCCGCGGCCACCCACTTCTTGGCGGAGGGATCGTAGAGCGGGTCCTCGCCGGTGCCGTACAGCAGCATCTCGAAGCCCTGCATCACGGCCGCCTCGCCGGGGCCCTTGCCGGTGTAGACATTGAGCGGGATGGCGCCAGGGACCTTCTTCCTGACGGTGCGCGCCGCGTCCAGGATCTCCGCCCAGTTCTTGGGCTGCCAGTCGGCCGGCAGACCGGCCTTGGCGAAGATCGCCTTGTTGAACCACAGTCCGCGGGTGTCGGTGCCGTCCGGGATGCCGTACGTCCTGCCGTCCTCCGCCCTGGCCGCCGCTTTCGCCGTACCGACGAACTGGCCCCACTGGTCCCACTTGGGCAGATAGGTGTCCAGCGGCTTCAAGTACCCGGCCTTGATGTCGGAGTTGATGCGGAAGGTGTCCTCGTAGACCAGATCGGGAGCGGTCTTCGGGGAGCGCATCATCTGCTGCGCCTTGGTCGCGTAGTCGTTGTCCGGGGCCTGGATCGGGATGAGCTTGATCTTCTTGCCCGGGTGGTCCTTCTCGAACTGCTTCTTCGCGGCCTCGAGATGGGCGTCCTTGAAGCGGATCTTGTTGTCGGTGGACCGGTTGTAGGCGACCTTGACGGTGTCCGGGTCGCCGCCGGAGCCGCCGCCGCAGGCGGTGAGTGTTCCTGCGGCGAGTGCGGTGGCGGCGGTGATGAGGATCAGCGGGGCGGTGGGGCGCACGGGCACGACCTCCTCTGAGCCGGGGCTCCGGGCCGGGGCCCGGGACACGGGGGCTGCCGCGACCGTAGGACCGGCCCGTTCGCAAGGTCAATCCCCGTGCAGGGCAGGGTCGTTGAGTGGCTCAATCAGTTGGGTCGCCGTGCTCGGCAGGCGGTCCGGCGGGTTCGACGGGTTGTTGGGCGGGGTTGTGGGCTGCTGGTTCGTTAGCTCACTCTTGTGAGTGATAGTGCACTTTGGTGAGTGTTGTTACGGTCGGGTGCATGAACCTCAAGGAGTGGGCGCAGGCGCAGGGTGTGCATCCGCAGACCGCGTATCGCTGGTTCCGCGAGGGTATTTTGCCTGTTCCGGCTGAGCGGGTCGGGCTGCGCACGATTCTGGTGAATGTCGAGGCCAATACCGCGCCGGACGTAGTCGGTGGTGTCGGCCTGTACGCCCGCGTCTCCTCGCACGGCCAGAAGGCGGACCTGGAGCGCCAGGTCGCGCGGCTGTCGCAGTGGGCGGCCAAGGCCGGTCATCGGGTGGTGCGGGTGGAATCCGAGGTCGGTTCCGGCATGAACGGTGGTCGCACGAAGGCCCGTAGGCTGCTGGCCGATCCGGATGTGACGACTGTGGTGGTGGAGCACAAGGACCGGCTCGGCAGGATGAATACCGAACTGGTCGAGGCCGCACTGTGCGCCCATGGCCGTCGGCTCGTCGTGCTGGATGACGGGGAAGTAGAAGACGATCTTGTGCGCGACATGGTCGAGGTGCTGACCTCCTTCTGTGCCCGCCTGTACGGGCGGGGGTCGGCGAAGCACCGGGCGCAGAAGGCCATTGAGGCGGCTGAGCGTGGCTGAGCCGAAGAAGCTGCGCACGATCGCTCCGTCGTTTGTGGCCCCGGGGCCGTCCGGTGTAGCGGTACGCGACCGCCTGCGGAGCCTGACCCTCCAGGACGAGAACGTCCTGCGGCTGGTTGGCGAGCATATGGGCACGCTCGCGTCCCGCGACCTCAAGGCCCGATGCGCAGACGGCCTTGAACACGACAGTGAGACGTGGGCGGCCCGCAAACGGGGCCTGACGGCGGTGTCCTCGTCACGGTGGGCCGGATCGGTCACCAAGAGCACGCATGATCAGTGGGCGCTCGCCCGCCGCTGCCTCGCCGCTTGCATCCACAGCCTGGAAGCCGGAATCAAGACGCTGCAACACCGACTGTCCCTGCCCGTGGGGGAGCGCGGATCCAAGCAGGCTCCGGGTGGCTACCGGTCCAAAGGCGAGTGGTTTCACAAGTCCCGGCGCCTGGCCGCTCTTCAGGCCCGGCATGCTGCCGCGCTCGCGGACTGGCAGGCCGGGCGTGTACGCGTAGTACGGGGCGGTAAGCGCCTGGTCAACACCCGCCACAACCTGGAGAAAGCCAATCTCACCGCCGGGGAGTGGCGGGACCGCTGGGGAGCCGAGCGCATGTTCTTGTCGGCGGACGGGGAGTCGGGGAAGCGGTTCGGGAACGAAACGATCCGCATCACCCCGGACGGCGAGATCGCCATCAAACTGCCCGTGCCGCTTGCCCACCTGGCCAACGCCGAACATGGCAGGTACATCCTCGCCTGCACCGTCACGTTCAAGCACCGGGGGCAGGAGTGGGCCGACCGCATCGGAGCGAACCGTGCCGTTGCGTACCGCATCCATCACGACGTCGGCCGCGACCGCTGGTATGTGACCGCCTCGTGGCAGCGCCCACTCCTCCAGACGGTCCCGCTCGACGCCGCGCTGTCCTCCGGTTGCCTCGGTGTCGACACCAATGACGATCACCTCGCCGCCTGGCAGCTCGACACCCACGGCAACCCGGTAGGTGAACCCCACCGCTTCTTCTACGACCTGTCGAGGACGGCCGATCACCGCGACGCGCAGATCCGCCACGCCCTGACCCGCCTGCTCCACTGGGCCAAGCGGGTCGGCGTCCAGGCCATCGCGATCGAGGACCTGCACATCACACGCGCCAAGACCCGGGAGAGGTACGGCCGGAACAAGCGGTTTCGGCGGCTGCTCTCCCGCTTCCCCACCGCGAAACTCAAAGCCCGGCTCATCTCCATGGCCACCGATCAGGGCCTCGCGATCGTCGCGGTCGACCCGGCCTATACCTCCCGCTGGAGCGGCCAGCACTGGCAGAAACCGCTGACCACCCCAAACCGTAAGACGACCCGTCACGATGCCGCCGGCATCGCGATCGGGCGACGCGCCCTCGGACATCCGATCAGGCGACGGACGACACCGCCCCCGCAACACCAGAGCGATGCCGCGGGGCATCGGACCGTCCAGGCCCGACCGCAGGCCCGAGGGCGGGACGGAAACCGCCCACCCGCCACGGACCACACCCCTGGAGGTGCGTCGCCGAACGGGACGAGAAAGCGGAGACCCAGTGCATCCAAAACCGCTCGGGATGCGCCCAGTTCACAGCAGTGGGTCCAAGACTCACTTATGCACACTGGCTAGGAACGGTTGTTCAGCGGGTGGAGGGCCTCCACCGGTACTGGAGCTCCGGACGCCCGATCTGCCCGTACTGCGGACTGCGCACCGCTCGCCCCTCGGCGACCAGGTGCTCGAGGTAGCGGCGCGCGGTGATCCGCGAGATCCCGACGGCGGTGCCGGCCTCGGCGGCGGTGAGCCCGGTCGTGGACTTGCGCAGGGTACGGGTGACGGCCTCCAGCGTCGGGGCGCTCAGCCCCTTCGGCAGACCGGCGCTCTCGGCACCCCGTGGCGCCCGGAGGGTGGCGAGCGTCCGGTCCACCTCGTCCTGGCCGCTGGCCTCGCCGGCCGTGGCGCGGAACTCGGCGTACCGGGTCAGCCTGTCGCGGAGGGTGGCGAAGGTGAAGGGCTTCAGGACGTACTGGACGACTCCGAGGGACACGCCTTCGCGGACCATCGTGAGGTCGCGGGCGGAGGTGACGGCGATGACGTCGGCGGAGTGCCCGGCGGCGCGCAGGGAACGGACGAGCTGGAGCCCGTGCCCGTCGGGGAGGTAGAGGTCGAGCAGGAGGAGACCGACGTCGGTCCGCTCGAGGACGCGTACGGCCTCGGCCCGCGAGTGGGCGACGCCGGCGACGGTGAACCCGGCGACGCGGCCGACGTAGAGGGCATGCGCGTCGGCGGCGACGGGGTCGTCCTCGACGACGAGAACTCTGATGGGGTCGCTGGTGCTGCTCATGGGGACACCTCGGAGGGGCGCGATTGGCGCGGTGGGCGCGCGGGGGCGTGGGGGCGCCGGGTGCCCGGCGGGGCGGGGTGCGGACCGCGGACGGCCCGTCTCGCAGTATGCAGCCCGCGCACGCCCGGCGCGGGGTGCGGGCGGGTGTGGGGCCTCGGGGCGCGGGAGCCGTGGTGGGCGGGGCCCGTGAGATGTGGCCCGTGCGCGACGCGTCTCGCCGGGTGCGGGCGGGTGTGGGGCGCGCCGGTGCCCGGTCCGGCCTTGCGCGCGGCCGGTGCGCCTCGGCCGGTGGGCGGCCCAGGAGCCGGGCAGGAGGGTGCGCTCATGCCTGCACCTCCGCCGTGTGCAGCGGCAGTCGTACGGTGAACTCCGCGCCGCCGTCCGGGCCCTCCGCCAGGAGCACCGTGCCCCGGCTGCGGTGCGCCGCCTGCTGGACCAGGGCGAGCCCAAGCCCGCGCCCCGCGCCGTGCGTGGACCAGCCGCGCCGGAAGACCTCCTCGGCGTCGGCGGGGTCGACGCCCGCTCCGGTGTCGGCGACCCGCAGCATCAGCTCGCCGCGGTCGGCACGCGCGGTGACGGTGACCCGGGCACGCAGCGCCTGTACGGCCCGGCCGTCGGCGGCGGTGGCCCCGCTGACGGTGTCGCGGCCCCGGTCGTCCGCCGCGGTGACGACGACGTGGTCCTGGCTGTCCACCCCGGCGTGCGCGTCGGCGCCCGGCGCGATCGCATCCATCCCGGCGTGCGCTCCCGCTCCCCGCCCGCCCGCCGCCGCCTCCGACGCCGCGTCGACCGCGTTGTCGATCAGGTTCCCCAGGATCGTCACCAGATCGCGCGACGGCAGCGACGGCGGCAGAACGCCGTCGTCGATGCAGCTGTCCTCCGCGAGGATCAGCTCCACGCCGCGCTCGTTCGCCTGCGCCGCCTTGCCCAGCAGCAGCGCGGCCAGCACCGGCTCGCCCACCGCGCCGACGACCCGGTCGGTCAGCACCTGAGCCAGCTCCAGCTCCGCGGTCGCGAAGTCGACCGCCTCGTCCGCCCGCCCGAGCTCGATCAGCGAGACGACCGTGTGCAGGCGATTGGCCGCTTCGTGCGCCTGGGATCGCAAAGCCTGGGTGAAGCCGCGTTCCGAGTCCAACTCGCCCGACAGCGCCTGCAGTTCGGTGTGGTCCCGCAAGGTCACCACCGTGCCGCGCTGCTCGCCGCCGACGACCGGGCTGGTGTTCACGACGATGACCCGGTCGGCCGTCAGATGGACCTCGTCGACGCGCGGCTCGGACGCCAGCAGCGCGCCCGTGAGCCTGGCCGGCAGACCGAGCTCGGCCACCGGCCGGCCGACGGCGTGGTCGTCAAGACCCAGCAGCTCCCGGCCCGCGTCGTTGACCAGGGCGATCCGCCGCCGGCCGTCGAGCATCAACAGCCCCTCGCGCACGGCATGCAGCGCGGCCTCGTGGTAGTCGTGCAGCCGGCTCAGCTCGGCCGCGTTCATACCGTGCGTATGGCGGCGCAGCCGCGCGTTGATCACGTATGTGCCGAGGCCGCCCAGCGCGAGCGCCGCGCCCGCGACGCCGAGCAGCGCGGCGACCTGCTTGCTCACCTGCTCGCTGATCTTCTGGATGGTGATGCCCGCGCTGACGAGCCCGGTGATCTTCCCGTTGTCATGGATCGGCACCACGGTCCGCACCGAGGGTCCGAGCACGCCCAGGTGTTTCTCGCTGTATGTCCTGCCCTTCAGCGCCTCGTCGATGTGCCCCAGGTATGTCTTGCCGATCTCGCCCGGCTCCGGATGCGTCCACCGCGTGCCGTCCGGGGCCATGATCACGACGAAGGTGACGCCCGCGTCCCGGCGCAGCCGCTCCGTGTACGGCTGAAGCAGCTCGGTGGGCTGCGCGGAACGCGCCGCCGCGATCACCGAGGGGGACCGCGCCACGGCGGTGGCGGTGGCGGTGGACTGCAGTCGCGCCGTCTCCTCGGCCTGGGAGCGGTCGGTGAGATACGCGAAGAGGGCACAGCCCGCCACGATCGCGGCGACCAGCACGACCTGCATCGCGAAAAGCTGGCCGGCGAGGCTCCGGGGCCGAGGTATGCGCATGCAATCAGTCTGCCTGGCCGATTTTGTGTGAACGAAACGAACGTAAGGGTGACCGCCGTCACAGGCTGGTGGATAGTCACGGCATCCATAGGGACATGGACGAATCGGAACGAGGAGGACCCCGTGGCTGGTGGAGCCGTCAGGCGGGACCGTACCCACTATCTCTATATCGCCGTGATCATCGCGGTCGCGTTGGGCATCACGGTGGGCCTGGTCGCCCCCGAGTTCGCCGTTGAACTCAAGCCGCTGGGTACCGGCTTTGTGAATCTGATCAAGATGATGATCTCGCCGATCATCTTCTGCACGATCGTGCTGGGCATCGGATCAGTACGAAAGGCCGCCAAGGTCGGCGCGGTCGGCGGCATAGCGCTCGGCTACTTCATGGTGATGTCGATGGTGGCCCTCGCCATCGGCCTGGTCGTCGGCAACATCCTGCACCCCGGTGACGGCCTGGCGCTGACCGACGCGGTCAAGGAGGCGGGCCAGGGCCAGGTGTCGGCCGAGGCCAAGCCGCCGGTCGAGTTCGTGCTCGGGATCATCCCGACCACGATGGTCTCCGCCTTCACGTCGGGCGAGGTCCTGCAGACCCTGCTCGTCGCGCTGCTCACCGGCTTCGCGCTGCAGGCGATGGGACCTGTCGGCGAGCCGGTGCTGCGCGGTGTCGAGCACATCCAGCGGCTCGTCTTCCGCATTCTCGCCATGGTGATGTGGGCCGCGCCGATCGGCGCCTTCGGCGCGATCGCCGCCGTTACCGGGTCGGCCGGTCTGGACGCGCTCAAGAGCCTCGCCGTGCTGATGCTCGGCTTCTACGTGACCTGCTTCCTTTTCGTCGTCATCGTGCTCGGCACGCTGCTGCGCCTCGTCGCGGGCCTCAACATCCTCACGCTCTTCAAGTACCTGGGCCGTGAGTTCCTGCTGATCCTGTCCACCTCCTCCTCCGAGTCCGCGCTCCCGCGGCTCATCGCGAAGATGGAGCACCTGGGCGTGAGCAAGCCGGTGGTCGGCATCACCGTTCCGACCGGCTACTCCTTCAACCTCGACGGCACCATGATCTACATGACGATGGCCTCGCTCTTCATCGCCGACGCCATGGGCAACCCGATGTCGGTCGGGGAGCAGATCCCGCTCCTCCTCTTCCTCTTCGTCGCGTCGAAGGGCGCGGCGGGCGTCTCCGGTGCCGGGCTGGCCACGCTGGCGGGTGGTCTGCAGTCGCACCGGCCGGAGCTGGTCGACGGCGTCGGCCTGATCGTCGGTATCGACCGCTTCATGAGCGAGGCGCGCGCCCTGACCAACTTCGCGGGCAACGCGGTCGCGACGGTGCTGATCGGGACGTGGACGAAGGAGATCGACAGGACGCGGGTCGACGAGGTCCTGGCCGGGAGGCTCCCGTTCGACGAGAAGACGCTGCTCGACGACGGCCGGGGTGACGCGGCACCGGAGGCGGACGTGGATCTTCCTGAGCCGCGGGAGGAGAACGAGGCGGGCGTGAAGGTCTGACCGCCGGCCGGTAGCGAACTGCCGCTGCTTGTCCGGCGGTTGAGGACCGCCTCTTCCGCTCCGCCCTCCGCCTGCCCCCGTGGCGGAGGGCGGAGCGGTGCGCCACGGTCACGGTGTCCGTGCCCGTGCCCGTCAGGCTTCGTTCGGTTCGGCCTCTTCCGCGATGCGGCCCAGGGTGTCGAGCTTGCTGCTCCACATGGACCGGAGGAATTCGCAGAGCGGTCCGAGGGCTTGCCGGTCGGCCCGGTAGAACCGCTTGGTCCCGTCCCTGCGCAGTGTCACCAGGCCCGCGTCCCGCAGCACCTTCAGATGCTGGGACACCGCGCCGAAGGTGACCTCGAAGCGGGCCGCGATCTCGCCTGCGGGCAGTTCGTCGTTCCAGATCAGCCGGAGAATCTCGCGCCGTCTGGGCTCGGCGACCGCCTGGACCACGTCCATGCCCCAGATTTTAGCCGATGCGGCAATCCGCTCACCCGCCCTGCAGCCCCGCCACGATCTCCCGTGCCCGCTCGGCCCCGACTCCGGCCGAGATCAGCGCCGTCGCCGCCGCCGCACGCCCCGCATCGGCCGGATCCAGCGCGCCGTCGTTCACCGCCTCCATCAGGCCGAAGAGCTGTTGCTCGTGGACGTACGCGCCGCCGGCAGCGGAGCGGTGAACGCGCCCTCGTCCATGCCCTGCTGGAGCAGCTCCAGGCAGGACTTGCGGACCGGGGCCAGACGCTGCTTGATGCCTTCCATTGTCACGCTGCGCTGGGCCAGGGCCACCAGCAGGCGGTAGCGGTCGGCGATCTCCCAGACCGCGAGTGTCGCGCGGGCCAGTGCCTCGGAGGGGTCGCCCACACCTTCGCGGCCGCGGGCGTGCGCCTCGGCGACCGTGGCGACCGCGTCGTCCACCAGGGCCGTGATCAGCGCGTCGCGGCTGGGGAAGTGGCCGTACACCGTCCGGCGCACCACGCCCGCCGCGCGGGCCAGCTGGTCCATGGACGCGTCCGGGTCGCGCAGCAGTATGAAGGTCACCGTCACCGCGGGCATGGTCGGCGGTACGTCCGCGCTCGCCCTGCTCACCCGTATCGACGCCGGATCGGCGTACGGCGACTTCGTGCTGCCGCTCGTCATCCTCGGGCTCGCGATCGGCCTCGCGCTCTCGCCCTGCACGGACGCCATCATGGGTGTCTTCCCCGAGTCCGAACTCGGCGTCGGCGGCGCCGTCAACGACACCTCCCTCGAGCTCGGCGGGTCGCTCGGGATCGCCATCCTCGGCTCGGTGCTGGCCGGTTCGTACTCCTCCCGTCTCGACGATGCCGTGGGAACCAAGCTCCCGGCCGAGGCGCTCGACGCCGCCCAGGACTCGGTCGGCGCGGGCCTCGCCGTCGCACAGCAGGTCGGCGTCCAGGCAGGTCCCCAGCAGGCGAAGGCTCTGGTGGACGCGGTGAACGGTGCATTCTCGGACGCCGTTGCGCACACCAGCCTGGTCGGTGCCGTGATCCTCGGCGTCGGCACGGTGCTCGTCGCCGTACTGCTGCCGCGCCGCGGCACGGCCCGCGAGACCGAGCCGCAGGTCGCGGCCGACGAGGACACCGGGCTCACACGTTCCAAAGATGTACGGACCGCGCCGGACGAAACGGACCGGGACGCCCTGACCCGCAGGCTGCTGGGCGTCCCGGCCCCGGAATCGGACGGATGAGGGTCACTGCTGGACCGGGTTGCCGTCCGTCCCGCAGATGTACCCCGCGACAATGCAGTTGGCCACCCGGCGCTTCAGCTCACCGTCGTCCCAGGCGTTGAAGAAGTCGCCGTGGAAGGTGTAGCCGGGCTGGTCGGTCACATTGACGCCGTTCCTGGTGCCGGCGAGTGTCAGCCCGCCGCCGTTGACCGGCCAGGTGATCAGCAGCTCCAGCCGCGGCACGACCACGGGGTGCGAGGCGGGGCAGGTCTGTCCGGCCGCGTACGCCATGTGGTCCCGGTGGTCGGCACTGTCCAGGTTCTTCCCGTCCCAGCAGGTCGGGAAGTCCAGATAGTTCTCCAGCCTGGTGCCGGGAGGGCAGGTGATGAACTCCCGGCTGGACTCGGGCCGGCCCACGCACGACCAGCGCGCCGCCGGGTTCTGGTCGGGAGAGGTGGCCAGGGCATTGCCGACGACGTAGCGCAGACCGCGCGGATGGGCCACGGCCCGGGCGTGGTCGGTGATGCCCTGGTAGTAGACGGTGACCCGCTCGGGGGCCACTGGAACTCCGTTCTTGTAGAGGGTGGGCGTCCAGTACGAGGAGAGGTCCACCGCGGGCGTGCAGTTGGTGGTGCCGGCGGCCAGCGACTGGAGCGTCGAGGCCGCGTTCGCGGTCCGGTTCCCGTAGAACTCATGGATGTGCGAACGGCCCGCCTGTCCCGGGAAGACGATCGGGTCGTCGCCCCTGCGGTGGCTGGAGAAGCACTCCGCGCGGAATTCGCTGCCGCGCACCGGGGCCGCGGCCTGTGCGACGATCGCGGCCGTCTGGGCGCTGGTGAAGGTGTAGGCGTGGCCGTTGTGGCCTGACATGGCGGGACGGGACGCGGTGCGGCCCGAATCGGTGTCGGGAGCCGCCCGTTCAGTCCTCGCGGTGACCCATCCCGCCGTGATCAGGAAGATCACGGCGGCAAGGCCCGTGAGCAGTCGGCGGAACATTGCGGTCCTCCTTGATTCAGTCGAAGGGGATGCGTACGACGGACTGGTTGCCGACGCCGACCGTGCTGGCACCGCCGCCGATGGCGTTCCACACCTCGATCCGCACCTTGCCGTTCGCCAGATCGCCGAACGCCCCGGTGGCCGACTTGAGGCCCTTCGCCTGGGTGTAGTGCTCCCAGCCGGCGACGGGGTCGGTGGCGAAGTAGCTGTACGTCTCCGTCCGGTCCCAGCTCCCGTCGCCCGTACGGTCGTAACTCACCCTGACCTGCTGGCCGTTGGCGACCGTGGAGCCTGCGTCGACGAACAGGTCGAACTGCGTCGGGCCGCCGTTGTACTTCCTGGTGATCCCGGACGAGGTGAAGACCTGCGGATTGTGCGGGGTGCCGTCGTAGTTGGCGCCGCCCGCCGAGGCGAGGCTCACCGTGGAGGCCGATGCCGCCGCGTCGCCCGCGCCGCCTCCCGTACGCAGATACAGCTGGGAGGAGCCGGAGGGCGGGGGAGTCGTGGGCGGGTCGGTCGTGGGAGGTGTGGTGGGCGGGGTGGTCGAGCCGCCGCCCTTGGTCCAGACGGCGATGTAGTCGACGAGCATGGGGCGGCCGGGGACGGTCGCGGCCGTCGGGGTCTTGCCGGCCAGCGCGTCGGGGAAAGCGCCGCCGATCGCGACATTGAGCAGGATGAAGTAGCCCGCGTGGCTGGTCATGTTCGCCCAGGTCCCGGCGTCCACGCGATTCTCGGCGACGCTGTGGAACAGCTGGCCGTCGACATACCAGCGCAGTTCATTGGGGGAGGAGGAACGGTCCCACTCGAAGCGGTACGTGTGGAATGCGGACTGGCAACTCGCCCCGGGGCAGGCGCGGTTGTTGGCGATGCCGCTGGTCTCGTTGCAGGGGCCGCCGGGGTTGACCCCGCAGTGCAGCACCCCCCAGACGGAGTTGATGCCGTTGACGTTCTCCATGATGTCGAACTCGCCGATGGACGGCCAGTTCCAGTAGTTGCCACGGTAGGGCGCGCCGAGGGCCCAGAAGGCGGGCCAGTAGCCGAGGGCGGACTGGCCGGTCACATTCGGCATCTGGATCCGGCCCTCGATGCGCAGCGTGCCGCCGGCCGGGGCCTTGAAGTCGGTGCGCCGGGTCTCGATTCGGCCGGAGGTCCAGTTGCCCCCGCCGTCCCGGAGCGGAGTGATGCGGAGGTTGCCGGTGCCGTCGAGACTCAGGTTGTCGGGGTTGCCGGTGTAGTTCTGGATTTCGCCGGTGCCCCAGTTTCCCGGCCCGTTCGGGTAGGCATGGCCGAGGTCGATCTGCCAGTTGGCCGACGAGGGCAGGGTGCGGTTGGCGCCGTTGAAATCGTCGCTCCACTGGAGATTCCAGCCGGGCGTGGGCGGTACGTCACCGCGGGCGGAGCCCGCGCCGGTCACAGCGATGAAACCGGCGAGGGCCACGGACATGGCGACGATCATGGTGAGCAGGGGGGTGCGTTTGATGCGGCTCGTGCTCAAGGAACACCTCCGGGAGGGTGGTGCCGAGGGAGTTGAGAGCGCTCTCAAACAGTTTTGTAGATGTAGACAGTCCAGCCGTCAATGGCTGCACATCGTTGACTTCTTGAACGCGTTGCCGGTTTGGGCTGAACCGCTGGTCAGGAGCGGACGGCCGGTTCTGTCCCGTCGATCCCGTCGGCCGACGAGGCGTCAAGCGCCGCCAGTTCCGCGGCACTCAGAGTGAGTCCGGCGGCCGCCGCCGAATTCCGGATGGTCGAAGGCCTGCTCGCCCCCGGGATCGGGATCACGGTCGGCGACTTCGCCAAAAGCCAGGCCAGGGCGGTCTGTTGGGGACTCACGCCGTGCTCCCGAGCCACCTGGTGGAAGGCGGCGTACGGACCTGTCACTTCCCTGCTTTCTCGGTCCGCTCCTGCGCCGTACGGATCCGACGGCCCGTCCAGTGAACTCCGTGAGATCCCGCCGAGTGGACTCCACGGAAGAAAGGCGAGGCCCAGCTCCGCGCAGAGCCGCAGCTCCGCCTCGCTGTCGCGTACCGCGGGCGAGTACCGGTTCTGTACGGAGACCAGCCGCTCTCCCAGCATCTGCCTGGCCAGCCGGATCTGAGCCGCGTTCGTGTTGGAGATCCCGGCGAACCGGATCGTGCCCTCCGCCAGCAGCTCCTGGAGCGCGCCGAGCGAATCGGCGAAGGGGACGGACGGGTCCGGCTTGTGCAGCTGATAGAGCCCGATCGCCGCGACGCCGAGCCGGTCGAGCGAACTCCTGGCGGCCTGCTTGAGATGGCGCGGATCGCCGTTGACCGTCCAGCCGCCCTCGGCGGTCCTGCCCCGGCCGCCTTTGGTGGCAATCAGGACGGAGTCCGTATCGCCGCCGTACGCGGCGAGCGCGCGTCGCACGAGCAACTCGCCGGCACCCGGCTCGCCGCCGGGCGGACAGTAGGAGTCGGCCGTGTCCACCAGCGTCACGCCGGCGTCGAGAGCGGCATGGACGGTGGCGAGGGCCTGCCGCTCGTCGGGGTGGCCCTCGATGGACAGTGGCATGGCGCCGAACCCGATCGCGCTCACCTGGAGGCTGCCCAGCGTGCGGTACCGCATTACCGGACCTCCTTGCCGGAACCGAGAGTCTCGGCCATGGCACGGGGCAGCCATTCCTCGGTACGGCTGAAGGTGTAACCCAGCTCCGCCGCACGCGAGTTGTCCATGCCGTAGGAGCGGGCGAAGGAGAACGGCGAGGTCATGCCGACCTCCACGGGAAGAAATTCCGTCTTTCCGCCGATCACGCGCTCGATCGCCGCACAGATATCTGCTGTGGAGAGCGGACCGTACGCATTCGCATTCACCGGGCCGGTGAATTCCTGACCCGCTGTCCACGCCAGGAATTCGGCGATCTCCGCCACATGCACATAGGTGGCGGGGTGGTTCTCCGCGGGTACGGCGATGGGCTCGCCCGCCCTGATCCGGGTCGCGTAGTGGTCCACGCGGCCGGTGAAGTCGTCGTCCCCGCCGAGCACATGGGCGACGCGTACCGACACGTACGGGAAGGCCGGGTTCTGCGCCAGGACCGCCTCGGCCTGCCGTTTTCCCTCGCCGTAGTGCTCTTCGCGGAAGTCCGGGTCCTCCCATGGAGCGGTCAGGTCCACGTTCACCGTCAGCGGGTCGACGGCCTCCTCGCGGACGAGGGTTGTGGAGTGTTCGTACTCGTACACCTCGACGGTGGACGTCATCACATAGCGCCCGGTGCGGCCCGCGAACACCCGACGGGCGATTTCCGCCTGGCGTGGCGTATAGCAGACCTGATCGAAGACGACATCGAATGTACGAGAGCCGATCGCGGCCCGCAGGGAATCCTCGTCGTCGCGGTCCGCGACGAGATGGGTGACTCCGGCGGGCGGGGCGGACGACCCGCGATTGATGACGGTGACCCGGTCGCCCGAATCCAGCAGTCGAGCTGTCAACCGCTTGCCGAAATACCGGTTGCCGCCGATGACGCATATCTCGCCCATTTCCCAACTCCCTCTCGTCGTACGTCAAGTGTTACGTTTACGGATCGCATTCTGAAGGGGGAGACATGGGAGATCCGGCCGGCCTGCCGAAAGAACCACGGCCTCTGCGAGCTGCCGCCAACGAAACGTCGGCGACCGCCTTCGACGCCGTCGACCGCCAGATCCTGGAGCTCGTCCAGACCGACGGCCGCATCAAACTCAGCGAACTGGGCCGCCGGGTGCGGCTGAGCCCGGCGGCGGTCACCGAACGGCTGCGCCGGCTGGAGGCCTGCGGCGCGATCACCGGTTACGGGGCTCATGTCTCACCGGCCCGCCTCGGCCACGGCATTCAGGCCTTCATCCGCGTCAGTCCGCACGGCGGCTACAACCTGAGGCACCCCAGGACTCTGGAACTGCTGGCGCGCCCCGAGGTGATCGAGGTTCACCATGTCGTCGGCGAGGACTGCTGGATCATCAAGGTCGCGGTGACCGACACGGTCCATCTCGAGGACGTACTGGAGCAGACGTCGGCGCTCGGCCGTACGACGACATCGGTGGTGCTGACCTCGCCGGTGGCCCGGAAACCGCTGCTGCCACCGCGCTGACCTCGATGTTTTCGCCGACAGGGCGATCGCGAAGGGCCACAGGGCCGACGACTGGGCGAGCACGGTCGAGGCCGTCACCTGGAGGGCCTGAGCCCCGGGAGGGCTTGAGCCCCGGGAAGGTCTGAGCCCCGGGAAGGTCTGAGCCCCGGGAAGGTCTGAGCCCCGGGAAGGTCTGAGCCCCGGGACGGTCTGAGCCCCGGGAAGGTCTGAGCCCCGGGAAGGGGTCGGCCTGTTGCCTTGACGCCGACGTCAAGGATTACCGTCGAAGGCATGCGAATCGGCGAGCTGGCGGAGCGGGCCGGGACGACCACCCGCGCTCTGCGCTACTACGAGTCCCGCGGGCTCCTGCCCGCCCGGCGCGCGGTGAACGGCTACCGCACGTACGACGAGGACGATCTGCGGCTGCTCCAGCAGATCCGGACCCTGCAGGACTTCGGGTTCGACCTGGAGGAGACCAGGCCCTTCGTCGACTGCCTGCGCGCCGGGCACCCGGCGGGCGACTCCTGCCCCGCCTCGCTCGCCGTCTACCGCGCCAAGCTCGGTGAGCTGGACACGCTCATCGACCAGCTCCAGTCGGTGCGCGCCCAGGTCGGGGCGCAGCTCGCACGGGCGGAGCTGGAGGCGCGGGCCGCTATTCCGGGCGGTCCGGAGCCACGCTGTGAACTGACGTACGGAAGGGAAGACGAATGATCCACGCACAGGGCGTCGCCGCGGTGACGGACGACGACTTCGACGACGAGGTACTGAAGGCGGGACTGCCGGTCCTGGTGGAGTTCACCGCCGACTGGTGCGGCCCGTGCCGCCAGCTCGCGCCCGTGCTGAGCGCACTCGCCGCCGAGGAGGCCGGCCGGCTCAAGGTCGTACAGCTCGACGTGGACACCAATCCGGAGATCATGGCGCGGTACGGCGTGCTGTCGATGCCGACGCTGATGGTGTTCCGCGGGGGCGAGCCGGTGAAGTCGATGATCGGAGCCCGGCCCAAGCGACGGCTGCTCCAGGAACTGGAGGACGTGATCCGCCCGCTGTCGCGTCGGCCGGAGAACGGCGACGTGAAGAACGGCGCACCCGCATCGATGTGAAAGCGCGGGTGGCGCGGCTTCTGTCCGGACACCCCCTCCCCGGCTGAGGATTCATGAGGCTCCCGGCATGAGGAGCTGTGCGGTCGGGGCCCACCAGCCGGCCGACGGGCCGTCCGTGAGGCGGACCATCGAACGGCCCTCGACCAGAGCCCGGCGGTTGTAGTACACGGGCGTGTCCTTCGGGTAAGTGACCGTCCGGGGTGCCGCGTTCACCGTCGGGCTCGCGTGGCAGATCACACTGACGCCCGCCTGGAACACCGCGCGGCGCGCCGGGCGGTAGTCGGTGCCGCACCACTCCCCGTGCAGGCGGGCCGCTGGAAAGCGTTCGGCCACGTACCACTCCGCCTCCGGCCCGTCCGTCAGCAGATAGTGAATGCCGCGGCCCATGACGCGGGTCCGGCGGGAGGCCGTGAACTGCCGGGGGCGGCGCAGATGGAGCCTGCGTGTCGCGGTGACGGCACCCTCCTCGGTGAAGCGGAACAGGGTGTGCGTGCCGTCCTGGAGGGTGACCCGTCCACCGGAGGCGCCCAGAGAAGGCGGCGGGTAGTCCTCCATCAGCAGGTCCGCATGAGCGGCGAAGCGCTCGCTGCCGGAAAGCCACGACAACTGGAGCAGAAGGTCGATGTGCACCGGATGGTAGTGGACTGTCGGGATCTCGTGGGTTCGGCAATAGTGCGAAAGCCGGCCGGGATTGCGCAGATCCGGGAAGTAGGCGTGAAGCGTCGTCAGGGAACCGTCGAAGAGTTGCTCCGCCAGCGGATTTCTGCTCATCGCGTAGTAGTCCCACAGCCCGAGCGCCGCGAACATGAAGCCGTTGTACGTGTAGTCCGAGGTGCCTGGCGCTTCGATGGGATACTCGTGGATCCACAGGTGGTCCCTTTCGTCCCGAGCGACCACCCACGGCCCCTTGTCGTTCCCGACAAGCAGGGAAGCGAACGCTTTGTCGGCCGCGGTCCGGTACTGCGCCCGGTCCGCCGACGGGACTCCCGTGTTCCGGGCCAACTGGGAGAAGAGACTGAGCGCCTCGCCCTGAGCCATGCCCGAGTACCAGGGGGCCCGGTACGCCACGCCCTTGTGCACGGCGTGGCTGAAGTCGAAGGGATACGGGAAGAACCAGGCGCCGCGCGCCTGATGCCGTCTCCGTATCACCCGGTCCGCCTGCGCCCGCGCCCGTCGGAGGAAGAACGCGTCCCCGGTTCGCCGGTGGCTTGCCAGGTTTTCCAGACCGTACTGAATCTGTCCGACAGGGTGGTCGTGCAACCGGCCGTGTGCACGGAACATCCGGACGCCCGCAGCGTCGTGCTGCCCGGAGTCGGTCCGCTCCGCCGTACGTGTGCGCCACGGCTGCATGCCTTCGGGTACATCGAGCGCGGCGCAATAGCCGCCGGTGCGGAAGGCGAACGGCAGCCCTGTCGGTGCCGGTGTCGCGGCAGCCTCGGTCGTCGACATCCGGCCCACGGCAAAACCGCCGCCGGACAGCCCGGCGGCCGCTGCGGCGGCTCCTGCGGTGCGCAGGAAGCGCCTGCGGCCGGTATCAATGGCTGACATGAAGGGGACCCCCGGTCGGACGCGAACGCACGACAGTCGAATGGAACGCATATGGCGGTTACCTGAGCCCGTGCCACTTCTTGCCGGTGGCGGGCGGCATGACGGATCACCATCTCCGGTCGATGCCGGCGGAGTGAGAAAAGAGGTCTCGGCGGACCTGAACAAGCCCGGCTCGGCTGCCGCCGGGTTCTCCGTGCGGGCGTGCCGGTGCGCGCGACGAGCGCGTCCGAATGGAGAGGGAGCCGGCGTTCAGCGCGCCGGCGGTCTTCTCGACGGCAGGACGCGTGTCGCCCCTGATGAAGAGGCTGGCGGAGCGAAAGAGACGACCCTCAGCAATTGGAGGAACTCGTCCTCGCGGGACTCGGTCATGCTGTCCCCTCCCCGTCCGTCCCCGTTATGTGCTCGGTTTTTGCGGGGCCTCCAAGCCCCTTCACCTCTATTGATGCGATGACGATGAAGAAATGTTTCATGCCGTCGGCACCATGTGTGTGACCGGACGTTTCCCGGCTACCTCGAGGGCATGGCCGGCGGACCCTGGTCCGCTGTTCCGCTGGGTCGGAGCGCGGTCACTGTTCCTCGCCGCGAAGTACCAGCAGATCGCGCACATCCGCTCGGGCGGCTTCGCTCAGCAGTGGCCGCCATGCGGTGAACAGCCGCAGCAGCGGCCCGCCGTGCCGGGACCGGAACGCGCTGTCCGTCCGGGCGAGGTCGAGTTCATTGACGGCGGTGAGCTCGGCGAAGTCCTGCCGCTGCTGGCGGCTCGGTGTGTATGTCGCGCCCGTGAACCGGTCGCGGAACGCAGCGTCGTCCTCGGCCAGCGTGCTGTAGGAGGCCTTCCGGTCGCAGCTCGCGTAGAAGTACACGAGCTCCTCCGCCTCCGTGCCGACAGCGGCCGCCAGTTCGCCCCGCCGCTCCAGCGGCAGCAGGGCTGTCGCGAAGCCGTCCGTCCCGTAGAACGCGTGGCACAGACCGGCCAGCCGGAGCTCCGGCCGTGCGCCCCAGGTGGCCAGGCGTTCCCCCACGCGCTCCAGGTGGGCGAGCAGCGTCCCGCCGGGGTGCTCCAGCTGATCGGCGCCGTACTCTCGCAGCAGCGCCATGGCCTTCGCCCCGCCCATGTGTCTCCTCCGGACTCTTCGACAACGCCACGACGCAGAAAAATACCCCGGAACCGAATTGACGGCCGGGGTATTTTTCTGCGTATATTTAATGTTTGCGTGCCCGCGCACACTGAAGTGCGCGGATAAGTTCACTGGTGACACCGTATCGCGTCAGGAGCTGAATTGTCAACCGAGGAATTGCAGAATGAGCAGCAATTCGTCTCCCTGCTCTACAAGCGTCTCGATGCGCTTCGCGAGCAGGCCGAGGGTGCGGTCCGGACGGCGATCGGGCAGGCCGGCACCGGTCTTCAGGCCCGCGTGGAGCGCGATGTCAGCGTCGCGGAACAGTCCGGACAGCTGTCCGCGCTGAATGCCGTGGACTCCGGACTCTGTTTCGGGCGCATGGATCTCGCGGACGGTGCCAGGCACCACATCGGACGCATCGGAATGCGGCAGGACGATGCGGAGCGCACGCCGCTCCTCATCGACTGGCGCGCTCCTGTGGCCCGGCCTTTCTACCTCGCAACCGGCCATGAGCCGATGGGGCTGCGCCGGCGCCGGCACATCACCACCAAGGCGCGCACCGTCACCGCGCTGCACGACGAGATCCTCGATCTCGCCGATGCCACCCGCACCGGGTACGAGGACCACGACGCGGACGCCGTACTGCTCGCCGCGCTCGGGGCCGGGCGGACCGGGCGGATGAGCGACATCGTGCAGACCATCCAGGCCGAGCAGGACCGCATCATCCGCGCCCCGCAGCGTGGTGTGCTCGTTGTCGAGGGCGGGCCCGGCACCGGGAAGACCGCGGTCGCGCTGCACCGGGCCGCCTATCTGCTCTACGCCCACCGCGAGCAGCTCGCCCGGCGCGCCGTGCTGATCGTCGGGCCGAACCCGGCGTTCCTCGGATACATCGGTGAGGTGCTGCCCTCGCTCGGCGAGACCGGGGTGCTGCTGTCCACCATGGCGGAGCTCTACCCCGGTGTACGGGCCACCGGGACCGACGCTCAGCAGGCCGCGGCCGTCAAGGGCCGCGGGGAGATGGCCGATGTGCTGGCCCGTGTCGTACGGGACCGGCAGACGCTCCCCGAGTCCGTGCCCCGGGTCGATCACGAGGACAGCGGCACGCTGCCCGAGCCCGCGTTGGAGATCGACCATCAGGAGCACGGGACGCTGCTGCTCCACCGAGAGATGGCGTACGAGGCCCGCGACCGGGCGCGCGCCACCGGGCTCCCGCACAACCTGGCCCGGCCGCACTTCGCCTTCCGGATCATCGACGCGCTGACCGAGCAGCTCGTGGACCGGCTCGGCGCCGACCCGTACGGAGGACCGAACCTCCTCGGCCCCGACGACATCGCCCAGCTCGGCAAGGAGATCGCCACCAGCGCCGAGGTGCACTCGGCCATCGACGAGCTCTGGCCCTCGCTCACCCCGCAGCGGGTCGTCGCCGACTTTCTCGCCGAGCCCGAGGCCCAACTGCCCTGCGAGCAGGCCGAGATGATCCGGCGCACGAAGGGTGCCTGGACGCCCGCCGATGTGCCGCTTCTCGACGAGGCCGCCGAACTGCTCGGCATCGACGACAGCGCGGAACGGGCCGCCGCGGAGGCCGAACGGCAGGACCGGATCGCCTACGCGCAGGGTGTCCTGGAGCTCTCGCAGGGCTCCAAGACGTACGAGTTCGAGGACGAGGAGTCCGAGGTTCTCGCGGCACACGACATCATCGACGCCGAGCGGATGGCCGAGCGCCAGGAGGAGGCCGACCACCGCAGCGCGGCCGCGCGTGCCGCCGCCGACCGGACCTGGGCGTTCGGGCACATCATCGTCGACGAGGCCCAGGAGCTGTCCGCGATGGCGTGGCGGCTGCTGATGCGCCGCTGCCCCACCCGCTCGATGACCCTGGTCGGCGACCCGGCCCAGACGGGCGACGCGGCCGGCTGCGGGTCGTGGCAGGAGATCCTGGAGCCGTATGTCGGCGACCGCTGGCAGCACAACCGACTGGGTGTCAACTACCGCACGCCCGCCGAGATCATGGAGCTCGCGGCGGAGGTGCGGCGCAGTGAGGACCCCGCCTTCGAGCCGCCGCGCTCGGTGCGTTCCACGGGCGTACGGCCGTGGGAGGTGGCTGTCGCCCCGGACGAGCTGGCACGGACCGTCGCGGAGCGGGTGGCCGAAGTTCCGTACGAGGGACGGCTCGCGGTGATCGCCCCGGCCGGGCTCCACACCGCGCTGGCGGCCGAGCTGCCCGACGTCCCGAGCGGCGGTGAACCGGACCTCACCCGGCCCGTCGTACTGCTCGACCCCCGCCAGGCGAAGGGCCTGGAGTTCGACACGGTGATCCTCGTCGAGCCGGAGCTGATCCGCGCCGGCTCGCCCCACGGGACGAACGACCTCTATGTGGCGCTGACCCGGGCCACCCAGCGCCTGGGGGTGGTGCGTACGGACCGCGGCCGCGGCCTGTCCAGGTGACCTCACGGGAATGACCGCGTGGGAATGACCGCGCGGGAATGACCGGGTCCGACCGGCAGCCGGTCCGTCCTCAACCGCCGGCCGGGCTCGGAGAGCAGGCCCGCCCGGCGACCGAGGGCATACGTTCACGCCGGGCGCAGCCACACCGTCGCCAGCGGCGGCAACGTCAGCTGGATGCTCGACGGGCGGCCGTGCGACGGCACCGACTCCGGCTTCAGCGGATCCTCGTTGAGCACATCGCCGCCGCCGTAGCGCGCCGCGTCCGTGTTGAGGATCTCCGTCCACGCCTGGGCCGAGTCCGGCACCCCGAGGCGGTACTCATGGCGGACCACCGGCGAGAAGTGGCTGACGGCCAGCAGCGGTGCGCCCGAGGCGTCGTAGCGCAGGAAGGCGAAGACATTGTCCTCCGCCGCGTCGCCGTCCACCCAGGCGAAGCCCTCGGGCACGGTGTCGCGCTGCCAGAGCGCGGGAGTCGCTCCGTACACCGCGTTGAGATCGCTGACCAGATTCCGTACCCCGCGGTGGTCCGCCTCCGCCGCGTACGACGGGTCGAGCAGCCACCAGTCCGGGCCGTGGCCCTCCGACCACTCGGCGCCCTGCGCGAACTCCTGCCCCATGAAGAGCAGTTGCTTGCCCGGATGCGCCCACATGAAGCCCAGATAGGCGCGGTGATTGGCGCGCTGCTGCCACCAGTCGCCGGGCATCTTGCTCACCAGCGACCGTTTGCCGTGCACCACCTCGTCGTGCGAGATCGGCAGGACGTAGTTCTCGCTGTACGCGTACACCATCGAGAAGGTCATCTCGTTGTGGTGGAACTTACGGTGCACCGGTTCGTGGGTGACATAGTCCAGCGAGTCGTGCATCCAGCCCATGTTCCACTTCAGGCCGAAGCCGAGGCCGCCGAAGCCGCCGGGGCCCACATGGTGGGTGGCACGGGTGACGCCGTCCCAGGCAGTGGACTCCTCGGCGATGGTGACGACGCCGGGACAGCGCCGGTAGACCGTGGCGTTCATCTCCTGGAGGAAGGCGACCGCGTCCAGATTCTCCCGGCCGCCGTGGACGTTCGGCGACCACTCGCCCTGCTCGCGGGAGTAGTCGAGGTAGAGCATCGAGGCGACGGCATCCACCCGCAGCCCGTCGATATGGAACTCCTCGCACCAGTACGTCGCGTTGGCGACCAGGAAATTGCGCACCTCCTTGCGGCCGTAGTCGAACTCGAGGGTTCCCCAGTCCGGGTGCGCGGCACGCGCGGGATCCTCGTGCTCGTACAGGGTGCGGCCGTCGAACGCCGCGAGCGCCCAGTCGTCCTTCGGGAAGTGCGCGGGCACCCAGTCCACCAGCACCCCGATGCCGGCCCGGTGCAGGGCGTCGATCAGGAAGCGGAAATCGTCCGGGCTGCCCATCCGGGAGGTCGGTGCGTAGAACCCGGTGACCTGATAGCCCCAGGAGCCGCCGAAGGGATGTTCGGCGACCGGCATCAGCTCGACATGAGTGAAGCCCAGGTCCTTGACGTACGCGGGGAGCTGGAGGGCGAGCTGGCGGTAGGTCAGACCGGGCCGCCAGGACGCCAGATGCACCTCGTAGACGGAGAACGGCGCCTCGTGCACCGGCCGGTCACCGCGGTGCGCCATCCACTCCTCGTCCCGCCACACATGGTGGGACTCGATCACGATCGAGGCATTGGCGGGCGGCACCTCCGTGTGCCGCGCCATCGGGTCGGCGCGCATGGTGTGCGAGCCGTCCGGGCGGGTGACGTCGAACTTGTAGAGCGCGCCCTCGCCCACCCCCGGGACGAACAGCTCCCACACGCCCGTCGAGCCCAGCGACCGCATCGGATGGCCCGTGCCGTCCCAGTAGTTGAAGTCGCCGACGACGCGCACGCCGAGGGCGTTGGGTGCCCAGACGGTGAACCGGGTTCCGGTGACACCCTGGTGCGCCATCGGATGGGCGCCGAGCGCCTTCCACAGCTCCTCGTGGCGGCCCTCGCCGATCAGATGCAGATCGAGTTCGCCGAGCGAGGGCAGGAAGCGGTACGGGTCCTGCACCTCGATCTCGTGCGTGCCGGGGCTCTCGTCCCCTTCGGCGGCCCCGCCCGCGTCGTACGTGACCAGCAACTGGTACTCCGGAGCCGTACGCAGCGGCAGCACACCGGAGAAGAACCCGTCGCCGTCCTCGTGCAGCTCGGCCCGCAGCCCCTTGGCCAGTACGGTCACCGCCCGCGCGTACGGGCGCAGCGCGCGCAGTTCGACGCCGCCCCGCACCGAGTGCGCGCCGAGAAGCCCGTGCGGATCGTGGTGGGCGCCGCTCAGCAGCCGTTCCCTGTCCCCGTCCGCGAGCGGCCGCGCGGCCCGCACACCATGACTGCCGCCGGCGCGCGGCCGTGGTGCGGCGGGGTGCTTGCGGCCGGGCCTGGCCGCTGCCGCCGGATTCGGTACATCGGGGTCTGACGAGTGTCGGGACGGGGGTCGGGCGGTCACGGGGGTCGGCCTCCTTGGGCTGTGGGGGATCAGGTGAGCGCGGCCAGGCGGTCGATCGCCGCCATCGGCACCGGCAGCCAGTCGGGGCGGTGCCGGGCCTCGTACACGACCTCGTACACGGCCTTGTCCGTCTCGTACGCGCGCAGCAGTTCGGGCTCGGTGCGCGGATCGGCGCCGGAGATCTCGGCATAGCCCTCGCAGAACGCCGTACGGCAGCGCTCCGCCCAGGCGGGGTCCCACGGGCGGTGCGTACGGGCCGCGTAGTCGAACGAGCGGAGCATGCCGGCCACATCGCGTACCGGGGGTTGCGGCCTGCGCCGTTCGTTGAGCGGGCGCGCGGGCTCACCCTCGAAGTCGATGACCGACCAGTGGCCGTCGCCGGACGAACCGGCGGGACCGGAGAGACCGCCGGAACCGGCGCCGAGCAAGGTCTGTCCCAGATGGAGGTCGCCATGGACGCGCTGGGCCCGCCAGGCGCGGCCGTGCCTGGCCAGCGAGGCGATCGCGTCGAAGGCGGAGCGCAGCCGGGGCGCGTACGGCATCAGGGCGGGCACGGCTTGCGCGGCCGCGTCCAGCCGCTCCGACATCGCTGCCGCCAGGTGCTCGGCCTGCGGTCGGCGCAGCATCACGGTCGGCAGGGCATTCGCCAGCGCCGCGTGGACCTCGGCGGTGACCCGGCCCAGCGCGCAGGCCTCCGCGGTGAAGGAGCGCCCGCCCGCCAGTGAGTCCAGCGCGAGCAGCCAGCCGTCCTCGGAGCCGCGCAGGAACGGCTGCAGGACCCCGAGTGTGTACGGCTCCGGCGCGGTGGACTCGTACCAGGCGACGGGCGCGGGCACCCGGCCGCATCCGGCACGGGCGAGCGCGAGCGGCAGCTCGAGATCGGGGTTGGGGCCCGGATGGACCCGGCGGAAGAGCTTGAGGATGTACGCATCGCCGTACACGAGCGAGGAGTTGGACTGCTCGGCGTCCAGAGGCCGTGCGGCGAGCCCGCCGGGGATGGCCGGGCCGCGGTCGAACCGGTCGAAGCGGAGTGCCCCGAGCACGCCGGGCGTGCGCAGCCGCTCCAGGATCAGCTCGGCGAGGCGCGGGTCATGCAGGCCCTCGTAGACCGTCAGCCCGGCCAGCGGACCCTCCGCGGGACGGCCGATCAGCGCGGGCGCGAGATACGGCGGCAGCGTTTTGCGTACGCCGAGCAGGAGTTGGTAGCAGTCGTTCGTGGACGGAGCGGGAGGTCCCGGCTGCTGGACACGTACGAGCAGATGCAGCAGTCCGGCACCTGAACCCTCCACCGGCAGCAGTTCGGTCGCCGAGACGAGCGAGAAGCCGGTGACTGGACGGCCCTTGCCGGCGAACCAGCGCTGCCGGGGGAGCCATTCGTGCAGTAAGGGGGCGAGTGACGGGAGGAGAGCGACGGGAGTCCGGGTGGATGCAGCCTCCGACATGGCATCGCGTCCTTTCCCCGGGTACACCACGAATGCGCAGAGTGTCCCGGATTACAGCAGTGGCTGTCCGGCGGCGCGCGGGGATAAGGGGGAGAGTGCCCGGTGCGGGGCGGGGGAAACCGCCCCGCGGGACATACCTCTCCCCGTACGTGACTCAGGTCGGCGCCGAATCCTTTCGCAGGCGGAACCAGTAGAAGCCGTGACCGGCGAGAGTGAGCAGGTAGGGCCACTGACCGATGGCCGGGAACCGCACTCCGCCGATGAGCTCCACCGGATGCCGGCCGCTGAACGTCCGCAGATCGAGCTCGGTGGGCTGCGCGAAACGCGAGAAATTGTTCACGCAGAGCACGAGATCGTCGCCGTGTCCGTCAACTGACGGGGCCTCGCGCAGGAACGCGAGCACGGCCGGGTTCGACGAGGGCAGCTCGGTGTACGAACCGAGCCCGAAGGCGTGGTTCTGCTTACGGATCTCGATCATCCGCCGGGTCCAGTGCAGCAGCGAGGACGGCGAGGCCATCGCCGCCTCCACATTGGTGACCTGGTAGCCGTAGACCGGATCCATGATGGTCGGCAGATAGAGCCGGCCCGGGTCGCTGGAGGAGAATCCCGCGTTCCGGTCCGGTGTCCACTGCATCGGCGTCCGTACCGCGTCCCGGTCGCCGAGCCAGATGTTGTCGCCCATCCCGATCTCGTCGCCGTAGTACAGGATCGGCGAGCCCGGCAGCGACAGCAGCAGCGCCGTGAACAGCTCGATCTGATTGCGGTCGTTGTCCAGCAGTGGGGCCAGCCGCCGGCGGATGCCGATATTGGCGCGCATCCGCGGATCCTTGGCGTACTCCGCGTACATGTAGTCGCGCTCTTCGTCCGTGACCATCTCGAGCGTGAGCTCGTCGTGGTTGCGCAGGAAGATTCCCCACTGGCAGTTCTTCGGGATGGCCGGGGTCTTGGAGAGGATTTCGGAGACCGGGTAGCGCGATTCGCGCCGTACGGCCATGAAGATCCGGGGCATCACCGGGAAGTGGAACGCCATATGACACTCGTCGCCGCCGGCCGGGAACTCGCCGAAGTAGTCGACGACGTCCTCCGGCCACTGGTTGGCCTCGGCGAGCAGCACGGTGTCCGGGTAGTGGGCGTCGATCACCTTGCGTACGTGCTTGAGGAAGGTGTGGGTGGCGGGGAGGTTCTCGCAGTTCGTGCCCTCCTCCTGGTACAGGTACGGCACTGCGTCCAGCCGGAAGCCGTCGATGCCCAGGTCCAGCCAGAAGCGCAGCGCCGAGATGATCTCTTCCTGCACCGCCGGGTTCTCGTAGTTGAGATCGGGCTGGTGGGAGAAGAAGCGGTGGAAGTAGTACTGCTTGCGCACCGGGTCGAAGGTCCAGTTGGACGTCTCGGTGTCGACGAAGATGATCCTGGCGTCCTGGAACTGCTTGTCGTCGTCGGCCCAGACGTAGTAGTCGCCGTACGGTCCTTCCGGGGCGCTGCGGGACTCCTGGAACCACGGGTGCTGGTCGCTGGTGTGGTTCATGACAAAGTCGATGATGACGCGCATGCCCCGCTGGTGGGACGCGTCGACGAACTCCACGAAGTCCGCCAGGTCGCCGAAGTCCGGCAGTACGGCGGTGTAGTCGGAGACGTCGTAACCACCGTCCCGCAGCGGCGACTTGAAGAACGGCGGCAGCCAGAGGCAGTCGACTCCCAGCCACTGAAGATAGTCCAGTTTGGCGGTGATGCCCTTCAGGTCGCCGATGCCGTCGCCGTTGCTGTCCTGGAAGGACCGCACGAGGACTTCGTAGAAGACGGCCCGTTTGAACCAGTCGGGGTCGCGGTCCTTGGCGGGTGTGTCCTCGAACGTGTCGTGGACGGGCTCATTGACGATCATGATGTGGGTGACCCTCCGATCGGCGGGGACGGTCGCAGAACGACGATGTGCGCGGGCGTTCTGCCCGGCTCGAGGCGCACATAGTTGGCCCTGCCCCAGTGATAGGTCTCGCCGGTGAGCTCGTCGCGCACCGGTGTGCTCTCGTGCCAGTCGAGGCCGAGGCGCGGCATGTCCAACGAGACTGTGGCCTCCTGGGTGTGGTGGGGGTCGAGGTTGGCGATCACGAGGACGGTGTTCGAGCCGGACCGTTTCGAGTACGCGATCACCGCGTCGTTGTCGGTGTGGTGGAAATGGATGTCACGCAGCTGCTGGAGGGCGGGATGGCGGCGCCGGATCCGGTTGAGGGTGGTGATCAGGGGGGCGATGGTGCGACCCTCGCGCTCCGCCGACTCCCAGTCCCGCGGCCGTAGTTGGTACTTCTCCGAGTGAAGGTACTCCTCGCTGCCGGGCCGTACCGGGGAGTTCTCGCAGAGCTCGTAGCCGGCGTACACCCCCCAGGACGGCGCCATGGTCGCGGCGAGCACCGCGCGTACCTCGAACGCCGGGCGACCGCCCTGCTGGAGGTAGGCGTGCAGGATGTCGGGCGTGTTCACGAAGAAGTTGGGCCGCATGCAGGAGGCGGCCCCGCCGGAGAGCTCGGTGAGGTATTCGGTCAGCTCCTGCTTGGTGTTGCGCCAGGTGAAGTACGTGTACGACTGCTGGAAGCCGATCTCGGCGAGGGTGTGCATCATCGCCGGACGGGTGAACGCCTCGGCCAGGAAGAGCACATCGGGATCGGTGCGGTTGATGTCCGCGATCACCTTCTCCCAGAAGATGACCGGCTTGGTGTGCGGGTTGTCGACGCGGAAGATCCGTACACCGTGGCCCATCCAGAAGCGCAGCACCCGCAGCGTCTCGCGGACCAGTCCGCGCATGTCCTGGTCGAAGGCGATGGGATAGATGTCCTGGTACTTCTTGGGCGGGTTCTCGGCGTACGCGATCGAACCGTCGGCCCGGTGGTGGAACCACTCGGGGTGCTCTTTCACCCAGGGATGGTCGGGAGAGCACTGGAGCGCGAAGTCCAGGGCGACCTCCATACGCAGAGCGGCTGCCGTTTCGACGAAGTGGTCGAAGTCCTCGAAGGTGCCGAGATCGGGGTGGAGCGCGTCATGGCCGCCGTCGGGCGAGCCGATGGCCCAGGGCACTCCGACATCGTGGGCGCCGGGGGAGAGGCTGTTGTTGGGGCCCTTGCGGAAGGTGGTGCCGATGGGGTGGACGGGCGGCAGATAGACGACGTCGAAGCCCATCGCGGCGACGGCGGGCAGCCGTTCGGCCGCGGTGCGGAAGGTGCCGGAGACGGGCGGCTCGCCCTCCTTGACGACCGCGCCCTCGGAGCGCGGGAAGAGCTCGTACCAGGAGCCGTACAGCGCACGCTGCCGCTCGACCAGGAGTGGCAACGGGCGGGAGGAGGTGACCAGTTCGCGCAGCGGGTGGCGGCCGAGCGCGGCGGCGGCGTCCGGGGTGAGGGCGGCGGCGAGCCGCGCGGCGGCGGACCGCGTGTCGTCGCGCAGCGCGTCGACGGCGGCGAGCACGGCCTCGCGCCCGTCGTTCTTGGGCACTCCGGCGGCGGCACGTTCGTACAGATCGGCGCCTTCGGCCAGGACGAGCGTGGTGTCGATACCTGCGGGGATCTTGATCTGGGCGTGGTGCCGCCAGGTGGCGACCGGGTCGCTCCAGGCCTCGACGGCGTACGTCCAGCGGCCCTCGGCATCCGGCGTGACGTCGGCTCCCCACCGGTCGGAGCCGGGCGCGAGCTCGCGCATGGGGGTCCAGGGGCCGGGGTGACCGCTCGGATCGCGCAGGAGGACATTGGCGGCGACCGCGTCATGGCCCTCGCGGAAGACGGTGGCGGTGACCTGGAAGGTCTCACCGGCCACCGCTTTCGCCGGCCTCCTTCCACAGTCGACGAGGGGGCGGACGTCCAGGACGGGGATGCGACCGATCATGGGATCACCTGAGGGCTGTGCGGGCAGGGCGGATTGAGCGGGTTGTTTCTTTTTACGAGGTTTGGTTGTTCTTTGTAGCTGCTCAGGCGACGACTGGCGGGCTGTGGGCATGGCCGCTCCTGTCCGCGTTCACTCGGGTGGGCGGAAAGAATGCTGTGAGAGGTGCGCGATCGCATGCGTTACCGGAGGAGCCTTCCCCCGCACTTCGGGTGGGCAATCCGGTGGTTCGTTAACTACTAGGGCGTAGATGACGACACAACACCTTCGCCGGCCCGGATAGAGTTCTGCGGGGGATCTGGGGGTCGTCCCCCCGGGGGGAGCGCGGCACTACTAGGGGGCGTAGGAGACGACCCGGCACCTTCGCGGGTCCGGGACCGGGTTTCCGCCTGGAGCAGGCCGCCATGACAGAGCTTCAGCGGGTGAACCGGCAGCCGGTCCCGAGGTCGTCATCCATATGGCTCATGAGCGGGCACGGGACGGCTGCACCGGCATCCACCAGGTGATACCGGCGCGGGAACTCGCCGAGACAGCGGCCCGGTGTCCGGCGAACAGGGCCTTTGGCCCGGCGACCGTCAACCGGGGTTCCCCGTACGGAGTTTCGGTGAGTTCACCGCGCCGAGTACCCCCGCGGGCGCCCGCCGGACGCCCGCGCGCCGTGGTTGAGAAGGCGTGCTTACCACTACCGTCTGGGGTGACGGAGAGGCGCACACCGTCGTGCGTCCCCTCGGATGCGTACCTCCCCTGCGAAGGTGGGACCCGTGAAGGCCATTCGTCGATTCACCGTCCGCCCCGTCCTCCCCGAACCGCTCAGTCCGCTCAGCGATCTGGCGCGCAATCTGCGCTGGTCCTGGCATACCGAGACCCGTGACCTCTTCCAGGCCGTCGATCCCGAAGGATGGCAGGCGGCGGGCGGCGACCCCGTGCGGCTGCTCGGGGCCGTGTCCGCCGCCCGACTGGCCGAGCTGGCCGGAGACCGGCGCTTTCTGCGCAGACTGACCGCCGTCGCCGACGACCTGGACGACTATCTGCTCGGGCGCAGGTGGTACCAGGCGCACAGCGGCACCTCCGGCGACATCGATCCCGAGGCGCCGGACTTCCCGGCAGCGGTCGCCTACTTCTCGCCGGAGTTCGGGGTCACCGCCGCACTCCCGCAGTACTCCGGCGGCCTCGGCATCCTCGCCGGCGACCATCTCAAGGCCGCCAGCGACCTCGGCGTACCGCTCATCGGCGTCGGGCTGCTCTACCGCCACGGCTACTTCCGCCAGTCGTTGTCCCGCGACGGCTGGCAGCAGGAGCACTATCCGCTTCTCGATCCGAACGAGCTCCCGGTGAGCCTGCTGCGGGAGACCGAAGGGACCCCCGTCCAGGTGTCCCTGGCGCTGCCCGGCGGTCGCTCACTGCGCGCGCACGTCTGGGTCGCGCAGGTCGGCCGAGTACCACTGCTGATGCTCGACTCGGACGTCGAGGAGAACGATCCCGGCGAGCGCGATGTCACCGACCGGCTGTACGGCGGCGGCAGCGAGCACCGGCTGCTGCAGGAGATGCTGCTGGGGATCGGGGGGGTACGTGCGGTACGTGCGTACTGCCGGCTCGCCGGCCACCCCGCGCCCGAGGTGTTCCACACCAACGAGGGGCACGCCGGCTTCCTCGGCCTGGAGCGCATCCGCGAACTGGGTGACACGGGCCTGGACTTCGACGCGGCGCTGGAGGCGGTCCGGGCCGGGACCGTGTTCACCACCCACACGCCCGTGCCCGCCGGGATCGACCGCTTCGACCGCGAGCTCGTCGCCCGCCACTTCGGCGACCGCGCGGAGCTGGCCGGAGTCCCGGTCGAGAAGGTGCTCCAGCTCGGTATGGAGACCTATCCGGGCGGCGAGCCCAATCTCTTCAACATGGCGGTGATGGGGCTGCGGCTGGCCCAGCGCGCCAACGGGGTCTCGGTCCTGCACGGTGCGGTGAGCCGCGGCATGTTCGCCGGCCTGTGGCCCGGCTTCGACGCCGAGGAGGTGCCGATCACCTCGGTCACCAACGGGGTGCACGCGCCGACCTGGGTGGCGCCCGAGGTGTTCCGGCTCGGTGCGCGCCAGATCGGCCCGGGCCGCACCGAGGACGCCCTGTCCGTGGGCGACTCCGAGCGCTGGGACGCCGTCGCGGACATCCCGGACGCCGACATCTGGGAGCTGCGCCGCGGCCTGCGGGAACAGCTGGTCCTGGAGGTACGGGAGCGGCTGCACGCCTCCTGGCGCCAGCGCGGCGCCGGCGCGGCCGAACTGGGCTGGATCGACGGGGTGCTCGACCCGGATGTGCTGACCATCGGGTTCGCCCGCCGGGTTCCCTCGTACAAACGGCTCACCCTGATGCTGCGCGACCGCGACCGGCTGATGGAGCTGCTGCTCCACCCCACCAGGCCCATCCAGATCGTCGTCGCGGGCAAGGCGCATCCGGCGGACGACAGCGGCAAGCGGCTGGTGCGGGAGCTGGTGCGGTTCGCCGACGATCCGCGGGTCCGTCATCGCATCGTCTTCCTGCCCGACTACGGCATGGCGATGGCGCAGAAGCTCTACCCGGGCTGTGATGTGTGGCTGAACAATCCGCTGCGGCCGCTGGAGGCCTGCGGGACGAGCGGGATGAAGGCCGCGCTGAACGGCTGCCTCAACCTGTCCGTGCTCGACGGCTGGTGGGACGAGTGGTTCGAGCCGGACTTCGGCTGGGCCATTCCCACCGCGGACGGCTCGGCCACCGACGACGACCGCCGCGACGAGCTGGAGGCGGGCGCGCTGTACGAGCTGATCGAGGAGCGGGTGGCGCCCCGCTTCTACGACCGCAACGGCGGCGGACTGCCCGAGCGCTGGATCGAGATGGTCCGCCGGACGCTGACCACGCTCGGCCCCAAGGTGCTCGCCGGCCGCATGGTGCGCGAGTACGTGGAGCGGCTGTACGCCCCGGCCGCCCGGGCCCACCGGTCCCTGAACGCGGACACCGCACGTGAGCTGGCGGCCTGGAAGTCCCGGGTGCGCATCGCCTGGCCGCGGGTGGCCGTCGACCATGTGGAGGCCCTCGAACAGGCCTCGCCCGCGGGCACGGCGGAGCTGGGCGCCACCCTCGCGCTCCGGGTGCGGGTTGCCCTGGGCGACCTGCAGCCGGACGATGTGGAGGTGCAGGCGGTGGCGGGTCAGGTCGACTCGGACGACGCGATCGCCGGCGCCCAGACCTCCCCGCTGAAGCCGACGAGCGGCCCCGACCTGGACGGCCGCTGGGTGTACGAGGGTCCGCTCGCGCTCGACCGTACGGGTCCCTTCGGTTATACGGTGCGGATCCTGCCGGACCACCGACTGCTCGCCGCCAGCGCGGATCTGGGGCTGGTCGCGCTGCCGACGGAGGCGACGGGGGAGGGCGCGGGCGTTCTGATGCGGTGATCCGCTGATGCGCTGATCAATGGGGTCGGTGGGCTGATCCACGGTGATGTCCGCGCACCGCTTCACGGCGAACCCGGTCGCACCCGCGGCCGGGTTCGCCCACGTGTACCGCCCCAGTATTCCGGCGGATCGACCGTTCTCCTTCACGCCTTGAACTCGAAGCCTTGACGTGCTCATGGGATGCCTTTAGTTTCCTCACCCATTACGGCGTTCACTCCCACGCTCAACGTTCATATGAGTGAACTCAATTGGAGAGCGATCCCCACCGGAAGGCAACCCCCCATGCGTACCGGATCACGCGCCCTGCGCAGACCAAGAACGCTTCTGCTCGCCCTCGCGGCGCTCCTGGCCCCAGTACTGGCCGCGGTGCTGACAGCCCCGGCCTCGGCCGTCAGGGACACCGCTCAACAGGCAGCCGCCCCCACGGAGTTCACCCATCCCGGCGTGCTCGTCAGCCGTCCGCAGCTCGACTTCGTGAAGGCGAAGGTCAGGGACGGCGCCCAGCCCTGGAAATCCGCCTACGACCAGATGATCAGCAGCAAGTACGCCTCACTTTCGCGTACCGCCAAGCCCCGCGCGGTCGTCGAGTGCGGCTCGTACTCCAACCCCAACATAGGCTGTACGGACGAGCGCGAGGACGCCATCGCCGCGTACACCCTCTCGCTGGCCTGGTACATCGGCGGGGACAGCCGGTACGCCAGGAAGTCGATCGAGATCATGGACGCCTGGTCCGCCGTGATCAAGGACCACACCAACAGCAACGCCCCGCTGCAGACCGGCTGGGCCGGATCCTCCTGGCCGCGGGCCGCCGAGATCGTCAAGTACACCTACGGCAGCTGGCCGAACTCCGGCCGCTTCGGGACCATGCTGCGCACCGTCTATCTCCCCGAGGTCATCAACGGCTCGCACTCCAACGGCAACTGGGAGCTGAGCATGACCGAGGCCGCGATCGGCATCGCGGTCTTCCTGGAGGACCGGGGCGCCTACGACAAGGCCGTCGCCACATTCCGCGGCCGCGTCCCCGCGTACATCTATCTGGCCTCCGACGGCTCGCTGCCGAAGACCGCCCCCGGCTCCGGTCTCGACACTCGCGACAAGATCATCAAGTACTGGCAGGGCCAGTCGACGTTCATGGACGGGCTCAGCCAGGAGACCTGCCGCGACCTCACCCACACCGGATACGGACTCTCCGCCGTCTCGCACATCGCCGAGACCAGCCGTATCCAGGGCCGGGACCTCTACCCGGAGGTCGCCGCCCGGCTCCGGCACGCGCTCGGCCTGCACAGCAGGTACCAGCTCGGCACGCCCGTGCCCGGCAACCTCTGCGGAGGCAGTCTCAAGGACAAGCTCGGCCCCGTCACCGAGGTCGGCTTCAACGCCCTGCACAACCGCATGGGCATCGACATGAGCAACACCCAGCGCCTCACCGAGCAGCAGCGGCCCGCCGGGTCCAACAACCTGTTCGTCGCCTGGGAGACCCTCACCCATGCCGGCAATCCCGGCTAGCGGCTGCGCACCCCGAAGCCGCGGTCACGAACACGCGGAAGCTGCCCGGGGCGATGGTGCACCCCCGGGCAGCCTCGTGCGGCAGGACTCAGAAAGTGAGCTTGAAGCTGTTGATGTAGCCGGTGTCCCATGCGGCCTTGTCCTGGACGCGGAGCTTCCAGGCGCCGTTGGCGACCTCGGAGGAGGCGTTGACCGTGTAGGTCGCCTGGACGTTGTCCGCCGAGTCGGAGGAGCTGAACGGCTTCAGGTTGTAGACCGTTCCGTCCGGGGCGACCAGGTCGACGACCAGGTCGCCGCGCCAGGTGTGGATGATGTCCACGCCGACCTTGAGGGTGGCCGGGGCGTTGCCCGTACGGCCCGTGACGTTGACCGTCGAGGTGACAGCAGCGCCGTTGTCCGGGATCGCGACGTCAGCGGTGTTCTCGAAGACCGTGCCGCCCGGGTCCGGGTCGCCGCCGGGGCGGGCGCCGACGTTGATGCCGGCCCATGCGTCGGTCACGGACTTGACCTCGGCGCTGGTGGCTCCGTACAGCTCCGTCGCGACCGCGATGGTGCCGGTGCGGGCCGCCGCGTAGTTCGTCGTGGAGTTGAACTTCGTGGTGAGCGCCTTGAACCAGATCAGCGAGGCCTTGTCCCGGCCGATGCCGGTCACGGGCAGACCGTCGGAGGTCGGGGAGTCGTAGTTGACCCCGTTGATGACCTTGGCACCGCTGCCCTCGGAGAGCAGGTAGTACCAGTGGTTCGCCGGACCCGAGGAGTAGTGGACGTCGACGCCGCCGATACCCGAGTACCAGGCGTCCTTGGACGCACCGTCCTTGCTCGGCTTGTCCATGTAGCGCAGCGGGGTGCCGTCGCCGTTGATGTCGATCTTCTCGCCGACCAGGTAGTCACCCTTGTCCTGGGCGTTGTTGGCGTAGAACTCGACGGCCGCGGCGAAGATGTCGGACGTCGCCTCGTTGAGGCCGCCGGACTCGCCGCTGTAGACGAGCTTCGCGGTGGCGGCGGTGACGCCGTGGGTCATCTCGTGCGCGGCCACGTCGATGGACGTGAGCGGCTTGGCGTTGCCCGAGCCGTCGCCGTACGTCATGCAGAAGCAGCTGTCCTGCCAGAACGCGTTGACGTACGCGTTGCCGTAGTGGACACGGGAGTACGCGCCGACACCGTCACCACGGATGCCGGAGCGGCCGTGCACGTTCTTGTAGTAGTCCCAGGTGAGCCCGGCGCCGTAGGCGGCGTCCGCGCCGGCGGTCTCAGGTTCGGAGGCCTGGCCGTTGCCCCAGACGTCGTCCGAACCCGAGTACAGGGTGCCGGTGCCGCTGGAGCCGTGGTTCAGGTTGTACGTCTTGTGGTTGCCGCGCCCGGAGTCGGTGAGGTTGTACGTGCTGCCGGACTGCACGCTGCCGACCGTCACCGAGCCGCTGTACTGCGTGTTGCCGGTGCCGTTCTCGACGGCCTGCCACTCGAAGAGCTTCTTGCCGGTGGAGGCGTCGGTGACGACGTGCAGCTCGTTCGGAGTGCCGTCGTGCTGGAGGCCACCGACGACGGTCTCGTACGCGAGAGTCGGCGTGCCCGACGCCAGCCAGACCACCTTGCGCGGTGCGCGGTCGGCCTTGGCCTTCGCCGAGCCCTCCGCCCTGGCCGCGCCCAGCGCCTGCTTCTCGGCGGCGGCGGGAGCGACGTCGGCGCCGGTGTCGATGTTCTTCAGGACCGACCGGGAGGCCTTGCTGACCGACTCGGTGGCGCCCGCCTTGGTCTCGGAGACCACGAGGTCGCCGCCGAGGACCGGGAGCCCGGCGTAGGTACGCTCGTAGCGGGTGTGCGTGGTGCCGTCACGGTCCTGCGTGACGTCCCGCACGACGAGCTTCTCCTGGGCGGTGAGGCCCAGTTCCTTGGCGGTCGCCGCCGTGGTGGCGCTCGCCTTGCGGATCAGCTCGGCGCGCTGCGCGGGGCTGAGAGTCAACGGCAGGGCGCCGGGGTCGGCCTTCCCCGCTGTCGCTGCCGCCGGCGCGGCGGATGCCGCCGGTTCGGCCGATGACGTACCTGTCTGGAATCCGACCGCCAGGAGGGCGGCGGTGGCTATAAGAGCTCCGGTCGCGGTGGTGCGCCGGCGAGGCGTGGGTCTCACGCGAACTCCTTCTGCGAGGGGGGTACCGGTCGGCTGGGTGGGGCCGGCCGGGCAGAGCATGCGGAGCATGTGGTGCGTGGATGCTGGGGAAGAGTGGCAGCACTTGAGGCCTCCTGTCAGGACCGCGTCAAAAAGATGGCTGGAAATCGTCCGCTGCGTGAACAGTCATGTTCGTTAAGCGGACGTTTCGCTGATCATCACTGCGATGCCGTCGAGTGTTCGGCGCAGCCCGAACTCGAAGAGCGTTTCGGGGTCCGGCTCGAACCTGTCCCGTGTGAACGGCGTGTTGAGCAGGGCATGGTTCCCGGTCGCGGCGATCGCCCCGAAACATGGCGCGTTCCGTGCCGTCCACTCGGCGTCCGGCATTCCGGTGTGCTGCTCCGCCCGGGTCTCCGACTCCGCGGTCACAGCCGGCCCTTGGACATACGCGAAGAGCGTGAGGTGGGTGTGGATCGCCTCGAAGGGGGGCAGGCCGGTGCCGTGCCGAGCGCGCGGTACCCGTTCGGTGTACTTCACCGCGTTCGGCGGGACGGTCGGCCGCGTGAGGGACGCCATCGCCTGCGCCGTCCACGGACGGCGGGTGTTACGCCGGCGAAGCCCGGCGAGCGGCGTGCTCGGGCGCGGCCCGCCAATCGGCCGGAACCGGCCCATCGAATCCTCGCCACAGATCGCGTCCGTGCGAACGGACCGGCCCCGGGCGCGGCCCGCTCGAGCAGGCGGGTGCCGCGGCGGCCGTCCCCTGTGGGGGCGGGGTGCCCGGTCCTGTGCCGCCGGCCGTCCGGGGCCGGCGTGCCCCACGTACCCGCGCTTCCCGGAGGTGGGTCGCCGCGCGGCGCGCGAAGCCGGCGGCGCAGGGGAGCGGCCCACGGTCTGCACACAGGGCCCGCACCCCGCGGACTCACCCCACCACGCTGTCGCGCCACGCCCGGTGCAGGCCCGCGAAGCGGCCCTCCCCGGCGATCAGCCGGCCCGGCGCGCCGTCCTCCACGATGCGGCCGTGTTCCATCACCAGCACCCGGTCCGCGATCTCCACCGTCGACAGGCGGTGTGCGATCACCACCGCCGTGCGCCCGTGCAGCACCGTGTCCATCGCGCGCTGCACCGCCCGTTCACCCGGGATGTCGAGCGAGCTCGTCGCCTCGTCAAGGATCAGCACCGCCGGGTCGGCGAGCAGCGCGCGGGCGAAGGCCACCAGTTGTCGCTGGCCGGCGGAGATCCGGCCGCCCCGTTTGCGTACGTCCGTGTCGTAGCCGTCCGGCAGGCCGCTGATGAAGCCGTGCGCGCCGATCGCCTTCGCCGCCTGCTCGATCTCCTCGCGGGAGGCGTCCGGCCGTCCGATCGCGATGTTCTCCGCGACCGTCCCGGAGAACAGGAACGCCTCCTGGGTCACCATCACCACCCCGCGCCGCAGTTCCGGCGTCGCCAGCTCGCGCAGCTCGACGCCGTCGAGGAGGACCCGGCCCTCCGTGGGGTCGTAGAAGCGGGCCAGCAGCTTCGCGAGCGTGGACTTGCCCGCGCCGGTCGAGCCGACGACGGCGACGGTCTGGCCGGCCGGGATTGTCAGATCGAAGCGGGGTAGCACCTCGCCGCCGGTGCGGTAGGCGAAACGGACGCCGTCGAAGACGACCTCGCGGCCCGGGTGGCCCGAGTGACGGGCAGGCAGTTCCTTCGGGTCCTGTGCCTCGGGGACCGACGGGATCTGGGCCAGCAGGCCCGCGATCTTCTCGAGTGAAGCCGCTGCGGACTGGTAGGAGTTGAGGAACATCCCGAGCCGGTCGATCGGGTCGTACAGCCGCCGCAGATAGAGGACGGCGGCGGCCAGCACACCGAGCGCCAGCGTGCCGTCCGCGACCCGGTACGCGCCCCACAGCACGATGCCGGCGACAGCGGTGTTGGCGACGAGCCGGGAGCCGAGGACATAGCGCGCCATCTCCAGCATGGCGTCGCCGTTGGTGCGCTCATGGTGGTGGTTGAGGGCCTGGAACTCCGTGTCGTTGGCGCGCTCGCGGCGGAAGGCGCGCACCGGCCGGATGCCGTTCATCGTCTCCGCGAACTTCACGATGACGGCGGCGATCGCCGTGGAACGGGTGCTGTAGACGGCCTTGGCACGGCGCTGGTAGAGGCGTACGAGCAGATAGAGCGGGACGAACGAGAGCACCGCGAGCCCGCCGAGTCCGAGGTCCAGCCAGAGCAGCATCGCCGAGATGTAGACAAAGGCGAGGACAACCATGATCAGCTCCTGCAGGCCTTCGCTGAGCAGCTCCCGGAGGGACTCGACATCGGTGGTCGACCGAGAGATGAGCCGGCCCGAGGTGTACCGCTCGTGGAAGTCGACGCTCAGGGCCTGTGCGTGACGGAAGATGCGGCCGCGCAGATCGAGGAGGACGTCCTGGTTGACGCGGGCGGAGGCGCGGATGAAGGAGTACTGCAGGACACCGGCGCCGAACGCGCACAGGGCGTACCCGACGGCGACCGCGATCAGCGGTCCGTAGTCGTGTGTGCGGAAGGCCGGTACGCCGCGGTCGATGGCGTACGCGACGAGGAGTGGACCGGCCTGGACGGCGGCCTGCTGAAGCAGCAGGAGCAGCGCGGCGATGCCGACGAAGCGGCGCCGCGGCGCGAGGAGCGACCGCAACAGGACGCCGGTCGCGCCCTGCGGCGCCGGCAGCGCATCCCGGTCGAACGGGTCGGCCCTGACCGGCGCCGGCTCCTCCAGGGGCGGCGCGCCGTCGCCCGTACGGTCGTCCTCGCCGTCGGCGTACGGCGCGGTGGTCGTCGATGACGTCATCGGACACTCTCCTCGGCGTTCTCCTGGGCATCGGCGCCGGACATCAGCCACGCGTACTCCCCATTCGTACGCAGCAGTTCCTGATGAGTGCCGACCGCCGCGATCCGCCCGCCCGACAGCAGCGCCACCCGGTCCGCCAGCATCACCGTCGACGGGCGGTGCGCCACCACCAGCGCCGTCGTGTCCTCAAGCACTCTGCGCAGTGCGGCCTCGACCAGCGCCTCCGTATGCACATCCAGCGCCGACAGCGGGTCGTCGAGCACCAGGAAGCGCGGCTGCCCGACGACCGCCCTGGCCAGGGCCAAGCGCTGCCGCTGTCCGCCGGAGAGGCTGAGGCCCTGCTCGCCGACCTGGGTGTCGGTGCCGTGGGGCAGCGACTGCACGAAACCGGCCTGCGCGATGTCCAGGGCCCGGTCCAGCTCTTCGTCGCCCGCGCCCTCCGCGCCCATCAGAACGTTCTCTCCGACGCTCGCCGAGAACAGCGTCGGCTCCTCGAAAGCCACGGACACCAGCTCGCGCAACCGCTCGCGAGACATCGCCGCGATGTCCTCCCCGTCCAGTGTGATCCGGCCCGCGGTCACCTCGTGCAGTCGCGGTACGAGCGCGGTGAGCGTGGTCTTTCCGGAGCCGGTCCCGCCGACCAGGGCCATGGTCTCGCCGGGACGTACCCGCAGATCGATGCGGGCGAGCACGGGCGCGGCGCCGTCGGACGCGTCCGGGTAGCGGAACTCGACGCCCTCGAACCGGAGCCCGTCGGCGCTGCCGGCCCCGGACACGTCCGACCCCCCGGACGACTCCTCCGCCGCGTCCATCACCTCGAAGTACCGCTCCGTCGCCGTCGCCGCCTCCTGGCTCATCGCCAGCAGAAAGCCGATCGACTCCACCGGCCAGCGCAGCGCGAGCGCTGTCGACAGGAACGCCACCAGCGTGCCCGCCGACAGACCGCCGTCGGCGACCTGGATCGTGCCCAGCACCAGCGCCGCGCCGATCGCCACCTCCGGGATGGTCGTGATCAGTGCCCAGATCCCGGCCAGCAGCCGCGCTTTGCCCAGCTCCGTACCGCGCAGCCGCTCCGAGAGCCCGCGGAAGGCGCGGGCCTGGCTGCGGTGGCGGCCGAAGCCCTTGATGATGCGGATGCCGAGCACGCTCTCCTCGACGACGGTCGTCAGATCGCCGACCTGGTCCTGCGCCTTCCGGGCGACGATCGCGTACCGCGTCTCGAAGACCGAGCAGAGAATCACCAGCGGCACGATGGGTGCCAGGAGTACGAGCCCCAGCGTCCACTGCTGGCCCAGCAGAATCACATAGCCGACCAGGATGGTCGTCGCGTTGACCACGAGGAAGGTCAGCGGAAAGGCCAGGAACATCCGCACCAGCATCAGATCCGTCGTCCCGCGCGAGAGCAACTGCCCCGACGCCCACCGGTCGTGGAAAGCCACCGGCAGCCGCTGCAGATGCCGGTAGAGACCGGCCCGCATGGCCGCCTCCACGCTCGCCAGCGGCCTGGCCACCAGCCACCGCCGGAGGCCGAAGAGCACAGCCTCGGCGACGCCCAGCATCAGCAGCACCAGCGCACCGAGCCAGACCCCGCCGGGGTCCCTGCCCGCGACCGGGCCGTCCACCATCCACTTCAGGACGAGCGGGATGACCAGGCCGAGGCAGGAGGCCACTATGGCGACAAATGCCGCGCTGAACAGGCGCGTTCGGACCGGGCGTACGTACGGCCACAGCCGCAGCAGCGAACGCACGGCGGACCGGTCCCTGGTGGCTGCATGTGTATCGGACATCAGCGGCGAGCCTACGGTTCACCACTGACATCGCTCATCCGGTTTTTGCCGCCACCGGGGCGTATCCCGGCAGCGGCGCAGTCTCTGTGCCCGCCGAGGCGAGACCGGGAACCAGCCCCGTCGAGGACGACTTCGCTCCCTGCGTCCTTTGGTCACGTTCTGACGCGAAGCAGCAGCACCGACCGCGCCGGCACGGTCACCGTCTCCCCACCGGGATGCACGGTGCCCGGCGCCGTCTCCTGGTCCTCCCGCGAGGTGTCGACCACCAGCTCGTACGCCTGCGCCCAGGGCGGGCCGGGAAGCCGGAAGCTCGTCGGCCGGTCCGCCGAGTGCAGCACCGTCAGGAAGCTGTCGTCCGTCACCTCCGCCCCGCGCGCGTCACGTCCTGGGATGTCGCGGCCGGAGAGATAGAGCGCCAGCGTCGACGCCGGGGCGTACCAGTCCCGTTCCGTCATCTCCGTGCCGTGCGGCGTGAACCAGGCGAGATCCCGCAGCCCGTCCGCCGCCCTCGCGCGGCCCGAGAAGAAGGCACGGCGGCGCAGCACCGGATGGCTGTGGCGCAGCGCCAGCAGCCGGGTCGTCAGCTCCAGCAGTCCGCGCGGGCCCGGCTGCTCGCGCAGTGACCAGTCCACCCAGCCGATCTCGTTGTCCTGGCAGTAGGCGTTGTTGCTGCCGCCCTGTGTACGGCCCATCTCGTCGCCCGCGACCAGCATCGGCACCCCCGTCGACACCAGCAGCGTCGTCAGCAGATTGCGCAGCTGCCGCCGCCGTAGCGCGTTGATCTGCGCATCGTCCGTCTCGCCCTCGGCGCCGCAGTTCCATGACCGGTTGTCGTTCGTGCCGTCGCGGTTGCCCTCGCCATTGGCCTCGTTGTGCTTCTGCTCGTAACTGACCAGATCGCGCAGGGTGAACCCGTCGTGCGCGGTCACGAAGTTGATGGACGCGTACGGCCGCCGGCCGCCCCAGGCGTACAGATCGCTGGAGCCCGACAGCCGGTATCCGAGGTCCCTCACGTCGGGCAGCGCGCCGCGCCAGAAGTCCCGTACGGCATCGCGGTAGCGGTCGTTCCACTCCGTCCACAGCGGCGGGAACGCCCCCACCTGGTAGCCGCCGTTGCCCACGTCCCACGGCTCGGCGATCAGCTTCACCCGCCGCAGCACCGGATCCTGCGCGATCACCGCGAGGAAGGGGGAGAGCATGTCGACATCGTGCATGGAGCGCGCCAGCGCCGCCGCCAGGTCGAAGCGGAAGCCGTCGACCCCCATTTCGGTCACCCAGTAGCGCAGCGAATCGGTGATCAGCCGCAGCACATGCGGCTGCACCACATGCAGGGTGTTGCCGCACCCGGTGTAGTCCGCGTACGTCCGGGGGTCCGACTGAAGCCGGTAGTAGCCGCGGTTGTCGATACCGCGCAGCGACAGCGTCGGGCCCAGCTCACCCGCCTCCGCCGTGTGGTTGTAGACCACATCGAGGATGACCTCGATCCCGGCGGCGTGCAGCGCCTGCACCATCCGCTTGAACTCGCCGACCTGCTGACCGCTCGTCCCGCTCGCCGAGTACGCGGCGTGCGGCGCGAAGTAGCCGATGGAGTTGTAGCCCCAGTAGTTGCGCAGGCCGCGCCGCAGCAGATGGTCCTCGTGCGCGTACTGGTGGACCGGCAGCAGCTCGACCGCCGTCACCCCGAGCCGCACCAGATGCTCTGTCGCCGCCGGATGCGCGAGACCCGCGTACGTGCCCCGCAGTTCCTCCGGAACCCCCGGATGCAGCTTGGTGAACCCGCGCACATGCAGCTCGTAGATGACCGAGTCCGCCCACGGCGTCTTGGGCCTGCGGTCGTCCGTCCATTCGTCGTCGGGGGCGTCATCGTGGACGACGACGCCTTTGGGCACATACGGCGCCGAGTCCCGGTCGTCCCGCACCGTGTCCGCGACATGCTGCTGCGGCCAGTCGCGCACATGCCCGTACACCTCGGCGGGCAGTCGGAACTCGCCGTCCACCGCGCGTGCGTACGGATCGAGCAGCAGCTTCGCCGGATTCCATCGCGCGCCCGTCCACGGGTCCCAGCGGCCGTGCACCCGGAAGCCGTACCGCTGCCCCGGCCGTACCTCGGGCACAAAGCCGTGCCAGATCTCATGGGTCAGCTCGGTCAGCGGCAGCCGCGTCTCGGTGACGGAACCGCCCTCGTCGCCGAACAGGCACAGCTCCACCGCCTCCGCCCCGCCCGCCCAGAGCGCGAAGTTCGTGCCCGCGACCCCGTCGGGTCCGACCCGGAAACGCGCCCCGAGCGGCGTCGGCGCCCCCGGCCATACGGCCGGCCTGCGGGCACCTGTCTCTCTGTGGCGGCCGTTGACACCGACCGCCGGGAGTGGGCCGGGAAGTTCGCCCCGCACCCCCTCCTGCACTGTCTCCTGCTCGGCTGCGCTAGACACCTGCCGGCCTCCCGCGGCTCATCGGGCCCCGCCGGGGGTGCCTCCCAGGCCCGAAGGGCTCTGGGGGAGTACTGCTCACGGCGTCCCGGCCGCGGCACCCCACGCGTGGTCCTCCCACCTGTTCTGCCCGCACTGCTCTCATACCAACATGGCCCCGCGCTCACGTTTCCCCTGGAGGGGGGCGGTCGTTGGTCGGTACGTGAGACATGTACTGAAGCGGGCAGGACGGGGCGCGGCCGTCGTCCTGACATGGGCAGGACTGATGGCCGGGCTGGCCGGATGCACCGGCGCGGAGCTCGACATCGGCAATAAGCCGCGGTCGCCCGAGGACGCGATCCAGGTCGTCCCCGAGGATGGCGCGAAGGGGGTCGGCCCTGAGGGCCCGCTCATGGTGAAGCTGCCCAGCGGGCGGCTCGAGCGGGTCAGGGTGATGCAGGTGGAGGACGGCCGGCCGACCGAGGTCCCCGGCGTGGTCTCCGAGGACGGGCTGCGCTGGAACCCGGCCGAGGGCACGCACCTCGATCTGTCTGCGAAGTACAGCGTCGACGTGGTGGCGCTGGACGGACACGGCCACCGTCAGGCCCGCCACACCACCTTCACCACACAGATTCCCGAGCGCCGTTTCATCGGCTACTTCAAACCGGAGAACCGCTCGACCGTCGGCACCGGCATGATCGTTTCCTTCGACTTCAACCGGGAGATCGAGAACCGCGAGGCCGTCGAACGTGCCATCCGCGTCACCTCCGAGCCGCCCGTCGAGGTGGTCGGCCACTGGTTCGGCAAGGAGCGCCTCGACCTCCGTCCGCGGGAGTACTGGAAACCGGGCACCAAGGTCACGGTCGATGTGCGGCTGCGTGATGTCGAGGCGGCGCCGCGGGTGTACGGCATCCAGCAGAAGACCGTCGCCTTCACGGTCGGCCGCTCGCAGGTCTCACAGGTCGACGCCACGGCGCACACCATGCGGATCACGCGCGACGGCGCCGTCCTGGCGACTCTGCCCATCACTGCGGGAGGGCCCAAGACGACGACGTACAACGGCAAGATGGTGGTCTCCGAGCTGTTCGACGTGACCCGGATGAACGGCCGGACGGTCGGCTTCGGCGGCGAGTACGACATCAAGGACGTCCCGCACGCGATGCGTCTGACCAACTCGGGGACGTTCCTGCACGGCAATTACTGGGCCGCGCCGGAGACCTTCGGCTCGGAGAACGTGAGCCATGGCTGCGTCGGACTGCGCGACGTCAAGGGCGGCAGCGAGGACACCCCGGCCGGGTGGTTCTTCGACCGGACGCTGATCGGCGATGTGGTCGAGGTCGTGGGCTCACAGGACAAGCGGGTCGACCCCGACAACGGTCTCGGCGGCTGGAACCTGGACTGGAAGGCGTGGAAGGAGGGTTCCGCGCTGCGCTGACCCTCGCTGACCTGCAAGGCCCGCACCGTCTCAGGTGAGCCCGGCGGACAAGTTGGGACTGAACGGTGACATTCGTGGGGAGGTTCACCTACCCACGGTGTGATTATCTATCGCCGTGCGTGCGTGAGGCGCGCGGGGGTGCGGGCCGTGGCGGGGCCAGGCCGTGCGAGGGGAGAAGACCATTTTGAACGGGCAGCCGATATCGGGGGCATCGGCCGGGGCGGGAAGCGGACGCGGGCGTGGGGGCGCCGCTCTGCTGGCTCTGGTGCTGGGGGCGTTGCTGGTGCTGGTCACGGCTTGCGGTGGTGGGGGCTCCGGCAAGGGCAGTGACGACAAGGACAAGAAGGACGGCGGGAAGGTCGGGAACGCGGCCTCCCAGGCGGTGGTGACCATCGCGCCCAAGGACGGCGCCCGGTCGGTAGCCACCAGCGGCGCACTCAAGGTCACCGCCGAGAAGGGCAAGCTGACCACGGTCACGGTCCAGGACGACAAGGGCTCCGCGGTCGAGGGCAAGCTCGCAGCGGACGGCGCCAGTTGGCAGCCGCTGCAGCACCTGGCGGGCTCCACCAAGTACAAGGTGCACGCCATCGCCAAGGACGCGGACGGCCGTGAGTCGGCGAAGGACACCACCTTCACCACGCTCGTCCCGAAGAACACCTTCCTCGGGCAGTACACGCCCGAGGACGGCGCGACGGTCGGCGTCGGCATGCCGGTCTCGGTCAACTTCACCCGTGGCATCACCAATCCGGAGTCCGTCGAGAAGGCCATCAAGGTGACCGCGGAGCCGGCCGTGCCGGTCGAGGGCCACTGGTTCGGCAACGACCGTCTCGACTTCCGCCCGGAGAAGTACTGGGCCGCGGGCACCAAGGTGACGGTCAGGCTCAGCCTGGACGGCGTCGAGGGCCGCCCCGGGGTGTACGGCAAGCAGTCCAAGACGGTGAAGTTCACCATCGGCCGCAGCCAGGTCTCCACCGTGGACGCCGGTGCGCACACCATGAAGGTCGTACGGGACGGCAAGCAGATCAAGTCCATTCCCATCACCGCGGGCGCGCCGTCGACCACGACGTACAACGGCCAGATGGTCATCAGTGAGAAGTACAAGGTGACCCGGATGAACGGCGCCACCGTGGGCTTCGGCGGCGAGTACGACATCAAGGACGTGCCGCACGCGATGCGTCTGTCCAGCTCGGGCACCTTCATCCACGGCAACTACTGGGCCTCGTCCGGGACGTTCGGTTCGTCGAACGTCAGCCATGGCTGTGTGGGTCTGCGCGACGTCCGGGGGGCGTACGACGACGGCACCCCGGCGGCCTGGCTCTTCGACCGGTCGATCATCGGCGACGTGGTGATCGTGAAGAACTCCAAGGACCGCCAGATCGCTCCGGAGAACGGTCTGAACGGCTGGAACCTGTCCTGGGCGGACTGGACCAAGTAGTACGTCCGCCTTCCGGAAACGCCGGACCCGGTGCTGTGAGCAACAGCACCGGGTCCGTTGTCGTTAGCGACGGTTAACCTGCCTCCATGACGACTGTTGCACTCGAGGTCTCCGAAGGCGTCGGCACCATCCGACTGGACCGCCCGCCGATGAACGCCCTGGACATCGCCATCCAGGACAGGCTGCGCGAGCTCGCCGAGGAGGCGACCCGCCGCGACGACGTGCGGGCCGTGATCCTGTACGGCGGCGAGAAGGTGTTCGCGGCCGGAGCGGACATCAAGGAGATGCAGGAGATGGACCACGCGGCGATGGTCGTGCGGTCCCGGGCCCTGCAGGATTCCTTCACCGCTGTCGCCCGTATCCCCAAGCCCGTAGTCGCCGCCGTCACCGGCTACGCACTCGGAGGCGGCTGCGAGCTGGCCCTCTGCGCCGACTTCCGGATCGCCGCCGACAACGCCACGCTCGGGCAGCCCGAGATCCTGCTCGGCCTGATCCCGGGCGCCGGCGGCACCCAGCGGCTCTCGCGGCTGATCGGCCCGTCCAAGGCCAAGGACCTGATCTTCACCGGCCGCATGGTGAAGGCCGAGGAGGCGCTGGCACTCGGTCTCGTCGACCGCCTCGTCCCCGCGGCCGAGGTGTACGAGCAGGCCCGCGCCTGGGCCGCACGGCTCGCGCGGGGGCCGGCGCTGGCGCTGCGTGCCGCCAAGGAGTCCATCGACGCCGGCCTGGAGACGGACATCGGGACGGGCCTCGCCATTGAACGCAACTGGTTCGCGGGCCTGTTCGCGACGGAGGACCGCGAGCGCGGGATGCGCAGCTTCGTGGAGGAGGGCCCGGGCAAGGCCAAGTTCCTCTGAGCGCGGGCACGTTGGACACATCGATGCCGGGCGTCAACCCTGTGACCGGCTTAGCCGAGTCTTAAAGGAGCCTTAAGGCCGAGCGGGCCGCTGCGCTGAGTGATCATCTGTGAGCGAGGCGTCAGCGCAGCTCAGCGAGTGTATGAATGGCTGCATGGGGCCAGTGGCATATGCCATTGAGTTGCGCGGGAGTGGATTGTTCCGGGGGGCCTATTCCCCCGGAATGGCCCCGGAAGCCGCTCATTGCGGCCATGATGGGGGCATGGCGGGCCTGGAGGGTGTGGAGCAACCGCGACAGCGTGGCAGCGCTCCCGTCGCGCGGCGGGTTCCGGCCGTCGAGGATGAACAGGCGCTCAAGGCTCTGGAGTTGTTCGGCAATCCGACGGACGAGGAAGTCCGACTGCCTTCCCGCCCCGAATCCGCCGCCACCGCACGCCGGCTGACCCAGTGTGTGGTGCTGCGCCAGTGGGCGCTCTCCGCGCAGACCGCCGAGCATGCGGTGTTACTCGTCTCGGAGCTCGTCGGTAATGCCGTGCGCCATACCGGCGCGCGCGTCTTCGGGTTGCGGATGCTGCGGCGTCGCGGCTGGATCAGGATCGAGGTCCATGATCCCTCCCGCGGGCTGCCCTGTCTGATGCCGGTCCAGGAGATGGACATCAGCGGCCGCGGCCTCTTTCTCGTGGACAAGCTCTCCGACCGGTGGGGCGTGGATCTGCTGCCCCGCGGCAAGACCACCTGGTTCGAGATGCGGGTCTCCGACCGCTGAGGAGTCGGGCGGCGAGGTGCCGCGATCGGCGGACCGGGAAACAGTGGACCGGGAAACACAGAAGCCCCCTGAGCGGGGGCTCCTGTGGAGCGCCGTGGATTGGGGGGTGTATCCACGGCGGCTTACGACGACCTGGCCCGGGTCAATGGGGTCGTGTCACCGACTATGGCAGACGGGCGCCGCGGCGCCAAAAGTCTATAGGCGTTGAAAGCTGTCAAATATGGACATGTGTGAAGTGAATCGTAGGTTAGATGGGCCACTTGCCTGGTAAACGGTGCATGAATATAGATTGCATCGAGTGTTTTAGTGGCCCACCGTCCCGGCGACGGGCCTCGCGGTCGCGACCCGTAATCACCCTGAATTTGGACAATCGTTATCTTGCGGGCAGTCCGCGCCTACTGTGCTTCCCGTGACCTCGATCGACCGCCGCAGCGCACTGCGCGCAGGAGTGGGTGCGGCCGTCGCGGGTGCCCTCGCCACGAGCTGCACCGACGACAGTCCCGCTCCGCCGCCGCCCGCACCGCCCGCCGCCCCCACGCCGCTGCCCCGCGGTTCCCGTCCCGGCCCCGCTCCCCGCCGCTTCCCCGGACAGCCCGCCCGGATCGCGCACGGTCCCCGCGACCGGGACCGGGTGGCCCTCACCTTCCACGGCCAGGGGGATCCGGCCGTGGCCAGGGCGTTACTGGCCGAGGCCGAACGGGCCGGGGCCCATGTCACCGTCCTCGCCGTCGGCAGCTGGCTCGACGAGTACCCGGCCCTCGCCCGCCAGATCCTCGACGGCGGGCACGACCTCGGCAATCACACCCAGCGCCATCTGGGCATCTCGGAGATGTCCGAGACGCAGGCGTACGCCGAGATCACCGGCTGTGCCGAGCGGCTGCGCCGGCTCACCGGCTCCATCGGCACCTGGTTCCGCCCCTCCCGAACGCGCGACGCGACCCCCCTCGTCACCGCGCTCGCCCACCGGGCCGGCTACCCGCATGTTCTCTCGTACGACGTCGACTCCCTCGACTACACCAAGCCCGGCGCCACAGCCGTCACCCGCAATGTCACCGGGCAGATCCGGCGCGGGTCGGTGGTGAGCCTGCACTTCGGCGTTCCCGACACGGTCGCCGCGCTGCCCGCACTCCTCGACGACCTCAACCGCCGCGGCCTGCGCGCGGTGACCACCACGGAGCTGCTGATCTGATGCACCCGATGACTCCCCTCGCCAAGCGGACCACCGCGCTGCTCGCGGGCGTCCTGCTCGCGCTGCTCGCGGGCTGTAGCTCACCCCCCGACCGGACGGAGGCGCTCGCCACCAAGGCCGCCGCGCCGCCCGCCAAGCCCCGGTACGGGCAGCACTCCTGGCTGCGTGGCATGCCGCCCGTGCTGGACCCGCATGACGTCTACTCGGCGGACCGCCCGGGCCGGCTCTCGCCGGCGGTCAACGGCTTCCCGTCCCGGGTCTACGTCCCCAACACCAACTCCAACACCGTCTCGGTCATCGACCCCACGACGTACAAGGTCATCCAGACGATCCCGGTCGGCGTCCAGCCGCAGCACGTCGTCCCCTCCTGGGACCTCAAGACGCTCTGGGTCAACAACAACCGCGGCCATACGCTCACCCCGATCAACCCCGCCACCGGCGCCGCGGGCAAGCCGGTCGACGTGCACGACCCGTACAACCTCTACTTCACGCCCGACGGCAAGTACGCGATCGTCATGGCCTCGCTGGACCGCGAGCTCGTCTTCCGCGACGCGCACACCATGAAGCAGATCAAGAGCACCCCGGTCTCCTGCTACGGCGTCAACCACGCGGACTTCTCCGCCGATGGCCGCTTCTTCATCGTCTCCTGCGAGTTCTCCGGCGAGCTGCTGAAGGTCGACACGGAGGAGATGAAGGTCGTCGGCCGGCAGAAGCTGCCCTTCAACGGTGCGATGCCGCAGGACGTGAAGATCTCGCCGGACGGCAAGACCTTCTACATCGCCGACATGATGGCGCACGGCGTGTGGGTGCTCGACGGCGAGAAGTTCACCACGCCCGGACTGCTGCCCACCGGCAAGGGCTGTCACGGCCTCTACGTCAGCCGTGACTCCAGGGAGATGTACATCTCCAACCGCGGCGAGGGCTCCATCTCCGTCTTCGACTTCGCACAGAACAGACTGACCAAGAAGTGGACGCTGCCGGACGGCGGCAGCCCCGACATGGGCGGTGTCTCGGCGGACGGCAAGGTGCTGTGGCTGTCCGGGCGTTACGACTCCGAGGTGTACGCCATCGACACCACGACCGGTAAGCAGCTGGCCCGTATCAGGGTGGGCAGCGGTCCGCACGGTCTCGCGGTCTATCCGCAGCCCGGGCGCTACTCGCTGGGTCACACGGGCATCTTCCGCTAGGCAGCGCCTCGGGGATCAGCCCCGGACCCGCGCCTCGAACGCGGGCGGGGCCGCTATCCGGCCCCGCCCGCGTTCGAGGACACGCCCCGCGGTTAAGCACGGCGCCGCCCGGCGGGCGAGTTCTGTGGCGCGGGCGGCGTGCTCGTCCGGCTCGTCCGGCTCGTCCGGCCGACTCGACCACGGTTCATCGGGCCACGAACAGGGCTTCGGAGCCCACCGGCCGGAAGCCCGCCGTCTGGAACGTCCGTACGCTGCGGGCGTTCCCCGGCGACTGCTGGGCCCACACCACGGAGTCCGGCACCAAGTGGCGGGCCGCCACAGCGAGTTCCACGCCGAGGCCCCGGCCGCGCGCCTGCTCGTCCACCTCGATCGCGGCCTCCCAGCGGCCCGCGACGCCCCGGCCGAGTACCAGCACCCCGCCGTCCGCGGCCCAGACCCTCACCCCCTCGCGGAACTTCAGGGCGCGTGCCACCCGAGGGTGCTCCGGGTCCTCGATCTCGCGCAGTTCGAGCGCCGGTCCGCCCCGCAGCGCGCCGGCGACCGTCATCAGGTCGATGGTGTGCATCGAGCGGCCGGTACGGGCCAGCACGGCGGAAAGGAACGCAGGGTTCATCGCCGCGGCCAGCCGGTCGCACGCGGTGGCGGCCAGCTCTGCCCGTACCCACTCCGGATCCTCGTCCGTGAAGACCACCGAGTGCGCGGTGAACGCCATCACACCGGCGTCCCGGACGCTCGGCTGACCGATCACGGTAGTGGATCCGTCCGGTGGCGGGAACTTCCCGCGTGCTGCCGCGGCCAGGATCTCCGCCAGTGCCTTGCTCATCTCGTGTCCCTCTCCGCGACGTGAGCCTCCACCCGAACCCGGGCTCTCCCTGGAGGACGTACGCGGAGTGCTCCAGGGTGCGACAAGAGCCGCGGCCGCCTTCGATCGGACGGCCGCTGCCGAGAGGGCTCATCGGGGCGGTTAATCTGACCCCGTCAGTAATGCACCAAGGAGGGGCGGAAGCAGTGGCGGACATCGAAGAGGCGCGCAGGGCGTTCGAGCGCTACGACCTGGACGGCGACGGCCTGATCACGGCGAGCGAGTACAAGAGCGTGATGGCTCAGCTGGGCGACTTCCATGTCACCGAGACGGTCGCCGAGGCAGTGATCAGGACGAAGGACGCCAACGGCGACGGTCAGCTGACCTTCGACGAATTCTGGGCCTCGCTCAACAAGGCCTGAACAGAGCTGCACAGGGCCTGAGCTGAACAGGGCCTCGCCAGAGCTGCGCAAGGCCTTGACGCACCGGAGCGGCTCCCCGGCCAGGCCGGGGACCGCCCGGACTTCATCCGCCCTGCGCCGCCAGTGCCGCGTCCAGCGTCGGCAGCGTACGCAACACGTCCAGCACGCCGCCCGCCTTGAAGACGCGCAGAATCGTCGGCCGGGCGCAGACCACGCACAGGCGGCCGCCGAACTCTGTGGTGCGCCGTCGGGCCCGGCAGAGCAGCGCCAGCCCGGAGCAGTCCAGGAACTCGACATGCGTCAGGTCGACGACCACCTCGTGGGCGCGGACCGAGGTGACCACATCGAGATACGCGCCGACCACCGTCACTGCGGCGATGTCGATCTCGCCACGCAGCTCGACGACGGTGCGTTCCTGTCGTCGGTAGACCCGGCCGTACGCTCCTGGGAGCGTGGCGAGTAAGCCGTACGGCCTGGACGTCAGCCCCTCGGACATCTGGGTTTCTCCTTGCTGGGTAGTGCCCGATCTGATCACCGGGGGGCTTGGGTGAACAGGCTGTGAGACTAATGCGGAGGCTCGGGCCCGTGGCAGAGAAGAAACGTTCGGAGCTCGGAAAACTCACCCTTGCGGGTGAATCCTTGCGAACTGTCTTGACGTGCGTGCGGTAGGTGCGGATCAGCACTCGATGATGTTCACCGCGAGGCCGCCGCGCGCGGTCTCCTTGTACTTGACCGACATGTGGGCCGCTTTTGATCACGGGTGTGACCTGCGGATTTGGCGCGGGAAGTCCAACTGGCGTCACGTCAGGGATTTTTCAGGGACTTCATGCCGACAGTTACCTACAAAGGTATCCGGAGTACGTCTCAAGAATCGGAGCTGGCAATCTGACGTCGGCCGTCATCGCTGAGCGTGTCCGCCAGTGGCTGCGCCCGCAGGCGTTGCTGTTCGTCGGCGTTGCGGGTGGACTGAAGCCAGAGGCCCGACTCGGTGACGTTGTGGTGTCGACGAAGGTTCACTACCTGCATCCGGGCAAAGAGACACCCGAAGGCTTCAACGCCCGACCGGTGCCAGGCGCTGTGGCGCACAGGTTGGAGCAGGCGGCAGGAATCGCCTTGTGCTCGGAAACCTGGCGCAAGTGGGTTCCTGATGAGGTACGAGCGACCTGGCAGGAAACCGGTCCGCACGTTCACTTCCAGCCCATCATCGCCGGTGAGGTCGTCCTGAATTCCCCGGTCACTCCTCTGCGTGACCAGATCACGTTCCACTACGGTGACGCCCTGGCCATCGAGATGGAGTCCGCCGGCGTTGCCCGTGCCGCCGACCTTTCGGAGGGCCTTCGGATACTCACCCTTCGAGGCATCAGCGACCACGCCGATGCCAACAAAGGTGAAGCCGATGCATCGGGTTCGCAGCATCGGGCGTCCGCACATGCCGCCGCCGCGGCGGCGGCCCTCGCGTGTGAGCTGCTGCCAGAGACGGCTGGACCTGGCGGTTCGAGCCGCGCCGTACGCTCTGCGGGAGCTATTGACGAGGCGTCAGCACCGGAGGCCGAGTGGGTGAGGGCCCTGATGGCCTTTGACGACATGGCCAGGGGGGATTTCCGGCATAGCCTTCTCACCGACATGGGGCGCACACTCGGCCTGCCTCATGCATTCATGGCGGCGGAATCATCCGTGGCCCGTGATCACGTGCGGGAGATCGTCCGTCGGATGAACGCCTACCGGGATCCTCCTGCTGCACGCACGGCCCTCTACGCCGCTCTTGAGTACGCTCGTCCTGACGACGGGGCCCTTGAAGGGCTGAGCCGGTTGTTGCCATGACGAATGAGGTTTTCACCGTACAGGCCCCGCGTTGGTGCCGCGTACGTGCCGACAGCTCTCCCGACGGGGACTTGTTCCCCTTGGACGACGACGGATTCCTGGGCGGCGAGCACATTTTGGCGCCCCCTGGGTCCGAGGCCACTGCGGGTCTGCTCGTTGCCCCGGGTGACGTCGCCCGTGAGGGGGCAACCGTGTTGCTGGGTGAGCCAGGTGCCGGAAAGGCCTCCTTGCCTTGGCCGCCGGGCTCCAGGCCACTGTTCCGGACCCACGTAGCCCCAGTTCGCAACGTTGTCCTACGGATGGGAAGTTCCCGCATTTCCCCGGCATCACGAACGAGTGGGCATCCACCACTCCGTGTGTCGTGCGCCTCCGACAGTCAGTGACAGGACGTCATTGACGCTTCGGGACGTGGGGCATCTCCTGCGGTTTGTGAGCAAGTTGGATCACGTCCACGTACTGGCTGAGCTGTTCCAACTACGTGTGGCGGCAATGCCTGCGAGCAGTGGGTCTGCGAATGCGATGACTAGGCCGACCACGTCAGTGAAGAGATTCGGATAGCCGGTCGAGGAAGGCCCCTGTCGGCGGCGCCAGGCGGCGTAGGAGGATTGGCGGCGCTCGGCGAGGTCGGTGATCGCGGCGCTGAGGGGCTTCAGCTCGATGCCGCGGTGTGTGGCGGTGGCGGTCAGTGCTGCGGCCAGTTCGTCGCCGTTGAGATTGTTGAGCGTCAGCAGGCGGTAGAGGTCCGCGTAATCCCGGTCGCGGGTGTTGAGATCGCCGAGTGAGATGGCGGTGGAGAGCTTCTCGGCGATGATTGTGGCGAGCGGATAACCGAAGAGTTGGAAGCTGTCCGTGGTGAGGTGCTGCGGGTAGTTGATGGTCTGAGGTCCGGGAGTGACGGGGTCGCCGAAGCTGATGTCCAGTTGGAGCTTGAGACGCGCCCGGGCGATCGATGCGGCCATGGACAGCCGTAGGCCGTGATACTCGTCCTCCTCTCGGATGGGTTCGGTTCTGAGCGTGGCGGAGTCGTATGCCACGCCGTCGTCGACCTCAGTGGTGGCGATCGCGGCGATTCTGCGGATGATCTCGGCTTCCTCGCCGGAGAACGCGCGGCCGAGGATGTCGATGTCACGGGTCATCCGGCGGGCGCCGAACTGGGCGAGTAGCAGGCCGCCCTTGAGGATGAAGTGCTCGCGGCCGAGGGGGGATGCTGCCAGGCGGTAGAGGAAGCGTTCGAGTACGTACTCGACCATGACCTCGTCCGTTGAACGGCCGTTGCGACGAGCCAGATTGCGCAGGTCGTTGTAGACGCGGCCTGCGGTGGTATCGCGAGTTGGGTTGACCATCAGGCGAGCACCGCCTCTACGGCGGGGCGGATGACGGAGAGCGCCCCCAGGTCGCGGGCGATGAGTTGGAGTTCGCCGACCCCGCTCCGTCCGCTGCGACGCAGGTAGCGGCCGAGTGCGGACAGGGCCATGGTCTCGCCGATTCTGCCACGGTGGCGCATCGCGTCGACGACGCTGCGGGCGGCATTGTATGCGGGAATGGTCTCTCCTGGTGCGGCCTCGAACCGTTCGACGCCGAGGTTGAAGGTCTTCGCCGCGTACTGCGCCACCACGGTTGGGGGATAAGAGATCGTGGGACGGCGTGATCCGCGTGGTATGGCGATGTGTACGGCACTGGGGATGTCGTCGATCAGCTCGTGCAGAGCCAGGGCGGACTCCCCGCACAGGACAGCGCGAGGCGCCCGCGTACACACGGCCAGTAGGTCTGCGTATGCGGTCTCTGGCGCGTCTGCCCGCCGGTACACACCACGGGATAGTTCGTCTATCTCTCCTTCGGCGACCAGGTACGCCAGATCGCGAGCGGAGAGCAGGGCCTGACGTGCCTGCGCTGTCGTGAACGTAGGGGAGAGGCCGGCCAGCCGCTGCTCCAGGCGCGAGTTTTCCGCAGCACTCATGTATCGAATGATACCCCTCTGGTGGGCTTAGGGGATCGATTTGATACATCCAGATGGTGGGGGCAGAGTTCCCGTCGTTGACTATGTGCCACGAACCCGCAGGTCAGACGCCCATCCCGTGGGATTTCCCAGGGACTTTTCAGGGACTTTCACTTCTGTCCCAGGGCGTTTCCAGGGACTTTCCGCCACGTAAGCAGGGAAGGCCCTGACAGCGCTGAAAGAAGAAAATGCGCTGGTCAGGGCCTAGAACGTCAGCACTCGATGATGTTCACCGCGAGGCCGCCGCGCGCGGTCTCCTTGTACTTGACCGACATGTCCGCCCCGGTCTCCTTCATGGTCTTGATGACCTTGTCGAGCGAGACCTTGTGGCTGCCGTCGCCGCGCATCGCCATCTTCGCCGCCGTCACGGCCTTGACCGCGGCCATGCCGTTGCGTTCGATGCACGGGATCTGGACCAGGCCGCCGACCGGGTCGCAGGTCAGGCCGAGGTTGTGCTCCATGCCTATCTCGGCCGCGTTCTCGACCTGCTCGGGGGTGCCGCCGAGCACCTCGGCCAGCGCACCCGCGGCCATCGAACAGGCGGAGCCGACCTCGCCCTGGCAGCCGACCTCGGCGCCGGAGATCGAGGCGTTCTCCTTGAAGAGCATGCCGATCGCTCCGGCGGCGAGCAGGAAGCGGACCACGCCGTCCTCGTCCGCGCCCGGCACGAAGTTCATGTAGTAGTGCAGCACCGCCGGGATGATGCCCGCGGCACCGTTGGTGGGTGCGGTGACGACGCGGCCGCCCGCGGCGTTCTCCTCGTTCACGGCCATCGCGTACAGCGTGATCCACTCCATGGAGCGGGCCAGTGCGTCGCCCTCGGCACGCAGCTGGCGGGCGGAGTTGGCCGCCCGGCGGCGGACCTTGAGGCCGCCGGGCAGGATGCCCTCGCGGGACATCCCGCGCGAGACGCAGGCCTGCATGACCCGCCAGATCTCCAGCAGGCCCTCGCGGATCTCGTCCTCGGTGCGCCAGGCCTTCTCGTTCTCCAGCATCAGCGCGGAGATCGAAAGACCGGTCTCCTGCGCGAGCCGCAGCAGCTCGTCGCCGGTACGGAAGGGGTACTTCAGCACGGTGTCGTCGAGCTTGATCCGATCCTCGCCGACGGCGTCCTCGTCGACCACGAAGCCGCCGCCCACCGAGTAGTACGTCTTCTCGAGTACGAGTCCGCCCTGGGCGTCGTACGCGAAGATCGTCATCCCGTTGGCGTGGTACGGCAGCGCCTTGCGGCGGTGCAGGATCAGATCCTTGTCGAAGTCGAAGTCGATCTCGTGCATACCGAGCAGATTGATCCGGCGCCCGGTGCGGATGCGCTCGACCTGGGCGTCCGCGGTCTCGACGTCGACGGTACGGGGAGAGTTGCCCTCAAGACCGAGCAGCACGGCCTTCGGGGTGCCGTGGCCGTGGCCGGTCGCGCCCAGTGAGCCGAAGAGCTCGGCGCGTATGGCGGCGGTGTGGGCCATCAGGCCCTCGTTCTTGAGCCGCCGCGCGAACAGGGCGGCCGCGCGCATCGGGCCGACGGTGTGGGAGCTGGACGGGCCGATGCCGATCGAGAACAGGTCGAAGACCGAAATGGCCACGGAAGACTCCTAGGGGGTTGGTAGACGCCTTTGTCTGCCGGGGTGGTGCAGAGGGCGGTGCGTGGCGGTACCGAGGCGATACCTGGTGCGGGGCACCGCACGCACTGACCAGTGTGCGCGGTGCCCCGTGAGTTCGTACAAAAGCGTACGGAATTACTTCAGGCCAGGGTAAAGCGGGTGCTTCGCGGCCAGGGCCGAGACCCGGGCGCTCAGCGCCTGCGTGTCGTACGACGGCTTCAGCGCCTCGGCGATGATGTCGGCGACCTCACGGAAGTCCTCGTCCTGGAAACCGCGGGTGGCCAGCGCAGGGGTGCCGATCCGCAGACCCGAGGTGACCATCGGCGGCCGCGGGTCGTTCGGGATCGCGTTGCGGTTGACCGTGATGCCCACCTCGTGGAGGCGGTCCTCGGCCTGCTGGCCGTCCAGCTGGGAGTTGCGCAGGTCGACCAGGACCAGGTGCACATCCGTGCCGCCGGACAGTACGGAGACGCCGTGCTCGGTCACGTCGGCCTGGATCAGACGCTCGGCGAGGATACGGGCGCCGTTCAGGGTGCGCTGCTGGCGCTCCTTGAACTCCTCGGTCGCCGCGACCTTGAAGGAGACCGCCTTCGCCGCGATGACGTGCTCCAGCGGACCGCCCTGCTGACCGGGGAAGACCGCGGAGTTGATCTTCTTGGCGAGCTCCTGCGTCGACAGGATCACACCGCCGCGCGGACCGCCGAGGGTCTTGTGCGTGGTGGTGGTGACGACATGGGCGTGCGGCACCGGGTTCGGGTGCAGACCGGCGGCGACCAGGCCCGCGAAGTGGGCCATGTCGACCATCAGGTACGCGCCGACCTCGTCCGCGATCCGGCGGAAGGCCGCGAAGTCGAGCTGGCGCGGGTACGCGGACCAGCCGGCGACGATCAGCTTCGGACGGGACTCCTTGGCGAGGCGCTCGACCTCGGCCATGTCGACCTGGCCGGTCTCGCTGTCCACGTGGTACGCGACCACGTTGTACAGCTTGCCGGAGAAGTTGATCTTCATGCCGTGGGTCAGGTGCCCGCCGTGGGCGAGGTTCAGACCCATGATCGTGTCGCCCGGCTTCAGCAGCGCGAACATCGCGGCCGCGTTCGCCTGGGCGCCCGAGTGCGGCTGGACGTTGGCGTGCTCGGCGCCGAAGAGTGCCTTGATGCGGTCGATCGCGATCTGCTCGACGACATCGACGTGCTCGCAGCCACCGTAGTAGCGGCGGCCCGGGTAGCCCTCGGCGTACTTGTTGGTGAGGACGGAGCCCTGCGCCTCCATGACCGCGACCGGAGCGAAGTTCTCCGAGGCGATCATCTCGAGGGTGGACTGCTGGCGGTGGAGCTCGGCGTCGACAGCGGCGGCGACGTCCGGGTCCAGCTCATGGAGAGGGGCGTTGAGAAGCGACATCTCGATCCCTGTCGTGGTCGTGGTCAGTTGCCGGAGAACTCGGTGTACTCGTCGGCGGAGAGCAGGTCCTTCGGCTCCTCGCTGACGCGCACCTTGAAGAGCCAGCCGCCCTCGAAGGGGGCGGAGTTCACCAGAGACGGGTCATTGACGACGTCCTCGTTGGCCTCGGTGACCTCACCGCTGACCGGGGAGTACAGGTCGCTGACGGACTTGGTCGACTCCAGCTCACCGCAGGTCTCGCCCGCGGTCACCGTGTCACCTACCTCAGGGAGCTGGACGTACACCACATCGCCGAGTGCGTTCGCCGCGTGCTCCGTGATGCCGACCGTCGACACGCCGTCCTCGGCGGCCGACAGCCACTCGTGCTCCTTGCTGAAGCGCAGCTGCTGGGGGTTGCTCATGGCCTGAATTCTCCTGTACGCGGGGGAGTGCTGGTGAACGGAGTGAAGGTGCGGACGATCACTTCTGGCGCTTGTAGAACGGCAGCGCGACGATCTCGTACGGCTCGTGGGTGCCGCGGATGTCGACGCCGACGCCCTCGCTGCCCGGGACGGCGTGCGTCGCGTCCACATACGCGATGGCGATCGGCCTGCCGAGGGTCGGGGAGGGCGCACCGGAGGTGACCTCGCCGACGACCTGGCCGCCCGCGACCACGGAGAAGCCGGCCCGCGGGACCCTGCGGCCCTCGGCGATCAGGCCGACGAGCTTGCGCGGCGGGTTGGACTCGGCGCGCACGGCGGCTGCCTCGAGTGCCTCGCGGCCGACGAAACGCCCGTCGTTCGTGGTCTTCTCGAACTTCACGACCCGGCCGAGGCCCGCGTCGAACGGGGTCAGCGCGGTGGTCAGTTCATGCCCGTACAGCGGCATGCCCGCCTCCAGGCGGAGCGTGTCGCGGCAGGACAGACCGGCCGGGACGAGACCGACGGGCGCGCCCGCCTCGGTCAGCGCCTGCCAGAGCTTCTCGGCGTACTGCGGCTGGACGAAGAGCTCGAAGCCGTCCTCACCGGTGTAGCCCGTACGGGCGATCAGCGCCGGGACGCCGGCGACCGTGCCGGGCAGGCCGGCGTAGTACTTCAGCCCGTCCAGGTCGGCGTCGGTCAGCGATGCGAGGATCCCGGGGGACTCCGGGCCCTGGACGGCGATGAGCGCGTACGCGTCGCGGTCGTCCCGTACCTCGGCGTCGTAGCCCTCGGCGCGGGCGGTCAGCGCGTCCAGCACCACCTGGGCGTTGCCCGCGTTGGCGACGACCATGTACTCCGTCTCGCCGAGGCGGTAGACGATCAGGTCGTCGAGGATCCCGCCGTCCTCCTGGCAGATCATGGTGTAGCGGGCGCGGCCGACGGCCACTCCGCCGATGTTGCCGACCAGCGCGAAGTCGAGGAGATCGGCCGCGCGCGGTCCGCTGACGGTGATCTCGCCCATGTGCGACAGGTCGAAGAGACCGGCCTTGGTGCGTACGGCGTTGTGCTCGTCGCGCTCACTGCCGTACCGCAGCGGCATGTCCCAGCCCGCGAAGTCGGTCATGGTCGCGCCCAGCGAGCGGTGCAGGGCGTCGAGGGCAGTCAGACGGGGGACGTGACTCATAGAAGTGGCTCCCAGGGCATGGCCGGCGAGGACAATCCTCCCCATCTGTCATCGGAACCTGAGAGGTTCGTCCCGACCACACGTATTGATGGTCGTGACTTGCACCTTGGGTGGAGCCACTCGACAGCGGCTCGCTTTTCAGATCTGCCTCATCACACGCGGTACGGGGCCTGAGAGATTCAAGGGAGGGACTTGCTCCTTCGGCGCCCGGCGCACACAGTGGCCAGGACTCTCCCGCGTGGATTCAAGCGGCCGGTATGCAGTTGGCGGGCACATCATTGCACGCATCGCGCCAGAGTGGTGCGTGTGGTCCGGAACGCGGCCGCGCCTGCCCGAAGTGGCCCGCAGCTGCGAATAGGTTGTGTCGCATTACCAATTCTTTACACTTCATGGGCAAGGGTGAGCGTGACCCGACATGGGGGAGGGTGATGACGTTGCAGCAGTCCGGTGCCTGTGCGACGACCGCGGGGGTGCCCGCCCGGCCGGACATGTCCGCACGGGAACTGCGCGGGGCGCCCGAGGCCATACTGCGCGACCTCAGGGACCGCTCGGGGCGCAGTCCGCACAGTCTGGTCTTCGCCGCCGGTGATGTGGTGGTCGTCTCCGGCCTGCCCGGCAGCGGCAAGTCCACGTTGATCCGGCGCGCGGCGCGCGGCCGTGTCATCGACTCGCAGGACACCCGGGACCGCTGGGAGGCCCTGATGCCGCGGCTGCTGCCGTACGCCGTCTACCGCCCGCTGGTACGGATCGCCCACTACGCCGGGCTGAGGCGGGCGCTGCGCTCCGGCGAGAGTGTCGTCGTCCATGACTGCGGTACGCAGACCTGGGTGCGGCGCTGGCTGGTCCGCGTGGCGCTCCGTCGCGGGAGCGGTCTCCATCTGGTGCTGCTCGACGTCACGCCCGAGGTCGCCAGACAGGGCCAGCGCGAGCGGGGTCGCGGTGTCTCCGGGTACGCCTTCGCCCGGCACCGGCGCGCGGTCGGGCATCTGATCGGCGACGCGGAGGCGGGCCGGCTGCCGGCGGGCTGCGCTTCGGCGGTGCTGCTGGACCGGGACGCGGCGGGGGTGCTGGCGCGGGTCGGCTTCGAGAAGCCGTAGGGCGGTGCGCGCGGGGCTGGGACTCGGCCTCTGAGGCCTTTGAGGAGCGGGATCCGCGGAGCCCCGGTTCATGTCCGTCGGGCCGCGGAGTTAGGCTCGTGGCGCGCAGCCGTGGAAGCCGGGGGAGAAGGACCGCACATGGAGATACCGGAGCAGACCCATCCGTATCCGTCTTCCGGCTGGCCGGGGAACGAGCTGGAAGAGGTGCTCGGCGCATCGCTCGGCAACCCCTCGGCAGGCGGCCGGCTGGTCGAGGTGCTCGGCCGCAGTCATATCTGGGTGCCGCTGCCCAACGGCGGCGGACCCGACAGCCCCGATCTCGATCTGCCCACGATGGAGATCGACGGCGCTCCCTATGTCCCGGTCTTCAGCTCCGAGCAGCAGTATCTGCAGTGCGTCGGCAGCCATGTCTCCTTCACCGTCGCGCCCGCACGGGAATTCGCCCGCGGGCTGCCTCCGCAGCTCGGTATCGCCGTGAATCCCGGCGGTACGGTCGGCGCGCCGCTGCCGCCGCCCGCGGTCGCCGAGCTGTGCCGGGTGGGACGTACACCGCTGGACGGCCCCGCGACCGGCGGCCGGGTCCGGCTCTTCGAGCCCGACTGGCAGGAAGAGCCGGTCGACTTCCTCGCCGCCGCGGCCGGGGAGTTCGAGGCCTCCGGCGTCGTCCTCACCGCCCGTCGTGCGCTCGCCTCCATCGAGGGCGACCCGCCGGCCCTCTTCATAGGTGTCCAGCTCTCCTCCTGGGAGGCCGCCGAGCGCAATGCCCCGATGGACGCGCTCGGCCGGGCGCTCGGCCGGGTCCAGGTGGGCTGGCCGGTCAACCTCGTACTGCTGGATGCCGCCCAGGACCCGGTCGGCGCATGGATGCTGGAGCGGGTGCGGCCCTTCTACGAACGGCCGCACTTGTAGTCGTCAAGTCGGTGTCAGGACTGCCGATTAAGCTGGTTTGATGGCCTTACCGCAGCACTCGTGTGCCCGGGGCGGCTGTGGTGTTGCTGCATCGAAGAGGCATCGAAGAGGGGCGGAACCAGGGTGAGTGCGTCAGGCACCGCGGCGGCCGGGCAGGTCGAGCACATGCTGCGCCAGGTGACTCCCGGACGCTACGACGCGTACGAGGCGCTGCTGCACGCCATCGCCGACCCGTCGAACGGCCAGGTCTGGATGCTGCTCTGGCACGGCCAGGCCGGATCGTCGGACGCCCAGTACGGCAACATGGAGGTCGACGGCGTCGGCTACGCGCCCTGCGTCACCTCCGCCCAGGAGCTCTCCGTCTCCGGCTGGAACCGTGCCCACGAGGTGGTCACCGGCCGGGACATCGCCCGCGCGCTGTACCCGGACCGCTGGGGTATCTGGCTCAACCCGCACGCGCCGGGCGGCGGCGTCGGCATCCCCTGGCTGGATCTGCGCCGCATCGCCACCGGCCTCGACCGGATGCCCGCAGGACCGCTGCGACTGTCCGAACCGGCCATCGAGCTCCCGCACTTCTACGGCCTGCTCGCCCAGAATGCCCACCGCACGCACGCGATCCGCTCGCTGCGCCGCGCCTGGGTGCAGCCCGCGCTCGGCGCTCCGTATCTCGCCATCGGGCTCGATCTGTACGACACGAGCAGGCAGTCCGTGGACACGGTGCGGGCGATGATGCAGCAGTCGATCGCCGCGGTACCGGACGGGTTGCCGGTCTCCACCGTCGCGATGTCCGACGAGTACGACCCCGTCACGATGTGGCTGCGGGCCAACGCCCGCCCGTTCTACGACCGTGAGGCCCATGCCGGCGGCGTGCCCGCCGGCGGCGGCTACGGCTATCCGCCGCCGCACGGCCGCTGAGTCGGCCGTGACAGCACATTGACGCTCAGGGCCTGACCTGCTGATTCCATGCCCCAACTTCACACTTGGGGTGCAATTGTGTGCGCTTGGACCTTCAAACGCCTTGCAATCGAAGAGCCGCCCTCGTCCGCATGGCGGCACAACAGTCAACTTTCGCCCCATTTGCGATATTTGGCGTTCCGCTCAGTCGGTGGCTCCGTCCGTATAACGGAAACCCCCTCCCCTCATCACGTTTGAGCAAACATTCCCCGAGGGGTCTGGCGGGTGATCGCGGCAGCGTTGAAGACTCCCGGCAACAAGGACCCTTCGGTCCTGTGTACGACCAGCTTTTTCGAACATTCCTCGCAACACACACAACTGCACCACTGATGTGAACGAAGCCGCTACAGCGGCGGGCATGGGTCGGTCACCGCCGGCCGAGAGGGGTCCCCACCACGATGACGGCACCACTGCACGACACGAGCGCGGCCGAAACCGCGGCCGTCGATGTCGCCGCCGATGTCCCGCAGAAGGCCATCGAAGGGCGTTCGCCCTGGAAGATCGCCTGGATCCGGTTGAAGCGTGACAAGGTCGCACTTGTCGGCGGTTTCGTGGTGCTCCTCCTGATCGTGGTCGCGATATTCGCTCCACTGATCGTGAGTCTGCTCGGCCACCCGCCGGAGGAGCTCCACGAGGATGCGATCGACCCGCTGTTGGGTACCCCGATCGGTGACTGGGGTGGCATCAATTCCGACTTCCTCTTCGGAGTTGAGCCGGTCAACGGCCGGGACGTCTTCAGCCGAATCGTCTACGGCGCGCGGATCTCGCTTCTCGTCGCCTTCCTGTCCGCCTTCGTCGCGGTCACCCTGGGCACCGTCTTCGGAGTCGTCGCCGGCTACTTCGGCGGCTGGGTCGACGCGGCGATCAGCCGGGTGATGGACCTGCTGCTGGCCTTCCCGCAGCTGCTCTTCATCATCGCCCTGATCTCGGTCGTCCCGAATGAACTGTGGGGCTTCTCCGGTTCGGGTCTGCGCATCGCGGTCCTCGTCCTGGTGATCGGCTTCTTCGGCTGGCCGTACATCGGCCGGATCGTGCGCGGGCAGACGCTCTCGCTGCGTGAGCGGGAGTACGTCGAAGCGGCGCGCAGCCTCGGTGCGGGCCGTACGTACATCCTCTTCCGGGAGCTGCTGCCGAACCTGGTGGCCCCGATCACCGTCTACACGACGCTGATGATCCCCACCAACGTCCTGACGGAAGCCGCCCTGAGCTTCCTCGGCGTTGGCGTCAAGCCGCCCACTCCGTCGTGGGGCGAGATGCTCTCGACGGCCGTGCGCACCTACGAGGACGATCCGCTGTTCATGATCATCCCGGGCCTGGCGATCTTCGTCACCGTGTTGGCCTTCAATCTCTTCGGCGACGGCGTACGAGATGCGCTGGACCCGAAGGGGTCCCGCTGACCCCCACACGTCCCTGCGGACACACCGCCCCTGCCGAAGCCGTCAGGAGCAATAGCCCAGAACCACGGCCCTCAAGGGCAGTGACTACTACGGAGGTTGCGAGCATCGTGACAACCAATCGCACGTCGAAGCGCAGGCTTGCCGCAGGCACGGCTGTCGTGCTCGCGGCCCTGCTGACCGCCACGGCATGTGGCGGCAAGGACGACGGCAAGGACGGCGCCGGCAAGGCGGCCGGCTTCAACGCCGGCATTGGCAAGGTCGCCAACGCGTCCGACACCAAGGGCGGCACGCTGAAGTTCGTCGGCACCCAGGACGCCGACTCGTGGGACCCGCAGCGCGGTTACTACGGCTTCATGTGGGACTTCGCCCGCTATTACACCCGCCAGCTCGTCAGCTTCAAGGCGGCGCCGGGCCAGGGCAGCACCGAGCTCGTCCCGGACCTCGCGACCGCGAAGGCCGAGATATCGGACGGCGGCAAGACCTACAAGTACACCCTCAAGGACAACGTGACCTGGGAGGACGGCACGCCCGTCACCTCGCAGGAGATCAAGTACGGCATCGAGCGCACCTGGGCTCAGGACGTCATCTCCGGCGGTCCGGTCTACCTGATGCAGGTGCTCGACCCGAAGACCGAGTACAAGGGTCCGTACAAGGACAAGGCCGCGGACAAGCTCGGCCTGAAGGCGATCGAGACGCCGGACGCGAAGACCATCGTCTTCAAGCTGCCGAAGCCGAACGGTGACTTCGAGCAGATGCTCGCCATGCCGGCGGCCTCGCCGGTGAAGAAGGAGAAGGACACCGCCTCCAAGTACGGCCTGAAGCCCTTCTCCAACGGCCCGTACAAGATCGACTCGTACGCGCCGAACAAGTCGATGTCGCTGTCCCGCAACACCAACTGGAAGCCCGCCTCGGACACCATCCGCAAGGCGCTTCCGGACAAGATCACGGTCACCTTCATGACCAACGCGGACGACATGGACAAGCGCCTGCTCAAGGGCGACTTCGATGTCGACATCAACGCGACGGGCATCGGCCAGGCGGCGCGTACCACCGCCCTGCGCAAGCACAAGGACAACCTCGACAACGGCCAGACCGGCTTCATCCGCTACGCGGTCTTCCCGCAGACGGTCAAGCCGTTCGACAACATCGAGTGCCGCAAGGCAGTCATTTACGCCGCCGACAAGAAGTCGCTGCAGACCGCCCGTGGCGGCCCGCAGGCCGGTGGCGACATCGCCCCGAACATGCTCCCCGCGGGCATCAAGGGTTCCGACCCCACGTACGACCCGTACGAGGTCCTCAAGAACGACAGCAAGCCGAACGTCGAGAAGGCCAAGGCCGCGCTGAAGGCCTGTGGCCAGCCGAACGGCTTCAAGACCACCATCGCGGTGCGCAACAACAAGCCGGTCGAGGTCGCCACGGCCGTCTCGCTGCAGAACGCGCTGAAGCAGGTCGGCATCGACGCTCAGGTCGACCAGTTCGACGGCGCCCAGACGTCCGGCATCATCGGTTCGCCGAAGGTCGTCAAGTCCAAGGGCTACGGCATCATCATCATGGGCTGGGGCGCGGACTTCCCGACCGGCCAGGGCTTCTCGCAGCCGCTGGTCGACGGCCGGTTCATCCTGCAGAGCGGTAACAACAACTTCTCCGAGCTGAACGACCCCGCGGTCAACAAGCTCTTCGACCAGGCCATCGCCGAGACCGACCCGGCCAAGGCCGGCGAGATCTACAAGCAGATGAACCAGAAGGTCTCCGAGGCTGCTGTCTACCTGCCCTTCGTCTACGACAAGACGATCACCTGGCGCAGCACCCGCCTGACCAACGCCTACACCGCGGACGCCTACAACGGCCGCTACGACTACGCCTCGCTCGGCGTCGTCAAGTAAATCCCAGTCAGTTCACGTTCCAGTGCCACACCCGCTAGGCACGAAGGGCAGGTGATGGCCGCGAGCGGTGGCCCGGGGCCCTCTCCATAAGAGAGGGCCCCCGGGCCACCGTCGGGCCGAGCGCAGTGCTTGCATATCTCATCAGGCGAATCTTCGCCGTCATCGTCATGCTGATGGTCATCACGCTGGTGACCTTCGGAATCTTCTTCCTCTTCCCCAAGATGATCGGGACGGACCCGGCGCTGTACTTCGTCGGCAAACAGTCCGACCCCGCCTCCATCGAGGGCATCCGGCAGAAGATGGGCCTGGACGACCCGATCCTGGTCCAGTTCGGGAAGTTCGTGGCCGGGCTGGCTGTCGGACGGACGTACGCCAACGGCTCCGACGTGACGCAATGCGCCGCGCCCTGCTTCGGGTACTCGTTCAAAACCGAGCAGGAGGTCTGGCCGCTGCTGCTCGAGTGGCTGCCGGTCACCCTCTCGCTCGCCGCGGGTGCTGTCGTGCTCTGGGTGATCGGTGGTGTCTCCACCGGCATCATCTCCGCCCTCAAGCGCGGTACGCCGCTGGACCGTTCGGCGATGGGCATCGCTCTCGGCGGTGTCTCGCTGCCCATCTACTTCACCGGCATGCTCTCCCTGGCGCTCTTCTCCGACCAGCTGGGGTGGTTCGACCGGCCGGACGCGGCGTTCAGTGAGGATCCGGCGGCCTGGTTCAACGGCATGGTTCTGCCGTGGGTCACGCTGGCCTTCCTGTACGCCGCGATGTACGCCAGGCTCACCCGCGCCACCATGCTGGAGGTCCTCAACGAGGACTACATCCGCACCGCCAGAGCCAAGGGCCTCACGGAACCGGTGGTCATCGGCAAGCACGCGATGCGCTCGACCATGACCCCGATCCTGACCGTCCTCGGCCTGGACCTCGGAGCCCTGGTGGGCGGCGCGGTCCTGACCGAGAGCACCTTCTCCCTGCACGGCCTCGGCTACAACGCGGTGAAGGCAATCAGCGACCACGATCTGCCCGTGATCCTCGGAGTCACGCTCATCGCGGCCTTCTTCGTCGTCCTCGCCAACCTCGTCGTGGACCTCATGTACGCAGTGATCGACCCCCGAGTGAGGCTCTCATGACCGATCTGACGAAGACCGGCGCCGTCGGCGAGCCCGTCTCCGCGGGCTCGGCCCCCTCCACCGCCTTCCTCGAGGTACGCGACCTCCAGGTGCACTTCCCGACCGACGACGGTCTCGTGAAGTCGGTCGACGGACTCTCCTTCACGCTGGAGAAGGGCAAGACCCTCGGCATCGTGGGTGAGTCCGGTTCCGGCAAGTCGGTGACCTCGCTCGGCATCATGGGCCTGCACCGCGTCGGCCAGTACGGCCGGCAGAAGGCGCACCTCTCCGGCGAGATCTGGCTGAACGGCAAGGAACTGTTGACCGCAGATCCGGACGAGGTACGCCGCCTGCGCGGCCGCGACATGGCGATGATCTTCCAGGATCCGCTGTCCGCGATGCATCCGTACTTCACCATCGGCAAGCAGATCAGCGAGGCGTACCAGGTCCACAACAAGGCGGACAAGAAGACCGCCCTGAAGCGGGCCGTCGAGTTGCTGGACCGGGTGGGCATCCCGGAGCCCCACAAGCGGGTGGACAGCTACCCGCACGAGTTCTCCGGCGGTATGCGCCAGCGCGCGATGATCGCGATGGCGCTGGTCAACAACCCCGAGCTGCTCATCGCGGACGAGCCGACCACCGCGCTGGACGTCACCGTCCAGGCGCAGATCCTCGACCTGATCCGGGATCTGCAGAAGGAGTTCGGCTCCGCGGTCATCATCATCACCCATGACCTGGGCGTCGTCGCCGAGCTGGCCGACGACATCCTGGTGATGTACGGCGGCCGCTGCGTCGAGCGGGGTCCGGCCGAGAAGGTCTTCTACGAGCCGCAGCACCCCTACACCTGGGGCCTGCTGGGCTCGATGCCGCGTATCGACCGTGACCAGACCGAGCGCCTCATCCCGGTCAAGGGTTCCCCGCCCAGCCTGATCAACATCCCCAGTGGCTGTGCTTTCCACCCGCGTTGCCCGTACGCCGATGTGCCCAAGGGCGGGATCACCCGCACCGAGCGGCCGGAGCTGCGGGAGGTCGGCAGCCGACACCACTCGGCCTGCCACATGTCGCAGGAGGACCGCACGCGGATCTGGACCGAAGAGATTGCGCCGAAGCTTTGAGTGAGACAAAGGATTCCGAGATGGCGATCCCGGAGCAGGCCACCTCCTCGCCCGAGCCGTTGCTCAAGGTCACCGGACTGGTCAAGCACTTCCCGATCACGAAGGGGCTGCTGCGCCGGCAGGCCGGTGCCGTTCAGGCGGTCGACGGCATCAGCTTCGACGTACTTCCCGGCGAGACGCTCGGTGTCGTGGGTGAGTCCGGCTGTGGCAAGTCGACGATGGGCCGGCTCATCACCCGGCTGCTCGAACCGACCGGTGGCAAGATCGAGTTCGAGGGCAAGGACATCACGCACCTCGGTGTCGCGGGCATGCGCCCGATGCGCCGGGACGTGCAGATGATCTTCCAGGACCCGTACGGCTCGCTGAACCCGCGCCACACGGTCGGTTCGATCGTCAGCGCGCCGTTCAAGCTGCAGGGCGTCACACCCGAGGGCGGGATCAAGAAGGAGGTCCAGCGGCTGCTGGGCCTGGTCGGTCTCAACCCCGAGCACTACAACCGCTACCCGCACGAGTTCTCCGGCGGCCAGCGCCAGCGCATCGGTATCGCGCGGGCCCTCGCCCTGAAGCCGAAGCTGGTCGTGGCGGACGAGCCGGTCTCGGCGCTGGACGTGTCGATCCAGGCGCAGGTGGTGAATCTGCTGGACGACCTCCAGGACGAGCTGGGTCTCACCTATGTGATCATCGCCCACGACCTGTCGGTCATCCGCCATGTCTCGGACCGCATCGCGGTGATGTACCTGGGCAAGATCGTCGAGCTGACGGACCGCAAGTCGCTGTACGAGTCGCCGATGCACCCGTACACGAAGGCGCTGCTCTCGGCGGTGCCGGTGCCTGACCCGAAGCGGCGTGGCGCCAAGAGCGACCGCATCCTGCTCAAGGGCGACGTCCCGTCGCCGATCTCCCCGCCGAGCGGCTGCCGGTTCCACACCCGGTGCTGGAAGGCGACGGATATCTGCAAGACGCAGGAACCGCCGCTGCTGGCACTGAAGACGGGCCACCAGGTGGCCTGCCACCACCCGGAGAACGCACCGGACCTGGCCCCGGGCGACGCGGCGCTCCTGCCGTCGGCGCGGGAGGCGATCGAGATCGTCGACGTGACGCCGAAGGCATCGGAGACCGCAGGGGCGAGCCTTGCGAAGTCCGACGAGGACGCGGACCACACCGAGGCCGGGGCGAGCCTCGCCAAGGCCGAGCCTGAGGCCATCGAGGCGGAGACCCCGGCCGCCGCGGCGTCGGACGACGCCGCCGACAGCGGGCCTGAGCCTGCCGTGGGTGAGGACGCCGATGCGCAGCCGGGCGACAGGACCGGGCCCGTCGAAGGCAAGGCGTCCGACGGGTAGTCAGGCGCTGCCGGGGTGAGAGCTCCGGCCGATGGCGACGCCGTCGGCCGGGCCGGGCCTGTCGCAGGCGAGAGCGCCGATGCGCAGGGCGAGTCCGGGGCAACCGGGGCGGAGCCTTCGGCCGAGCGCGGCGTCGTACGCCGACGGCGCCGGGACCTGCCGGAGGTGCGGCCGCGCAGCCGCAGGCCGAGCCTGCGGCCGGCGAAGGTGACGGCTCGGCCAGGAGGGGCCGTGGGCGCCGGGGAAAGCGAGGCCGCGCCCGCCCGGGCGAAGAAGGCGAGGCCGAGGCTCAGCCCGCTACGGGCGTCGTCGGCGGCGCCGCGGAGGCCGCCGGCGGGGACCGCCGGTCGATCCGCGGGTAACCACGGCAAGCTCCGCGTCGTGGAACCGGCACAATCGTCCGGTGCTCCATGAACTGTTCACGCCCTCCGTCCAGCATGCGCTCGACCTCGCCGGGATCTTCGTCTTCGCGATCTCCGGCGCACTGCTCGCCGTACGCAAGAATTTCGACGTCTTCGGCATCGCGGTGCTCGCTGAGGTGACCGCGCTGGGCGGAGGGCTCCTTCGTGACCTGATCATCGGGGCCGTCCCGCCCGCGGCCTTCAGCGATCTCGGTTACTTCCTCATGCCGCTCGTGGCGACCGCTCTGGTCTTCTTCCTGCATCCGCACGTCGAGCGCATCCAGGTCGGTGTCAATGTCTTCGACGCCGCAGGCCTCGGCCTGTTCTGCGTCACCGGCACCACCAAGGCCTACGAGTACGGGCTCGGCCTCACCTTCTCCGCCGCGCTCGGGCTTGCCACCGCCGTGGGTGGCGGTGTGCTGCGTGACGTACTCGCCAACGAGGTGCCGTCGCTGCTGCGCTGGGACCGTGATCTGTACGCCGTCCCCGCCATTGTCGGCGCGACCATGGTGGTGGTCGCCATCCAGTTCGACGTACTGAACGCGGCCACCAGTGGATTCGCCGTGGTGACCGCGTTCGTGCTGCGGCTGCTCGCGATGCGCTTCCACTGGCGCGCGCCGCGCGCCTGGAACCGGCGCTCGGCAGCCGCCGAAGAGAGCTAGCCGAAGAGAGCCGGCAGAGCCGGACCGCTCCGGAATGCCGCGTTCCGCCGGTCTGGCCCGCACAGAGCAAAAAAAGCTACCGCTCAGTAATTTTCTGTTGTACGGTGCCGCCATGGCACAGGCAGTACAGGCAACCATCGGGGACAGTGAGTTCGACCGCGACACCGCTGTCACCCTGCGCGCACCGGGCATCTATGACGCGGAGCTCTCGGCGGGCTGGACGATCATCCGCGCCGTCAACGGCGGCTACCTGCTGGCCCTGCTCGGCCGTGCGCTCGGGGACGCTCTGCCGCACCCCGACCCGTTCACGGTCTCGGCGCACTACCTCACGGCGTCGCACCCGGGCCCCGCGGTCATCCGCACCGAGGTCGTACGCACCGGCCGCACGCTCTCCACCGGCCAGGCCTCGCTGTTCCAGTACGCCGAGGACGGCACGGAGGTCGAGCGCATCCGCGTCCTCGCCTCGTACGGAGACCTGGACGCGCTGCCCGACGACGTACGCACGTCGGCGGAGCCGCCCGTCATGCCGGCGCTCCAGGACTGCCTCGGCCCGTCCGACGGTCCCGCGCCGAAGATCCCCGGCAGCTCGGCCATCACGGAACGCCTGAACATCAAGCTCGACCCGACGACCGTCGGCTGGGCCGTCGGCGCCCCCTCCGGCAAGGGCGAGATGCGCGGCTGGTTCGCCCTCGCCGACGGCCGTGACGCCGACCCGTTCTCGCTGCTGCTCACGGTCGACGCGCTGCCGCCGACCTCGTTCGAGCTGGGCCTGAAGGGCTGGACGCCGACGGTCGAACTCACCACGCACATCCGCTGCCGCCCGGCCCCCGGACCGCTCCGGGTCTCCATCGCGACCCGCAACCTGGCCGGTGGATTCCTGGAGGAGGACGCGGAGGTCTGGGACAGCGCGGACCGCCTGGTGGCTCAGTCGCGCCAGCTGGCGAAGGCTCCGCGCGACTGAGGACCCGCCTTCATGTCGTTGCCGGTATATAACCCGCGAAGTATGTTCGAGGTATGCCCATACCGTTCGACGTGCTCGCGGATCCGAGCAGGCGCAGGATCCTCGATCGGCTTCTGGAGCGTCCGCACCTGGTCGGTGAGCTCACCGACCGGCTCGGCCTGAGCCAGCCCGGCACCTCCAAGCATCTGCGAGTGCTGCGGGAGGCCGGTCTGGTCCGGGTCCGCCAGGACGCCCAGCGCCGCTGGTACGAGCTGACGCCCGAGCCCCTCGCGGAGCTCGACGCCTGGCTCGCGCACTACCGCCATCTGTGGGCGGGGAGTCTCGACGCTCCCCCGGACTTCGTCCGGGTGGACCCCCATGGACGACAGTCCGACGCGATGGAGGACGACTCCTCATGAACCCGCACTCCGACACTCTCACCACTGCGGACGGGCGCACCGCGCTCCGGATGGAGCGCCGGCTCGCGCAGCCGCCGCAGCGAGTCTGGGCCGCCATCACCCAACCCGCCCACCTCGCCCGGTGGTTCCCGTCCGAGGTGTCCGTGGAGCTCAGGCCCGGAGGGGCAATCGGCTTCGTCTTCCCCGGTTCCGGCGAGCCGGGGATGACAGGCACCGTGACGGACGCAGAGGAGCCGCGTGTCTTCGCCTTCACCTGGGGCGAGGACCATCTGCGCTGGGAGATCACCCCGGAGGGCGATGGCTCGCTGCTCACCCTCGTCCACACCTTCGGCGACCGCTTCGGCGCGGCGAGCTTCGCCTCGGGCTGGCATCTGTGCATCACCGCGCTGGGCCAGTTGTTGGACGACGGGAAGGTCGACGTCACACAGGACACCTTCGGTGAACTGCACGAGACGTACCTCGCGCAGTTCGATCTGGGCCGCGGCGTGGTCGAGCACACGGCGGACGGTCGCCGGATCCGCATCGAACGCCAGCTGGTGCGCCCCGTGGAGACGGTCTGGGCCGAACTGACTTCGGGCACGGAGCCGTTGAAGGGCACACCGGCACCGAAGGGGTTCACCGCACCGCGGACTCCTCCGGGCCCGGTCAGCGAAGTGCACGCCCCGGACCTGCTGGCTTTCACCACCCACTCCGGGGGTGAGGTCCGCTGGCAGCTGACCCCCGGCACGGGCCACGGCCCGCGCCTGATCCTGACCGAATCGGGTCCGGGCGACTTCGACGCGGAATCGGCGCTGACGGCCTGGCAGTCCCGCGTCGACGCCTTGGCGGCCCGCCTGCCGGAGAAGTAGGGCGGAGGTTCAGCCGCTCGGGGGGTGCCCCACGGTCAAGCAGGGTGGGGCACCCCTCCCATGCGTCACACCGAGCGCCCCAGCCACGCCGCCAGGCGGTCGTACGCGTCAGCACCCTCCGGCGCTTCCCGCACCGGCCCGAAGGGAGCGCCTTCCGCGCGGGATTCGGGCGGCAGCACCTCGTGGGCGATCGGCAGGATCACCTCCGCCAGGGCCGGGTCGAGCGGCAGCGGGTGGCCCAGGGACCACGAGAGGTCCCACGTGTGCGTGAGTGTCTCCATCACGTAGCCTCCCACCGCGGCCGCGCCCGGCACCGTGCCCCACGGGACCGTGACCTCACGGGTCAGCTTCGTGTCGTCCGCCCACGCCGCCGTGAACCGGCGGTGGGCCTCCTCGTACGCCGTCACCCAGCCGTCGTCCGCGACACCGTCCACCCGGGCCGGCACGGACAGGCCGTCCCCGCCCTCCCCGATGAGCGCGATCCGGTGTACACCGCCCACGACATGGGACAGCAGCGCCCGTACATCGAACTCCGTACACGGTGTCGGGCCGTCGAGCCGCTCCGGCGTCACGGTCTTCAGCACGCTCGCGAACTGGTCGGCCGCGCGCTCGTACAAGGGGCGGGGATCGTTCATGGTGTCCATCTCCTCAAGACCGGAACTCGGTGACGAGGGGGACTCTTCCGGGATAACCTGACACCTTCCGTCATGTTTTCCAAAGACCCTGAGACCCGTGAAATCCGACCGGCTGCTATCGATCCTGCTGCTCCTCCAGACCCGCGGTCTTGTCCCGGCCGCCGAACTCGCCGAGCGGCTCGAAGTCTCCGTACGCACCATCTACCGCGACATAGAGGCGCTCTCCTCCTCCGGCGTCCCCGTCTACGCCGAGCGCGGGCGGCACGGCGGCATCACGCTGCTGCCCGGCTTCCGTACCGATGTCACCGGGCTGACCGCCGACGAGTCCCGCGCCCTCTTCGTCCTCGCCGCCCAGGGCGTCCACTCCGCGCTCGGCCTCGACGAGGCGCTCGGCTCCGCACTGCGCAAGGTCATGGCCGCGCTGCCCGAACCGCACCGGCCGGCGGCCGAGTTGACGAGCCGGCGGATCCTGGTCGACCCGGCCCGCTGGATGCGCGTACCGCAGCCGGCCGTCGATCTGGACGTGCTGAACTCCGCCGTCTTCACCGACCGACGGCTGCGACTGCGCTACCGGCACAGCGGGACGACCGAACCGCGGACCTATACGCTCGATCCGTACGGACTCGTCGTCAAGGCGGGCGTCTGGTACCTGGTCGCCGACCACCGGGCCGCCCCTCGGCTCTTCCGCGCGGACCGCGTGCTCGCCGCCACTCTCACCGACGCGCCGGTCCGGCGGCGCCCCGGCCGGGAACTGGCGGACGTCTGGCAGGTGTTGCGCCGTCAGGTCGAGGCCCGCCCGGCGGATGTACGGGTGACGGCGCTGGTGCGGACCGACCGGCTGGACATGTTCCTGCGTATACAGGCCGGTCAGATCGCCGAGGAGCCTCAGGTCGCCGGCGAGTGGGCGCGCGTGGAGCTCGCGCTGTCGACCGCGGCCGCGGCCCGCGCGCTGCTCGCCTTCGGCGACAGCGTGGAGGTGCTCTCCCCGCCCGAGGCGCGAGAAGAGCTGGCCCGCGCGGCCGCGGCCGTCGCCGAGTTGTACGGAAACGGGCCCGCCGGGCCCGTCAGTCCAGCCAGTGGCGCCGGCCCAGACTCACCAGACGCAGCTGGCGGCGGGCCACCGAACTGACCCGCTCCTCGCCCTCGGGACCGGCCTCCAGGAACGTGTACGCCGTCATCACCATGTGGTCGACATAGACGCCCGCGAGCATCCGCAGATCCGCCTCGCTCCATCCCGCCGACTCCGGCTCGCGTGCGAAGGCCGCCGCCACCTCGTCGGCGAACCGGCGCAGTTGCGCGCCTATCGCCTTGCGTACGGGCTGCACTCCGCCATGGCGCTCGCGGGCGATGAACCGGACATGCGCGGGGGATCTGCGGACGAGATCCGCGATCAGCGCGACGGTCCGGTCGATACGTACATCGTCACCGGTCTCGGCGAGCGCCTCGCCGATCATGGCGTGCAGGCTGCCGAGCGCCTCCTCGACGAGCGCGACGCCGAGGTCGGCCGTGTCTCTGAAGTGCCGGTAGAACGCCGTCGGTGCCACACCCACGGCCCGAGTCACCTCACGCAGTCCGAGGCTGCTCAGGCTCTGCTCCTCGAGGAGCTGCAGCGCGGCGTCCAGGAGGGCCTGACGGGTCTTCTGTTTCTGGGCCTGACGGATCCCGACGGTGTGACTCATAACATTCAGTAAACAACCGTTCTCCCGAGAAGGGAAGTGTAGACTCGTCAGTCAGTGAACAATCGTACTCACAAGTGTTCACCCAAAATTCGGAAGGACGACAATGATCGCCATCGTCGCAGCGCTTCTCCTCCTGGGAATCATGCTGGGCGCAGTGGCCCAACTCCCGCTCTCCGTCACCGCCGTGGCCTGCGCCCTCATCGGTGCATGGCTGATCGTCTTCGCCGTGCGCGAGCGTCGCGCCCGGAACCACTGATCCGGAAGGAGCCGAACCACCATGCAACTCACCGCTACCGCACGCACTGCACGCACCGCACGCGGCGCCCGCACCGAGAGCACCCTCGGGGATGCCGCCGACCGGAATGCCACTCAGCCCGGAACCCGGCCGGCTACGCAGTCCGAAACCCGTCCCGAAGCGCGGCGCGACGCCGACGGCATGGCCGTCGCCGCGTTCGTCCTCGGCCTGGTCGGCCTGCTCGTGATGAACATCCTGCTCGGCCCGATCGCCGTGGTGCTGGCCGTGATCGCCCTCTGGCGAGGCACCACCCGCCGCTTCCGCGCCCTGCTCGGACTCGCACTCGGCGTCGCCGACCTGGCCGTTCTCGCCGTACTCGTCAGCGTGAACGGAACCGTCGTCTGGGGCCTCGGAGGCTGACACCGGCGGCCGCGGAGAGCCGGGAAAGCGGAGCCCGCACGCCCGTGCACCCCTGCGCCGCGTCCGCGCCCCCGCCGGGCCTCGTAGAATCGTGGCCACCATGGCTTACCTGGACCACGCTGCGACCACTCCGATGCTGCCGGAAGCCGTCGAGGCGATGACCGCGCAGCTCACCGTCACCGGCAACGCCTCCGCGCTGCACGCCGCCGGGCGCCGGGCCCGCCGCGCCGTCGAGGAGGCCCGCGAGACCCTCGCCGAGGCGCTCGGCGCACGGCCCAGCGAGGTGGTCTTCACCTCCGGCGGCACGGAGGCCGACAACCTCGCCGTGAAGGGCCTGTACTGGTCGAGGCGCGACGCCGACCCGGCCAGGACTCGCGTACTGGCCAGCCCCGTCGAGCACCACGCTGTCCTCGACGCCGTCGACTGGCTCGGCGAGCACGAGGGGGCGACGGTCGAGTTCCTGCCGGTCGACGCGTACGGGCGGGTGCAGCCCGAGGCGCTGCGCCAGGCCATCGCGCGCAATCCCGACGATGTCGCGCTCGCCACGGTCATGTGGGCCAACAACGAGATCGGCACCGTCATGCCGGTGGCCGAACTCTCCGCCGTCGCGAAGGAGTTCGGCGTCCCGCTGCACGCCGACGCGGTCCAGGCCTTCGGCCAGCTCGAAGTGGACTTCGCCGCATCGGGTCTGGCCGCCATGACCGTCTCCGGACACAAGGTCGGCGGCCCGTACGGCATCGGTGCGCTGCTGCTCGGCCGTGAGTACAGCCCGGTGCCCGTTTTGCACGGTGGCGGCCAGGAGCGCCACGTGCGTTCCGGCACCCTCGACGCCCCCGCCATCGCGTCCTTCGCCGTGGCCGGCCGCCTCGCCGCCGAGCGGCGTGAGGACTTCGCCCACGAGATCGGCTCGCTGCGCGACGACCTGGTCCGCGCCGTCCGTACGGCGGTCCCGGACGCGATCCTCGGCGGCGACCCGGACGACCGCCTCCCCGCCAACGCCCACTTCTCCTTCCCCGGCTGTGAGGGCGACTCCCTGCTTCTGCTGCTGGACGCACAGGGCATCGAGTGCTCCACGGGCTCCGCGTGTACGGCCGGCGTCGCCCAGCCCAGCCATGTACTCCTCGCCACCGGTACCGACCCGGACCTGGCCCGCGGCACCCTGCGCTTCAGCCTCGGCCACACCTCCACCAAGGCGGATGTGGACGCGGTCGCGGAAGCCATCGGCCCGGCAGTGGAAAGGGCCCGTACGGCCGGTCTGGTCTGATCCCGGCCGCTTTGCCGCTGACCGGGCCCGCGCAAGGCCGCTGACCGGGCTCGCGCAAGGCCGCTGACCGGGCTCGCGCAAGGCCGCTGACCGGGCTCGCGCAAGCGGAATGCCCCCGCGCACGCGGAATGCCGTCGAATCGCCGGTTCTACCGGGCCGCCGCCCGAGCGTCCCCCACCAGCCTCATGTAGCGGTCCCAGTCCCAGTGTGGCCCGGGATCGGTGTGGTCCGTCCCCGGCACCTCCACATGCCCGATGATGTGCTCGCGGTCCACCGGTATCCCGTACCGCCCGCAGATGTCCGCCGTCAGTTTCGCCGACGACCGGTACATCGCGTCCGTGAAACCGGCCGGCCGGTCCACGAAACCCTCGTGCTCTATGCCGATGCTGCGTTCGTTGTACGAGCGGTTCCCGGAGTGGAAGGCCACATCCAGCTCACGGATCATCTGAGCCACATGCCCGTCCTTGCGTACGACATAGTGCGTCGCGGCCCCGTGCCCAGGATCCTTGAAGGACTTGAGCGCCGACGGATAGCTGCCCTGGACGACATGGATGACCACGCGGTCGATGGGGTAGTCGTCGGGCCGGTCCGCGAGTCGCCGGTTCGCCCGTGACGCGGCAGTCCATTCCGCGCCCGCGTGGTCGATCTCACCCGCCTTGCGTGCCTTCGTGATCCCCGGCACCCGCCACCAGAGGCGCTTCAGCTCGTCCCTGGCCAGCACGCCGGCGCCCACCACCGCGGCCCCGCCGCCGATCAGCACGGCCCGCCTGCTCACGGCCTGCCTGCCGCCCCCGCCATCGCGCTTCGAATCACTCCCCATGTGATCACCAACGCATACTCGCGAGCTTTCGGTTCCCCGGGCCCCTTACCCTGGTAGGGCTATGACTCCTCAGACTTCCCAGCGCCCCCTCCGAGTCCTCGCCGCAATGTCCGGCGGCGTGGACTCCGCCGTCGCCGCCGCCCGCGCCGCCGAGGCCGGACACGATGTCACCGGCGTGCACCTGGCGCTCTCCGCGAACCCGCAGTCCTTCCGCACGGGCGCGCGCGGCTGCTGCACCATCGAGGACTCGCGCGACGCCCGCCGCGCCGCGGATGTCATCGGCATCCCCTTCTACGTGTGGGATCTCGCCGAGCGCTTCCGTGAGGACGTGGTGGAGGACTTCATCGCGGAGTACGAGGCCGGCCGCACTCCCAACCCCTGTCTGCGCTGCAACGAGAAGATCAAGTTCGCCGCGCTGCTCGACAAGGCGCTCGCGCTCGGCTTCGACGCCGTCTGTACCGGTCATTACGCCACGGTCGTGACGGGCGAGGACGGCAGCCGCGAACTGCACCGCGCCAGCGACATGGCCAAGGACCAGTCGTACGTCCTCGGGGTCCTCGACGAGCGGCAGCTGGCGCACGCCATGTTCCCGCTCGGCGACACCCTCACCACCAAGAACGAGATCCGCGCGGAGGCCGAGCGCAGGGGACTCGCGGTCGCCAAGAAGCCCGACAGCCACGACATCTGCTTCATCGCGGACGGTGACACCCAGGGCTTCCTCGCCTCGCGCCTCGGCACGGCGGAAGGCGACATCGTCGACGAGTCCGGCACGAGGCTGGGCAGCCACGACGGGGCCTTCGGCTTCACGATCGGCCAGCGCAAGGGCCTGCGCATCGGCCACCCGGCCCCCGACGGCAAGCCGCGCTACGTCCTGGACATCTCCCCGGTGAACAACACGGTGACGGTCGGCCCGGCCGAGGCACTGGACGTCACGGCCCTGACGGCGATCAAGCCCCGCTGGTGCGGCACGGCGCCCAAGGGCCCGGGGACGTACACCGCTCAGCTGCGCGCGCACGGCGGCGAGACATCGGTGACCGCCGAGCTCGTCGACGGCACGCTGAATGTGCGGTTCGCCGAACCGGTGCGTGGCGTGGCGCCCGGCCAGGCGATTGTGCTGTACGACGGCACGCGCGTGGTCGGCTCGGCGACCATCGCGACGACCGGGCGGACGGCCGCGCCGGTCGCCTGAACCCGGCGGCGGCCGGTCAGTGCCGGAGCCGGCTGTTCGGTACCGGAGCCGTCAGTCCCCGCTCCGGCACTCACCGGCGAAGAACTCTGCCAGCAGCGGGGCCACACCTGGGGCGTCACCTCGTGCGTCTGCCCGGTCAGCGTGCGGTGCCGGCCCCGCGGCAGGCACTCGGACACCACGCGTGCCGCATCCCGCAGCCAGTCGGGACTCGCGCCGCCGCCGACGACCAACACCTGCTGCGCGATCGAACGCAGCTGCTCGACCGGCACATGACCGTTGCCCATGATCTCGTGGTCGTAGGGGAGGGTGTGCGCCACCGCCTCCATCTCGGCCCACGTCGGCGTCCGCCGCATCCCTTCGACCGCCGCCGAAGGCATCCCGGTCTCCGTCAGGAAGAGCGCGAGAGCATCGCCGGGCTGCCCCTGCTCCACCAGCTCACGCAGCCTGGCGACATAGGCGGCGGGCTCCTCGCGGCTCGCCGGATTCGTTGTGAACGGCGGCTCGTACACCGAGAGTTGAGTGATCGGCAGACCGGCGGCGGCGGCCCTCAGTGCAAGCGCGGCGCCCGAGGAGATGGCGTGCACCGAGGCGCTGCCTCCCGCCGCGGCGAGGACGGCGGCGAGATCCTCGATCTCGCGCTCCACCCCGTAAGGAGCGGTGTCACCGCTCGCGCCCCGGCCGCGCCGGTCGTAGGTGAAGACACTGAACTGCGGGGCGAGCAGCGCGGCCGGCGGAGCGTCCGTCGCCCCCGTACACAGGGCTCCGCCGACCAGAACCACCGGCGGCCCGGCGCCCCACTGCTCGTACGCGATGAGCGTGCCGTCACCCGACTTGGCCTTGTTCGGCGTTCTGCTCGAGTTGTCCATGGGAGTCCTGACCGCGCCGCCCGGCGGAACTCATCGCTCGCGCACAAGATTCTTCCGTCAGGCCTCGACGAACTCGGTGTCGTAGAAGCAGAAATGGTCCTTGATCCGCGCCACTTCGTTCTTGGGCTCGGGATAGGCCCAGACCAGGTCCTGCGCGTTTGGCAGCGACCAGTAGGAGGCCGTTCCCTTGAACGGGCAGTACGTGTGCGTCCGGGAGGGCTCCAGCAGGTCGGTGCGTACGTCCTCCGGGGGGAGGTAATAGCGCACGGGGCAACCCGTCTCACGCAGGATGAGCGGGCGGCTGCTCTCCCCGAGAACCTCGTCGCCGCGTGCCACGCGTACGTGAACCGTGCCCTGCTCGATGGTGATCTTGTGTCCTTCAGCCATACCTGGCACAGCGTCGTTGGGACCCAAGTTCTTCCCCGTACCGTGATCCTATGAATATCTGCGTCTTCCTCTCCGCCGCCGACCTCGACGACCGCTACACCCGGCCCGCCCGCGAATTCGCCGAGCTGGTCGGCACGGGAAACCACACCCTGGTGTGGGGCGGGTCCGAGTGCGGACTGATGAAGGTCGTCGCGGACGGTGTCCAGCAGGCGGGCGGGCGGCTGTTCGGCGTCTCGGTCGACTTCCTGGGGGCGAAGGCCCGTACGAACGCCGACGAGATGGTGATCGCCAAGGACCTCGCGGAGCGCAAGGCGCTGATGCTCGACAAGGCCGACGCGATCGTGATCATGGTCGGCGGTACGGGGACGCTGGACGAGGCCACCGAGATCCTGGAGCTGAAGAAGCACGGCAAGCACGCCAAGCCGGTGGTGCTGCTGAACACGGCGGGCTTCTACGACGGGCTGAAGCAGCAGTTCCGGCGGATGGAGGAGGAGGGCTTTCTGCCGCTGCCGCTGACCGACCTGGTGTTCTTCGCGGAGGACGGGGTCGCGGCGCTCGCCTACCTGGAGGAGTCGGCGGGCGTGCAGTAGTGCGAGCATGTCCCCCATGGGCACACATCTGATCACCGGGGCAGGCTCCGGCATCGGCGCGGCGGTCGCGCGCCGGCTGCACGGGCGCGGCGACGACCTCGTACTCCTGGCGCGCGACGCCGGCCGTGCCAAAGAGCTCGCGGGCCGTTATCCCGGGTCCCGTACGCTCGTCGCCGATCTGGCCGACCCGGACCGTATCTCCTGGGCGCTCGGTCAGCAGCCCATGCCGGACCGGATCAACTCGCTGCTGCACATCGCGGGCGTCGTCGACCTCGGCCCGATCGCGGAACTCCGCCCCAAGACCTGGCACCAGCAGCTCAACGCCAATCTGATCTCCCCTGCCGAGCTGACCCGGCTGTTTCTGCCCCAACTCAGGGTCGCCAAGGGCCATGTGCTCTTCGTCAACTCGGGCGCGGGCCTCAACGCCCATGCGGAATGGGGCGCCTACGCCGCTTCCAAGCACGGTCTGAAGGCCCTCGCCGACTCACTGCGCCACGAGGAGCACGGCAATGGCGTACGTGTGACCTCCGTCTATCCGGGGCGTACCGCCAGCCCGATGCAGGCCAAGGTGCACTCGCAGGAGGGCAAGGAGTACGACGCGTCCCGCTGGATCGACCCGGAGTCGGTGGCGACGGCCATCCTCACCGCGATCGACCTGCCGCGCGACGCGGAGATCAACGATCTGACGGTGCGACCCGGGCTCTGACGACACTCGGGCCAGGGCTCTTGGGCGCGGGCGGCGCGTACCCTTCCCGAGTGAGCGACAAGAGCAACTTCCGCTGGGGCCCCGCCACCGGCATCGGATCCATGCCCGGCGGCGATCCCCGCGAGGCCGCGAAGACCGTCGTGGGTTCCTTCGAGAATTTTCCGTATCTGCCCGAGCTGCCCGCCCGCGGGCCCGGCGCCGACATGACCGGGCGGACCATCGGGCTGCTCGTCGAGATGTACGCGCACGTCGAGCCCAGCGGCTGGCGGATCAGCGACCGGCCTGGACGCGACACCCGCCGGGCCCGCTCCTGGCTCGGCGAGGACCTCGACGCGCTGGAAGAGTTCACCCAGGGGTACCAGGGTCCGCTGAAGGTGCAGGCGGTGGGGCCGTGGACGCTCGCCGCCGCGCTGGAGCTGCGGGGCGGAGAGTCCGCGCTCGGCGATCCCGGCGCCGTACGTGATCTGACGGGCTCGCTCATCGAGGGCCTGCGCGGCCATCTTGCGGAGGTACGCCGCCGGGTGCCGGGCGCTCGCGTGGTGCTGCAGCTCGACGAGCCCTCGCTCACCGCCGTACTGCGCGGAGAGATCAGGACCGCCAGCGGGTATCGCACACACCGGGCGGTCGACCGCCAGATCGTCGAGAGCGCGCTGCGGGACGTGATCGCGGTGAGCGAGGATCCCGTCACCGTCCATTCCTGCGCTCCGGACGTGCCGTTCGCGCTGCTGCGCCGGGCCGGATTCGCGGGCGTCTCGTTCGATTTCGGGCTGCTCACCGAGCGTGACGAGGAACAGATCGGCGAGGCGGTGGAGGGCGGTACGAAGCTCTTCGCGGGAGTCGTGCCGTCCACCGACGCCGCTCCGGCTGCATTGTCAGTGCCCACCGATATCGTCATGGGTGTCAGGACGTTGTGGCGCAGGCTGGGGCTGAATCCGGGGACTCTCAGCGAGTCCGTGGTGATCACCCCGTCATGCGGTCTCGCGGGTGCCTCACCGGCGTACGCCCGCACGGCGCTCGCCCACTGCGTCCGGGCCGCGAGATCGCTCGCAGACAACCCTGAGTAACGGGTGCTGGGGAAACGGAAGGACGAAACGGTGGCTGGCGAACAGCAGACGGCACTGCCCGCAGATGTACGGGAGCAGCACGCCCAACTCGCCGAGCAGGTCGAGGAGCACCGCTTCCGGTACTACGTGAAGGACAGCCCGGTCATCAGCGACGCGGAGTTCGACAAGCTGCTGCGGGCGCTGGAGGCGCTCGAAGAGCAGTACCCCGAACTGCGTACGCCCGACTCGCCGACGCAGAAGGTCGCCGGGCAGTACGAGACGGAGCTCGCCAAGGTCGAGCACCGCGAGCGGATGCTCTCCCTGGACAACGCCTTCGACGACGAGGAGCTGGCCGGCTGGGCCGAGCGCGTCGCGCGCGAGGTCGGCACCTCGGAGTACCGCTTCCTGTGCGAGCTCAAGGTCGACGGCCTCGCCGTGAACCTGACGTACGAGAAGGGCCGGCTGACCCGCGCGGCGACCCGTGGCGACGGCCGCGTCGGCGAGGACATCACACCGAATGTCCGGACCATCGCGGACATCCCGGACCGGCTGCGGGGCGACCGCGTCCCGGATCTCGTCGAGATCCGCGGCGAGGTCTACTTCCCGATGGAGCAGTTCCAGGAACTCAACGCCCGGCGCGTGGCGGCGGGGGAGCAGCCGTACGCCAACCCGCGGAACTCCGCGTCCGGTTCGCTGCGCCAGAAGGACCCGAAGGTCACGGCGACCCTCCCGCTGCACATGGTGGTGCACGGCATCGGCGCGCGTGAGGGCTTTGACATCGACCGTCTGTCGCAGGCCTACGAGCTGCTGCGCGAATGGGGCCTGCCGACCGCCGGGCATTACAAGGTCGTGGACTCGATGGACGGCGTACGGGAGTTCATCGCCTACTTCGGCGAGAACCGGCACTCCGTGGAGCACGAGATCGACGGCGTGGTCGTCAAGCTCGACGAGATCCCGCTCCAGGGGCGTCTCGGCTCCACCTCGCGGGCGCCGCGCTGGGCGATCGCGTGGAAGTACGCCCCGGAGGAGGTCAACACCAAGCTGGTCAACATCCGGGTCGGCGTCGGCCGCACCGGCCGCGTCACGCCGTACGCCCAGGTGGAGCCGGTCACGGTCGCGGGCTCCGAGGTCGAGTTCGCCACCCTGCACAATCAGGACGTGGTGAAGGCCAAGGGCGTCCTGATCGGCGACACGGTGGTGCTGCGCAAGGCCGGTGACGTCATTCCGGAGATCCTCGGTCCGGTCGTGGATCTGCGGGACGGCAGCGAGCGGGAGTTCGTGATGCCGGGCGAGTGCCCCGAGTGCGGGACCGCGCTGCGGCCCATGAAGGAGGGCGACGTCGATCTGCGTTGCCCCAATGCCCGTTCCTGCCCCGCCCAGTTGCGTGAACGGCTCTTCTATCTCGCCGGCCGCAAGGCACTGGACATCGAGCACTTCGGCTATGTGGCCGCGGCCGCGCTCACCAAGCCGCTGGAGCCGCCCACACCGCCGCTCACCGACGAGGGAGATCTGTTCAACCTCACCATCGAGCAGCTGCTGCCGATCAAGGCGTACGTTCTCGACCAGGACAGCGGACTGCCCAAGCGCGACCCGAAGACGGGCGAGGAGAAGGTCGTCACGGTCTTCGCCAACCAGCAGGGCGAGCCCAAGAAGAACGCCGTGGCGATGCTGGAGAACATCGCCGCGGCCAAGGAGCGCCCGCTGGCCCGGATCATCACCGGCCTGTCGATCCGTCATGTCGGCCCGGTGGCGGCCGAGGCGCTGGCCCGTGAATTCCGATCGATCGACCGGATCGAGCAGGCCACGGAGGAGGAGCTGGCGGCGGTCGACGGCGTCGGCGGGACCATCGCCGCCTCCCTCAAGCAGTGGTTCGAGGAGGACTGGCACCGCGAGATCCTGCGCAAGTGGCGGGAGGCGGGCGTCCGCATGGAGGAAGAGGGTGCGGGGGAGGACGTAGGGCCGCGTCCGCTCGAGGGACTCACCGTTGTCGTCACCGGCACGCTGCAGAACCACACAAGGGATGGCGCAAAAGAGGCCCTCCAGAGCCTCGGAGCGAAAGTGGCTGGTTCCGTTTCCAAGAAAACGGCGTTCGTGGTCGTCGGCGACAACCCGGGTTCGAAGTACGACAAGGCAATGCAGTTGAAGGTGCCGGTGCTGGACGAGGAGGGCTTCGCCGTTCTGCTCGAACAGGGGCCCGATGCAGCTCGTGAGGCCGCTGTGCCTGAAGAGGCGTAACGGAGGGGGCGTGCGCGGGGCTTGGGAGGGGCTCACTCGGAGGTCCTTTGGGGGCGCGCGGGGCTGGATTCGGACGCGGAAACGGGACCCGGAGCAGCAGGTACAGGTCACCCGTTCAGCGCATACCAGATGGTTAAGGGTGGCCGGGTCGCATTCGGGCAAGAGCTGTAGAGCGCTGCCCGTCCGAGCCTCCTGCGGCCTACTGTTGAGACGTGCGCCTGTCGTGCACGGCTGCGTGGTGGGATTTCAGTCGTGGTGGCATGACTACGGGAGCCATCGCGAGGCATCGGCACCGCCGGCTGTGAGAGGGACGGGAATGAAACCGACCGAGAGCGCCGCCCCGGTCTCACGGCCGCGTGGAGCCGCGGCCCTTGTGGGTATGACGTCCGGGCTGCCGGTCGCCGTCATGGTGATCGCCGCCGCCGTACTCGTCACCGGGATCGTACGGACCGTGCAGGAGGGCCATGCGCTCTTCCCCGCATCCACGGTGGGCTGGTCGCTCGCCGTCCTCACCGGGTTCATCGTCGGCCATCTGGTCGCGCTCGGCCGCGACCGCTGGTGGGGCGGCACCGGCTCCGGTGCCGCCCTCACCCTCGCCGTCCTGCTGCTCTTCGGCTGGGTGCCCGCCGGTCTGGTCAGTCTCGCCGTGGTCGCACTGGTCGGCGCAGCCCGCAGGCACCGCTGGCGCCAGGGCGTACTGCACGGCTCCGTGGACATCCTGGGAGTCGGCGCGGCCGCGCTCGTCCTCACGGCCTTCGGCGTGGAGCCCAGCGTGGAGCGGCCCTGGCTGCCCCTGGACTGGGGCGTCGAGGCCGTGCCCGAAGTGATCCTGGCGGCCACCGCCTATCTCGCGGTCACTCGACTGCTCCTCTGGTACGCGCTGACCCCGCAGGGCGGCGGGCTGCCCACCGTCGCCCGTACGGCCCTGCTCAGGCAGGGGCTTGTCGCAGTCGCTCTCCTCGGCATCGCGCCGTTGATCTGTGTGGTCGCCACCGCCCTGCCGCTCCTGTTGCCCCTGTTCGCCGTGCCGTTGATCGCTCTGGACTCCACGCTCTGGATCGCGCGGGCCAGAGCCGAGGAGCAGCTGCGCGACCCGCTGACCGGGCTGCCCAATCGTCAGTGGCTGCTGGAACGGACCTGGGCGGCCCTGGAGCATGCCGAGGGCAGCGGCGCGCGATCCGCTCTCGTACTGATCGACCTCGACCGTTTCCGGTCGGTCAATGACACACTCGGCCATCTCGCCGGCGACCGGCTACTCCTCCAGATAGCCGATCGGCTACGACTGGCTTTGCCGCGAGGGGCCGAGGCGGCCCGGCTCGGCGGCGACGAGTTCGCCGTACTGCTCCCGGCGGCCGACTCCACCACCAGCGCCACGCGCATCGCCCGCCATCTGGTGGCCGAGCTGTCATCGCCACTCGACCTGGACGGACTCACGCTCGTCCTGGAGGCGAGCGCCGGCGTAGCCGTCTTCCCCGACCACGCGCTGGACGCGGAGGGGCTGCTGCGCCGCGCGGACGTGGCGATGTACCAGGCGAAGCGGGACCGCACGGGCGTCGAGGTCTACGAGTCCAAGCGCGACTGCAACACACCCGACCGGCTCGGTCTGCTCGGCGATCTGCGCCGGGCGCTGGACGCCGGGGACGTGGAACTCCACTACCAGCCCAAGGTCGGCTTCGACGGGCATGTAGCGGGCCTTGAGGCGCTGGTCCGCTGGGTCCACCCGGAGCGAGGCCGAGTGCCTCCGGACGAGTTCATCGCCATCGCCGAGTCCTCGGGCCTGATGCCGTACCTGACGGAGTACGTCCTCGACACCGCCCTCGCCCAGGTCGCCAGATGGCGCGCGCAGGGTCTGGACGTCCCGGTGGCGGTCAATGTCTCGCCGCGCGATGTCCACACCCCGGGCTTCGCCGGTCTGGTCGCCGCCCGCCTCGCCCGGCACGGCGTCCCGCCGGGCTCGCTCCAGTTGGAGATCACGGAGCACGTACTCCTCGAGGACCCGCAGCGCGCCGCCGACACCCTCGCCGGGCTGACCGACCACGGGGTGAAGATGTCCCTGGACGACTTCGGCACCGGCTACTCCTCGCTCGTCCACCTGCGCCGCCTGCCGGTGAGCGAGCTGAAGATCGACCGGTCCTTCGTCGCCCGGCTCGCCGTCGACAACGAGGACGCGGAGATCGTCCGCTGCACCGTCGACCTCGCCCACTCGCTGGGCCTGCTGGTGGTCGCGGAAGGCGTGGAGGACGACGAGACCTGGGAGCGGCTGCGCGATCTTGGCTGCGACGCCGTACAGGGCTGGCTGGTGGCGGCCGCGATGCCGCCGCAGGAGACCACCGCATGGCTGCGGGCCAGGGGCGAGCGCGGCTGGCACCGCCAGGCGGAGCTGCCCGCCGCATCGGATGCGGACGAGCCGTCCAGCCAGGTCGTCCCCTGACGGCGCCCGGCTGAACTCACCGCGCACGGCGTAACCGGCCGGCGCCCCCGTGGCCGGCCGGCCGCCGGGCCACGGGGAGCCGACGGAACGCACACCTGACAGATGTCAGGATGGCCCGGCTCGGGGCCGGCCCGAAGCCGTGTGAGGCCGGGCCGATGCCGAGCCGAAGCTGTGTGATGCCGCCCTGATGCCGGGCCGATGCCGGGCCGAGCGGCGGGACTCCGCCCCGGTCCGATCGCCGGGGCCCGGTCCCCTGGACAAACCGTTTAGTGGGCAGCGGCCCGCGCCCCATAGGATTGGGCTCAAACCACACGGCTCGAACCACACACACTCACCCCTGAGGATCGCTGCATGCCTGGCATTACGCGCGAGGAGGTCGCCCACCTCGCCCGGCTGGCGCGTCTGGAGCTGAAGGCCGAAGAGCTCGACCACTTCGCCGGACAGCTCGACGACATCATCGGCGCGGTTGCCCGCGTCTCCGAGGTCGCCGACCAAGACGTACCCCCGACCTCCCACCCACTGCCGCTGACCAACGTCATGCGCGCGGACCAGGTCTCTCCGTCGCTCACCCCCGAGCAGGCGCTCTCCGGCGCCCCCGCCCAGGAGCAGCAGCGTTTCAAGGTGCCGCAGATTCTGGGGGAGGACTAATCACCATGTCGGCCATCAACAAGAACGAGAGCTGTATCAGGCTCACCGCCGCCGAGATCGCCGCGAAGATCGCCGCAGGCGAGCTCACGGCCGTCGAGGTCACCGAGGCTCACCTGGCCAGGATCGAGGCCGTCGACGAGAAGGTGCACGCCTTCCTGCACATCGACCGTGAGGGCGCGCTCGCGCAGGCCCGCGCCGTCGACGCCAAGCGGGCGGCCGGCGAGAAGCTCGGCCCGCTGGCCGGTGTGCCGCTCGCGCTGAAGGACATCTTCACCACCGAGGGCATCCCGACCACGGTCGGCTCCAAGATTCTCGAGGGCTGGATCCCGCCGTACGACGCGACGCTGACCAAGAGGCTCAAGGCAGCCGACGTTGTCATCCTCGGCAAGACCAACATGGACGAGTTCGCCATGGGGTCCTCGACCGAGAACAGCGCGTACGGCCCGACGGGCAACCCGTGGGACCTGACCCGTATCCCCGGCGGTTCGGGTGGCGGCTCCAGCGCCGCCCTCGCCTCCTACCAGGCCCCGCTCGCCATCGGCACGGACACCGGCGGCTCCATCCGCCAGCCCGCCGCCGTCACCGGCACCGTCGGCGTCAAGCCCACCTACGGCGCGGTCTCCCGCTACGGCATGGTCGCCTTCTCGTCCTCCCTCGACCAGGGCGGCCCCTGCGCCCGTACGGTCCTGGACGCGGCGCTCCTGCACGAGGTCATCGCCGGTCACGACGAGCTCGACTCGACGTCCATCGACGCCCCGGTCCCGCCGGTCGTCGAGGCCGCCCGCAACGGCTCCGTGGCCGGTATGCGCGTCGGTGTCGTCAGGCAGTTCTCCGGCGAGGGCTATCAGGCCGGCGTCGTCCAGCGCTTCAACGAGTCGGTCGAGCTGCTGAAGTCGCTCGGGGCCGAGATCGTCGAGCTGGACTGCCCGTCCTTCGACCTGGCCCTGTCGGCGTACTACCTGATCGCGCCGTCCGAGTGCTCCTCCAACCTCGCGCGCTTCGACGCCATGCGCTACGGCCTGCGGGTCGGTGACGACGGCACGAAGTCCGCCGAGGAAGTCACCGCGCTGACCCGTGAGGCCGGTTTCGGCGACGAGGTCAAGCGCCGCATCATGCTCGGCACATACGCGCTCAGCTCCGGCTACTACGACGCGTACTACGGCTCCGCCCAGAAGGTGCGGACACTGATCACCCGGGACTTCGAGAAGGCCTTCGAGCAGGTCGACGTGATCGTTTCGCCGACCACGCCCACCACCGCCTTCCCGATCGGCGAGCGTGCGGACGACCCGATGGCCATGTACCTCGCCGACCTGTGCACCATCCCGACCAACCTCGCCGGAAACGCGGCAATGTCGCTGCCCTGCGGTCTCGCGCCGGAGGACGGCCTGCCGGTCGGTCTGCAGATCATCGCCCCCGCCATGAAGGACGACCGTCTTTACAAGGTCGGCGCCGCCGTCGAGGCCGCCTTCGTGGAAAAGTGGGGCCACCCGCTGCTCGAGGAGGCACCGTCGCTGTGAGCACACTTGCCAAGGCCAAGGGCTTCAAGAAGTCCAAGACCGGTACGTACCTGTCCATCGGCACCACCGCCTTCGGCGCGATCAGCGTCGTCAAGCAGGCCAAGAAGGCCCGCTTCGAGGGCGACACGCTGCGGCTGATCGACGCCGCCGTATCCGCCGCCGCCATCGTCACCGGCCTGGCCCTGCTCTACCGCGAGCTGAAGCGCCTGGGCGACGACGACGTCCTGCTGGGCTGAGAGGGAAAGTTTCACCGTGACCGTCACTGAACTGGTGTCGTACGAGGACGCCCTCGCTGCCTACGACCCCGTCATGGGCCTCGAGGTCCATGTCGAACTCGGCACCAAGACCAAGATGTTCTGCGGCTGTTCGACCGAGCTGGGCGCCGAGCCCAACTCGCAGACCTGCCCGACCTGTCTGGGTATGCCCGGATCGCTCCCGGTCGTCAACGCGATCGGTGTCGAGTCGGCCATCAAGATCGGCCTCGCGCTCAACTGTGAGATCGCCGAGTGGTGCCGCTTCGCCCGGAAGAACTACTTCTATCCGGACATGCCGAAGAACTTCCAGACCTCCCAGTACGACGAGCCGATCGCCTACAACGGCTATCTGGACGTCCAGCTGGAGGACGGCGAGGTCTTCCGTGTGCAGATCGAGCGCGCCCACATGGAGGAGGACACCGGCAAGTCGACGCACGTCGGCGGCGCCACCGGCCGTATCCAGGGCGCGTCCCACTCCCTGCTGGACTACAACCGCGCCGGTATCCCGCTGATCGAGATCGTCACCAAGCCGATCGAGGGCGCGGGCGAGCGTGCGCCGGAGGTCGCCAAGGCGTACGTCACCGAGCTGCGCGAGCTCATCAAGGCGCTCGGCGTCTCCGAGGCCCGGATGGAGATGGGCCAGATGCGGTGCGACGTGAACCTGTCGCTGCGTCCGCACGGCCGGGAGAAGTTCGGCACGCGCTCCGAGACGAAGAACGTCAACTCGCTGCGCAGCGTCGAGCGTGCGGCCCGCTTCGAGATCCAGCGGCATGCCGCGGTCCTGAACAGCGGCGGCACGATCATCCAGGAGACCCGTCACTTCCACGAGGAGGACGGCTCCACCACGTCCGGCCGTGTGAAGGAAGAGGCCGAGGACTACCGGTACTTCCCGGAGCCCGACCTGGTACCTGTCGCCCCGTCCCGTGAGTGGGTCGAGGAGCTGCGGGGGACGCTGCCCGAGCTGCCGCGCGTACGCCGTAACCGGCTGCGTGAGGACTGGGGCATCTCCGAGCACGATATGCAGTCGATCCTCAACGCCGGCGCGGTCGACCTGATCGTCGCCACGATCGACGCGGGCGCGGATGCGGCTGCTGCGCGCAAGTGGTGGATGGGCGAGCTGGCCCGCCGCGCCAACGAGGAAGGCGCTGACCTGGCGTCGCTGGCGATCACGCCGGAGCAGGTCGCCCGGGTCGCGCAGCTCGTCGTAGCCGGCGACCTGAACGACAAACTGGCCCGCCAGGTCATCGAGGGTGTGCTCGCCGGCGAGGGCGGCCCGGACGAGGTCGTCGACAAGCGCGGCCTCAAGGTCGTCTCGGACGAGGGCGCGCTCGGCGCGGCCGTCGACGAGGCGATCGCGGGCAACGCGGCGATCGCCGACAAGATCCGCGGCGGCAAGGTCGCGGCGGTCGGCGCGCTGGTGGGCGCGGTCATGAAGACCACCCGCGGCCAGGCGGACGCGGCGCGCGTCAAGGAGCTGATCCTGCAGAAGCTCGGCGTCGAGGGCTGACGGCCGGCTTTCGCGGCCTGGAGGCGCGGCCCGCACCACGCGGTGCGGGCCGCGCCTTGCGTTGAGGGGGTGTCCGAGTGCGGCGGGAGGCTCGCGCGTGCCCGCGCTTCTGCCCGTCCCGGCGCGAGGTCTGCCCTTGCGGCGACCTGCTCGTGCCCCCGTCCGGTGGGAGTGTGCCCTCGTCCGGGGGGCGAGTGACGCCGGTTCGGGCATGCGTTCCTGCCCGTACCCGTGTACCGGTGCGCTTGTCCACGTCCGGCGCGAGGCCCGCCCGTGCCGCAGAGCCTCCCGTGTCCCCGCCCGGCCCCGTCAGTGACGTATGCCCAGGCCCGGCAGCCACAGTTCGCCGCGGTCCTTGCAGCTCACATCCCGGGCCCGCAGTTCTTCCGGCTCCTTCGTGCCGCGTGCCAGCAGTTCCGTGATCGCCAGGCGAGCCACCGCGGCCACATCTCCGCGCTCCGGTTCCGCGAAGTCCGCCTGCCACCAGCCGCGGTCGCGGGAGTGCCAGCCGCGCGAGCGCATCGACCGGTCGCGCTCCGGGCTGTCCTCGCCGTCCCGGTCGTCGACCGAGATATGCAGCCCGTCCTCCAGTGCGTACGAGATGAGCAGCTGGCGGCCGCGGTCCGCTGCGCTGGTCACGCTGAAGCTCGCCCAGTCTTCGCCGACCTGCACCGCGAGCTGCTCCACCCAGGCCGCGAGCAGCAGTCCCAGCGCGCTCTCGAAGTGTTCGAGGCTGGAGGCCATCCGGCCGCCCGGCCGCTCCATCGGGCGCTCGCCCGGACCGCTGCGGTCCAACTGCCAGATGAACGGCAGGAAGTCGAAGTCGTGCGGCTCGTCCTTCGACCAGGCGCCGCCCCACTCGAAGGTCCTGCGCTCCTCGTTCTCCAGGGAGTCGGTGTTGTGGACCGAAAGCTGCGCCCGCTGACGGTCCCCGGCCAGCAGCACCAGCCTTCTGCTGTCCCGCCAGCGGACGTTGGGACCCTCCGCCGACCCGCCGTAGAGCGTGGGCTCCCCGATCCGGGCCACGATCGCGGCGTACACCTCCCGGAAGGCCTCCCGCCGGTCCCGCAGCGTCGCGCCGGGGTCGTACGCGAGCACCGGGACGGGGCGCTGGTCGAAGTGCGGATCGGGCGCGTCATGGAGCATCAGGGCGAGCTCTGCGGCACCGCCGGGTGACAGGGTCGGCTGGTTGGTCCCCGTGTATTCCATGTCGCCATCGTGCCAGCCGTCGCCGACAACACTGATGTGGTCTTGGGGACATGAGGACCCGGGGATCGGGGTGGTGGCCGAAATCCGGCGGATCCGGGGCCAGAACGGTGCGCCCAAGGGGAGGATGCGCGCCGCCCTCACCATTGGCTGCCGCGACGCCGGACCGGTGGCTGCCGCGGATCAGCATTGAACCGCCCGAGTACCTGGCCCATGCGAAGATCCCTGTGCAGCGCGCGAGCGAAGACGCACAGCTCGTGCCGTAACCGGGCCGGAGGATGAAGGATGTTCGCGATATCGCTGGGTGACGACGGAGCGGAACTGCGTCCCCTGGAACCGTGGCGGGCCGAGGAGTTCTTCGCCCACATGGACCGCGGACGGGACTTCATCGGCCAGTACGTCGGGCTTCCCACGCTCGTCACGGACGGCGCATCGGCGCGCGCCTTTCTTCAGTCGTACGCCGGGAAGCAGGCCGCGGACACGGGCCGGCTGTACGGAATCTGGCTCGACGGGACGCTCGTCGGCGGCGTGATGTTCCGGATCTTCGACACCGAGTCGGGCAACTGCGAGGCCGGCTGCTGGCTGGAGCCGTCCGCCGCGGGGCGTGGTCTGATCACGCGGGCCGCCCGGGTGCTGATCGACTGGGCAGTCGAGGAGCGCGGGATGCACCGCGTGGAGTGGATCGTGTCCTCCGCGAACACGGCGAGCATCAACGTCGCCGGACGGCTGGGGATGACGCGGGACGGAGTGCTGCGGGAGAGCTACCCGTACAAGGGTGTACGTCACGACATGGAGGTCTGGTCGGTGCTCGCTCCCGAGTGGCGGGCCGGTCGTTAAGGGGACTCTCAGACAGGCCACCTAGCGTGCGGCGCATGAACCCCACCGAGACCGAAGAGACCGAAAAGACCACCGCCGCGACCGAGGCGCCCGAGGCGACGGAGAAGCCTGCCGCCGAGGCGACGGAGAAGCCTGCCGCCGAGGCGACGGAGAAGCCTGCCGCCGAGGCTGCCGAGCCGGCCGGGACCCCCGCCGCGGAGAAGAACGAGACGGACCACGAGACGGACGACGACGCCAAGGAGACGCCTCGCGACCCCTCCGGCATCGGAGCCGCCGCCGGTGCCGTCGTCGCGGCCGGTCTCGGCGTCGTGGCGCTCAGCGGCAGCTGGGTCGGGAAGATCGCCGCCGAGCGGCAGACGCTGATCGGACAGATCAAGACCGCCCAGGGCGGCACTCCTGCTCAGCAGATCTCCGCCCTCTACGGCGACGCCTGGCACACCACCGCTCTGGTCAACGGCGTCTTCGCGCTGTTCGCGTTGATCGTCGGCGGGGCCGTACTCGCCCGGCCGCAGAAGGCCGGCTGGGTACGCGCCTTCGCCGTGGCCGGAGCCGCACTCGGCGTCCTGGGGCTGATCGTCTCCGCCGGCATGTACTTCGACGTGTTCCTGAGCCTGCCCAGCGCCGGTTCTCGGTAGCCTCCGAGGTCCTGAAACTCATTGGTGCCCACGTCCGCCCACTGCTGCAATGTGCGGATGGATCACGACGCGGTGCTCACCCTGTTCGACCACCAGATGCGGCAGCGCACCCGCGCCGATGATCCCGGCGCGCGCGTCGAACGGGTCGGCGACGTCGTGCGGCAGGTCGGCGCCGACGGAGACTGGAACGGCATCGTGTGGTCCGGACTCCACCCGGCCACGGCCCACGCGGCGATCGCCGAGCAGGTGCGGTACTTCGCCTCCCTGGGACGCGACTTCGAGTGGAAGCTGTACGCCTACGACCGGCCCGACGACCTCGGCGCACGGCTGCGGGCAGCCGGCTTCACGCCCGAGCCCGAGGAGACGGTGATGGTCGCCGAGATCGGCGACCTGCCCACCGCCGTCGACCTCCCTGAGGGCGTCAGGCTGCAACCGGTCACCGATCCGGCCGGCGTGGATCTCATCGCAGATGTGCACGAGCAGGCGTTCGGCATGAGCAGCGCCCGCCTGCGCGAGCAGCTCCTCGCGCAACTGGCACAGTCCCCGGACAGAGTCAGCATGACCGTCGCGATCGCCGGTGACCTGCCCGTGTGCTCGGCGCGGATGGAACTGCACCCGGGCACCGAGTTCGCCAGCCTCTGGGGCGGCGGCACCCTGGCCGCCTGGCGCGGCCGGGGCATCTACCGGGCCCTGATCGCCCACCGGGCCCGTATCGCCGCCGCGAGCGGCTACCGCTACCTACAGGTCGACGCCTCGAGCCAGAGCCGGCCGATCCTGCGGCGGCTGGGATTCGCCCCGCTGAGCACCACCACTCCGTACGTGTACCAGCTCTAGGCCACAGGCCACAGGCCACAGGCCGCCGGGGCGCCGGCCACGGGCCGCCGGGGCGCGGGGACCGTGGACCGTATGCGTACGCCGTCCGGTCTCGCCCAAGCACCCCGCCCCCCGGCCGAGGACCTCATCGAGGCGCTGTCGGCCGCAGCTCAAGCGCCATCTTCGCCGGTCGTGCATGCCCCCGCCCCGGCACAACCGCCTTCAGCCGATCTCCGCAGCTCACCCGACAGGTTCGCGGGGAAGGCTCATCTCGGTCGCCAGCAGGAAGCCGAGGTGTGTGCGATTGCGGGCGCCCAGCTGTGCCATGAGTTTGGCGATGTGCTGGCGACACGTCCGTTCGCTGATGCCCAAGTGACGGGCGATGGCGGCGTCTTTGTCCTCACGCAGCAAGAGGCGGGCGATGGCACGCTGCATGTCCGAGACGATGAGCTTTTGCCGACGGGACTCGTACGCCGAGGCATAGGGGATCGCGGTGCGCCAGGCGGCCTCGAACGTGCTCACCATGAAGGCGACCACCTCCGGGTGGCGGACCAGCAGGGCGGCCGAGCCGTCGCCGGCCTGGATGAAGGCTGTGCGGTGGTCGAAGACGATGAGACGCGGGAAGAGGGTGTTGAGGGTGCGGATCTCGGCGCCCGCCTGGGTGAGGCGTTCCGCGTAGGACTCGGTCGCCGGGCTGAACCGGGCGCTGTGCTGGTAGATCGTGCGCATCCGCACACCCCGGGCCAGTAGCTCGGAGTCCCTGGCCAGTGCCTCGTTGAGAACCTCGACGGGGCGGGGGCCGCCGGGCTGGGCAGTCAGCAGGTCCGATTCGCAGTCCGTGGCCGCCTTGTCCAGCATCACGTTGACGTCCGCGGCGTCGAGCAACAGGAAGTCCGGGTCCCCGCCCTGTTCATCCGCGGCCGCCGCGTCGTACACCTCGCGCAGGGCGGCGAACTCGACGGTCGCCGCGTCGATATGGTCCTGCACCGCTTGCAGTTGGTGGCGAAGCGGGCCGAGCGTGCGGGCCTCCGCCACCTGGGGGGTGCACCAGTCGTAGGCGCCGGGCCGGCCTTCTGCCGGCTGCAGCAGATTGAGCGCCCGCAGCCGCTCGAAGACGGTGTCGGCGGCGGCGGGGGGCAACCCGAGGAGCCCGCCCAACTCGTGTGGTGTCGCACCATTCTGACGCAGCGCCGCTTCGTACATCCGCTGCATGCCAGGGGTGAGCGAACGAGGTTCGCTATCGCCATTTACCTGATGTTTGTCAGTCATTTGTCTTGCCCTCATATTCCGTCATTTCCTGTTCATGATCCATCACGGCTGTGGTGTCCGCTCCAGGTCGGCGCAATGATCGAAACCAGGCCGGGCGACGGGGAAGACGCACCAAGGACCGGCCTCGACCATGCAGTGCAGACAAACGGGGCGGAAAACGACATGGACAAGATCACGCGCTGGATACTCCTGTGCACCGCCGCGGTCGCGGTGACCGCCGGCTCGCAGTCGGTTGCGGCGCACCGGTCCGGCGGAGCCGGGGTGGACAGCGGCCGGGGGGTCGGCATCAGCGCGGCGGCCCAGGACACCGGCTGGGGATGAGTCGGCCGGGCACTCACCGTGCCCCGTGCCACCGATGACCTCTCCCGAACGAAAGTTGTAGCAATGGACGCGAAAGCCCTCCTGCTGCTGGTCCGTGTGGGCTGTCTGCGCGAGCAGGCCCTGACCTCCTGGACAGCCCGGACGGATTTCGGACTGGCGGTGGCGGAGAGCGCCACCGCCGCCTACCTCAGGCTGGCGGACCAGCAGATCCCGCTCTCCCTGGAACGCCCTGAGGACGAGGTGTACGAAGCCTGCCGCGCCGCTCTGGCCGCCGCGCCGGGGAAGAAAGGCGTGATCGGCTTCCTCGACTCGACCCTGCCCCTTGTGGCGCGGCTCGCCGAGGAGTTCGGCCTGCCGGGCTGCTCACCACAGACCCTCCAGGCACTCACCGACAAGACCTGGGCACGTGAGCGCTTCGCCGAATCCGGGGTGCCGGGCCCGCGGTTCCGGGTACTCGACGCGGCGGCGGCCGCCCCGGACCGGCGGATGGCGGTCGACGGTCTCACCTATCCGCTCATCATCAAGCCCGCCGATTCCTCAGCGGGGCGGGGAGTGGTACGAGCCGGGAACGCGCAGGAACTGGACGCGGCCTGGGATGCCGCGGCGCCGTTCACCAAGACCGGCAGTCTCCTCGCCGAGGAGGAGCTGATCGGCGAGGAGATCAGTGTCGAGACGGTCACCGTCGACGGCCGCACGGTGGTCCTGGCCTGCACGGAGAAGCTCAGCACCCGAGGTGACGCGTTCGTCGAGCTCGGCCAGGCGATGCCGGCCCGACTCGGCGGAGCGCTGGATGCCGAGGTACGCGAAACCGCGGCCGCCGCGCTGAAAGCCGTCGGCTACGACCACGGCATCGCGCACACGGAGATGATCCTGACCACCGACGGCCCCCGGATCATCGAGGTCAACCCCCGGCCCGCCGGTGACTGCATCCTGGACCTCGTCCGGCTCACCAGCGCGGTGGACGTCTACGGCATCGCCGCGGATCTCGCCCTCGGCCGGCCGGTCGACCTCGACGCACTCGACCGGACCGCCTTCACGGGCGGCGCGGCGATCCGCTTCCTGACGGGTGAGCCCGGCGTCGTACGCCGTATCGACGGCGTCGCCGAGGCAGCCGCCCTGCTCGACCCCGCCCGCGAGCGGCTGGTGTTGCTGACCAGGACCGGCGATGTCGTCGAACCGGTCACCACCAATCTGCACCGTCTCGGCTATGTCATCACGGTGGGCGAAGACACGGCGGCCGCGGTCGATCGGGCCGACAGCATCGCCGCGTTGATCTCCATCGAGACGTCCCCGGCCGCCTCCGACGAACAGCCCGCCCGCCGCCTGCCCAGTTCAGAGTGCTGGACCTGATGGCCGGCAGCATCCCGACAAGGACTTCCATGCAATCCCCCGATTCCTACTGGATCGCCACCGGCCCGGACTGGACCGGAAACGGCGCGGCACTGCCCAAACGCACCGGCGTCTGTGTGCTCGGTGCCGGCGTGATGGGCTCGACCCTTGCCTACTGGCTCTCCAGGGCCGGGCTGCGGCCGCTTGTGCTGGAGCGCAACCCCGGCCCGGCGATGGGCTCTTCGGGCCGCAACGCCGGCCGGCTGATCCAGGGCGGCAATGCCCAGCATGCCCTCGCGATCGAGAAGTTCGGCCACGCCGAGGCGCTCGCCGTCTACCGTGCCACCCTCGTCAACCGGGACCTGGTGCGCGAAGTCATCGCGCGTGAGGGGCTGGAGGCCACCCGTTTCCCGACGGCCAAGCTCGACCTCGCCGTCAGCGAGGACGAGGCCCTCGAACTCAAGCGCACCGCCGAGGCCCTGCGGGCGGACGGCATCGCGGCCGAGTGGCTGGACCTTCCCGCCTCGCGCGAGGTGTTCGGCACCGACCTCCCGGACACCATCATCGGCGGGCTCTACCGGCCGGACCAGGACGCGGTTCATTCGGTCGCGTATGTACGCGGAATGGCGGCGGCCGCGGAGCGCGGCGGCGCGGAGTTTGCGTGCGGCGTCACCGTGACATCCGTGGAGCCCGCCACCGGAAGCGGCTGGCTTGTCACCACCGACGCGGGCCATGTGCTCGCGGACCACGTGGTCGTCGCCCTCAACGCCTGGACGCCCCGGCTGCTGCCGGAGCTCGCCCCGGTCATCACCCCCGTGCGAGGGCAGCTCGTCCAGACCGCGCCGGTGCCCTTCCGTATCCCGCAGTGGGGACTCGACCGCGGTCTCGTGTACGGCGGGCAGGCCCCGGACGGCTCGCTGCTCCTCGGCGGTCTGCGTAACACCGTCCCGGGCCGCGACGAGGGCGTCGAACTGCCGGAAGGCAGCAATACGCCCGCTTTCTCGCCCGAATTGGCCGGCCGGTTGGCCGAGGCACTTCCCTCGCTGCTGCCCGAGGCCACGGGCGTACCGGTGGTCAGGGCGTGGAGCGGAGTCATGGCCTTCACCCCGGACCGCTGCCCGCTGGTCGGTGCCTGGCCGGGCGCCGACGGCCTCTGGGTGATGGCCGCGTTCAACGGCCATGGAATGCCGTATTCGCAGGTCATGCCGGAACAATTGGCGGAGCGGATCCGCGGTGGCCGGGGCGACGGCATCCCCGCCGCGTTCGATCCCGCCCGCTTCCTCTGAGCTGGAGCAACCATGTCACAGCCAACAGCTCTTTCCCCGGCCACCGAGGCCGGGTCCTGGGACCCCGCCCGACACAGTGGCGCCCCTCTTCTGGTGATCGGCGCGGGCCCCAAGGCCATTGCCCTTGCCGTGAAGTCGAGTGTGCTCCGCGCCGCCGGGTTCGACGTCCCCGAGGTCGTCGCGGTCGAACGGGACTGTACGGCCGCCAACTGGCGCGAGGGGCGCGGCTGGACCAACGGCCGACAGCTGCTCGGCACCCTGCCCGAGAAGGACCTCGGCTTTCCGTACGACTGCGCCACCTGGGGGGACAGCCAGGATCCGGTCACGGGCGAGATAGCCCGCCGGATGGCCGGCTTCAGCTGGGCGGGTCATCTGCTCGCCCGGGGCGTGTACGCGCGCTGGATAGACCGCGGTCGGCCTCAGCCGAGCCACCGTGAGTGGGCCGACTATCTGGAGTGGGCGGCGGCCCGGGCGAATCTGAGGTCCGTCACCGGGGAGGTGCGGCGCGCCGAACTGGCGGACGGCGGCTGGAAGCTCACCGTCGTCGACGGCACGGCCCGCACCGCCGTTCACGGCTGTGGCCTGCTGGTCTCCGGACCCGGCCCGAGCGCGGGTACCGTGCCCGCCGACGGCACCCGGGTGCTGGACACCGCGGGCTTCTGGAAGCTCGCCGTGGCGGGGCTGCCGGACTGGGCACAGACCGTGGTCGTCATCGGCGCCGGCGAGACCGCCGGCACCATCGTGCGGGAGCTCGCCATCGGCATGGACCGCGAGGTCACCGTCGTCGCTCCCCGGGCCACGCTCTACAGCCGCGGCGAGAGCCCCTTCGAGAACCGCTACTACAGCGACCCCACCGGCTGGACCCGGCTCTCCGAGGCGGACCGGCAGGAGTTCATCCGGCGTACCGACCGTGCCGTCTTCTCACAGCAGGTGCAGAGTGACCTCGCGCTGACGACCAAGGTCTCCTGGGAGCCCGGCCGCGTCGTCGGTACGCGTCGCGCCGACAACGACATCGCGGTGGAGATCGCGTACGGCGGGCAGCAGCGTATCCGCCACGCCGACCTGGTCATCGACGCCACCGGCGGCGACCCGCTGTGGTTCACCAGGGTGCTCGGACCCCGCGCCGAGGCCGCTCTGCGTGCCGGACTCGGCGGGTCCGTGACCCGCGAGCGTCTCGAGCGGGCCATCGGTACCTCACTCGCGGTCACTGGCCTGCCCGCACCGCTCCATCTGCCGAACCTCGCAGCCCTCGCGCAGGGCCCCGGGTTCCCCAACCTGAGTTCTCTCGGGCTCCTCTCGGACCGAGTGCTGGCTGCCTATGTCCCCCACATCCGCCCCGAAGCCGGCACGGCGGGCGCGGCGCGGACAGGCGCAGGCCTGCCCGACCACACCGCCGTCCCCGCCGTGAACCAAGGAGCAGCGCACCGATGACCCGACACGCACCGACGAGCGACCCCGCGCTGGACGTCGACTTCGTCCAGTTGCTCTTCACCGATGTGGCCGGACGTCTCAAGACCCTGGAGGTCCCGTCCGCCCGCTGGGCCGAGGTACGCGACAGCGGCTGGACGCTCGACGGGGCCGTACTGCTCGGCCACGGAGACCCCGAGCACAGTGATCTGCGCCTGGTCCCCGACCCGTCGACCTTTGTGCACCGGCCCTGGACCACCCCCTCCGGGCGCACCGTGGGAATGGTCTTCTGCGACATCCTGGATACCTCGGGCCGGCCGTTCGCGGCCGATCCCCGCGCGGTGCTACGGCGGGCGGTCGAGGCGTCCGAGGCCCGCGGGCAGCGTCCCGTCTTCGGCGTCGAGGCCGAGTTCTACCTGCTGCGCCGGGGCGCCCCCGGCACCGCGGGGGACCCGGCCGACAGCGCCGGCTACTGGGATCTGAGCGTCGACGAACAGGCCGACGAGGTCTGCCGGGACATCAGTGAAGCGCTGGGACTGATGGGCTTCACCGTCGACGGACACCACCACGAGGTGTGCCCCGGGCAGCGCGAACTCGTCTTCCGGCACGGCGACGCGCTGACCACGGCGGACCGGCTGCTGCTGCTCAAGCACACCGCCCGCGTCATGGCCCGCCGCCGCGACATGTCCGCGGTCTTCATGCCCAAGCCGCTCGCCCACCTGTACGGCAACGCCCTGCACGTTCACGTCTCGCTGGACGGCACCGGAGCGGAGAGCGGACCCCTGTTCCACGACGCCGCCGACCCGAACGGCATGTCCGCGCTCTTCCACGACTCGCTCGCCGGCGTGCTGGAACACGCGCCGGCGCTGACGGCCCTGGGCAACCCGACCGTCAACTCCTACAAGCGGCTCGTCCCCGCCTCGGGGACTCCGGTCCACGCCAGCTGGGCCAGGCGCAACCGGTCCACCGCATTCAAGGTCGCGGGCGACACCGCGGTGCCCCGCTCGCTGCGGCTGGAGCTGCGCAGCCCCGACCCCGCGGCCAATCCCCACCTGCTCTTCGCGGGGGTGCTTGCCGCGTTCGCCGACGGCCAGGACCGGGGCCTGAAGCTGCCCGACGCATGCGAGGAGCCGGCCGACACGCTGGCCCCGGAGGCCCTCGCGGCCCGCGGCATCACCTCGCTGCCGACGGACCTCCCCTCTGCCCTGAGGGCCCTGGAGGAGGACGCCACGGTCCGCAGCGCCCTGGGCGACCTCGTCGCCCACGCCGTCACCCTCAACTCCCGGGCGGACTGGGCCTCGTGGCACAGCCTCATCACCCCCTGGGAGACGGAGCGGTACGCAGAGACCGTATGACCGCGACCAGTCACCCGCACACTCACCTCCGAGGAACCACCATGCACGTCACTGCCGAGAGCACCGAAGGTCCCGTCAGGGTTCCCTCCCCCGACCACCGGTGGACCGCACTGTTCTTCATCACCGAGCCGGGCATCGGCGAGGTACTCCCCGAACTGGCCGGCTGCACGACCGGTCTGTGTTCCGTACGCGACGATGCCGCACGGTTCGCACGCGCGGATGTCCGGGTGCTGGGAGTCAGCGCGCATGCGCCGGGCCACCTGGCCGAGTTCGCGAAATCCCGTGACCTGGGCTATCCGCTCGTGGGCGACGGGGAGCTCACACTGGGCCGGGCCGTGGGTGTGCCCGAGGTGAAGGCGGGCGACCGCACCTTGTTCAGCCGGGCCGCGGTCGTCCTCGACCGGACGGGCGTCGTACGGGCCGTGCTGCACCCGGTGCCGGAGCCCGAGCGCCACGCGGCGCTCGTCCTGGAGACGGTGGCGCAGCTCGAAGCCGACGAGGCCGGCCGTGCCTGACAAGACGGCCGCGCGGGGCGGGCGTATCCGGGCCTGGCTGCCGGCTCCCGGCGCACCCCGCGCACTCGCCCTGTCCACCTTCGTCGGCCAGACCGGCAGCGGCCTCTTCCTCCCGGTCAGTGCGCTGTTCTTCACCCGCTCCGTGGGGCTGGCACCGTCCCAGGTCGGGCTGGGTCTCGCGATCGCCGGACTGATCGGGCTGAGCGCCGCCGTACCGATGGGACGGATCGCGGACCGGTTCGGCCCCAGAGGCACGTACGCGGTCACCCTGCTCGGCCAGGCCGTGGCCACCGCTTCTTTCACCCTGGTGCACTCCTTGTGGGCGTTCGTCGTGGTCAGTACGGTCGCGGCCCTCGCGGAACGCGGAGGCAGCGCCGCCCGCGGGGCTGTCATCGGGGGTGTGGGGACCGGCGAGGCGCGGGTGAGACTGCGGGCCCTGCTCAAGTCGGTGACCAACGCCGGCCTCAGTATCGGCGCCGCACTTGCCGCACTCGCCCTGGCCGCCGATTCGCGCTCCGCCTATCTGACGGTCGTCTTCGTCAACGCCGCGACCTATGTATGCGCCGCGGTGCCCCTGCTGTGGGTGCCGCCGGTCGAAGCCGCAGGCAGCGGCCCGACCGCGCCCGGGCGCCGCGCGGTGCTGCGCAACCGCCCGTACACCCTGGTGACCGCACTGTGCGGGATCACCAGCATCCATTACGACGTGCTGTCCCTCGCTCTGCCGCTGTGGATCGCCGGGCACAGCAACGCCCCGAAATGGAGCATCTCCGCCGTCATCATGGCCAACACCGTCCTGGTGGTCCTGCTCCAGGTCCCGTTCTCCCGGGGCACGGGCGACAGGGCGGCCGCCGCCGCGGCGGTGCGCCGCTCGGGCTGGGTGCTGTGGGCAGGCTGGGCAGTGATCGCCTGTGCCGCCTTCGCCGGCTCCCCGGCCCTGGCGTTCGCGCTGCTCGTCGCGGGCATGGTGCTGCACACCGCCGGCGAGCTGTGGCACTCGGCTGGCAGCTATGGGCTCAGTTACGAACTCGCCCCGGCCGGCTCGCACGGCGAGTACCAGGGCTTCTTCTCGCTCGGCCGCGGGGCCACCGCGGCGCTGGCCCCCTTGGTGGTCACCACCGTCTGCCTTGCCGAAGGCCCGGACTGGCGGCCCGTCACCGGCTGGCTGCTGCTCGGTCTCGTCGTCGCGGCGGCGGCCGCCGCCGTACCTTCAGCCACCCGCTGGGCGGAGCACGCCGACACCGACCGACACGCCGACGCCCCGGACCGTACCTCCGTCCGCCTTCCCGTGCAGGAGTCAGCATGACCACGTTCGTGTCCTCTCCGCCCGCGCCCACGCCCGCGCCGACCGGAGCGCGGCAGCCCCCGGACGCTCCGGACCCCCGTGGTCCGGCGGTCCTGGTCCTGGGCGGCGGCACCCGGCTGCCGAGGGCTCTGCGCGGACACGGCATGTACGTCGTCTACGGCGGTACTCCCGACGAGTTCACCTCCGCGCACCACGAGGCCTGCGACGAGGCGTGGCTCCTCGCCGACGGCTCCGAGGACAACTGGGTTCGCAGGGCGGTGGCTCTGCACCAGGTGGCCCCGTTCCGGCGCGTGGTCACCGTGCGGGAGCGGTTCCTGACCGCCGCAGCCCGGATCGGCGATGCACTCGGTCTCGGAGGGAACCCGCTCGACACCGTACTGACGCTGAAGGACAAATTCCTGATGCGGCAGAGCTTCGACGGCCTGGTGGACGGGGGCGCGGTACAAGCACGGCTGATGCACACCCCTGGAGATGTGGACGCGTTCGTGGCCCGGGTCGGTCTGCCCGTCGTGCTCAAGCCGCGTGATGGATCCGGCAGTGAGGACATCGCCGTTGTCCGCGACACGGACGGCATCCGAGCCGCGCGGCAGCGAGTCCGCGCCCGGCCGGAGGCGCTGCTCGCCGAGGAGTTCCTGAGCGGGCCGGAGTTCAGCATCGAGACGTTCACGCACGGGGGCCGCCACCAGCTCCTCGCCGTCACCGAGAAGTTCACGGGCGACAACGCCGTCGAGATCGGCCATGTCATACCCGCACGAATCAGCGCGGACGATCGCACCGCACTCGAGGAGACGACCTGCCGCTTCCTCGACGCGGTGGGTCTCACCGAAGGCCCTGCCCACACCGAGATCATCCTCACCGCGTCCGGTCCCCGCGTCGTCGAATCGCACAATCGGCCAGGTGGCGACGGCATCGTCGACCTTGTCCGACACGTCCACGGCGTCGACATCCGGGATCTCCTCGCAGCCCAGACAGCGGGCGTCGCGCTCCCCGCGGCGAGCGAACCGGCCGGCGCCGCCGCGACCTGGTTCCTGACCGCCGCCCCGGGCATCGCCACCGAGGTGTCCGGCTGGGAAGCGGCTGCCGGCCGGCCGGGAGTCGTGGCCGTGTCGCCCGGCACCCGGGCGGGAGACACCGTGACCCCGCTGCGCGGGTCCGGTGACCGGTGCGGCTCGGTGACCGCGGTGGCCGGGACGCCCGACGAGGCTCTCGACCGCGCCCGCGGCGCACTCGCCCTGGTCACCATCCGTACCGACGCTGTCCTTCGGGACCAGCAGAACCCTGAGAGCCGAGAAAGCCGATGACCACTGCCGCCCGCACCGCCCCCGTCGGCGTCCGCAACTCCCTGACCGAGCGCTATCTCGGCTCGTCCGCCGGTATCTCCGCGGTCTGGCCCGACGCTCCCGACCAGGCCCGTCTCAACCTGGTGCGCGAAGCGCTGGAGGACCGGTTCCTGACTCGCCCGGGCTTTTTGGAGGCCGCCGAGGTGGCGCGCCTCGAAAGGGATCTGAACGGCATGATGGATCTGCTGTTCTCTCTGCCCGCCCGGCTCTTCGGCGACGACGTCCATGCTTTCGCCGCCGCTGTGGGGCTGCGGCCCGAGCAGGCACGGATCGCTCTGCGTACCCCGCTTCAGGAGCCGGCCCGGATCGGTCGCGCGGATCTCTACCACGACGGCACGAACTTCCGGCTGCTGGAGTTCAACCTCAGCAGCGCTCTTGGCGGCACGCAGATTCCCGAACTCAACCGGCTCCTGCTGGAGGACGAGAATCTGGCCGACTTCGCGGCGGCGGAAGGCCTGACGTTCCCCGACACCCTTGCCGCGGTCGCCGGAGTCATCCTCGAGGCGGCCCAGAACGCCGGACACCGTGGTGCCGCCCCCCGCGTCGCACTCATGGACTGGCCGAGCGGGTATCTCAAGACGGAACCGGAGATCCGCGTCCTGGCCGGGCTGCTGGAGCGGTACGGCATCGAGGCCATCCCCTGCCACACCGGCCAGGTCCGGGAGACCGGTGGCCGGATCACGATCGACGGCGACGGCCGCCCCGTCGAGATCGTCTACCGCTTCTTCACGCTCGGCGAGCTGACCGCCGACACCGCGTCCATCACGCGGGCCGAGGAACTGCTGGATGCTTTCGCTCGGTGCGGTACGCCAGTGCTGTCACCCCTGCGCACTTCCATGCACGGCAACAAGCGGGCGCTGTCCATGCTCTGGGAGGACCGGTGTCAGCAGACGTACGACGCTGCCGAGAGGGACCTGGTGGAGCGATTCCTGCCCTGGACACACGCGTTGCGGCCCGGTACCGCCCTGATACGCGGCGAGGAGACGGATCTTGCCTCGTACTGTCTACGAAACCGTCGTGACCTCGTGCTGAAGCCCTCGCACGGCCTCGGCGGCGCCGGCACCGTTCTCGGCCGAAGCGTGTCCGAGGGGGAGTGGGCCGACGCCCTGTCCCGGGCGGGCGACCGGTACATCGTCCAGGAACTCGTCACTCCGCAACCCGAGTTGTTCCCCGCCACAGACACCGGGGAGCTCTCCCCCTGGGTCGTCAACTGGGGCGCCTTCCTTCTCGGGCGGCAGTACGCCGGATCCTTCCTCCGGGCCCTGCCCGCCGATCGCGCCGACGTGATCTCGTACGACAACAAGGCACACGTCAGCTGCGCCTTCCAGGCCACCGACGTCTGAGCTCCCGGCCCGGGCCGCGCCTCCGCAAGCACAGCGGCTGCGCGGCCCGATGGCGCGGCCGGAAGGTACCCGGTCCCCGGGTGTGGCCCCGCGCGGTCAGGCCGGCGGCGTCTTCTCCGGCGGGCGGACGGTGACCTTTCCCGAGGCCAGGTCTATCGGGCCGCGGCTCGGATCGTTGTCGCCCACGTCGGTCCTGGTCAGTGCGAGCCGGTTGTGTTCCTCCTCGGTGTGCTTGCGGCCCGGCGCGAAGAACTCCTCGAAGACGTTGAACACAAACTGTTCACCCCTTACTTCACCTCCAGCCGGAGGATCTTGTCGTCCCCCGGCTCGGGTGTGCCCCGGGTGTCCGTCTCGCTGGTGACGAGCCAGACCTTGTCGCCGCCCGCCGACAGGACCGTGCGCAGGCGGCCGTACTTCCCTATGAGGAACGACTGGGGCTCGGCCGAGGGTTCCGCGCCCGCCAGGGGGATCCGCCAGAGCCGCTCGCCCTTCAGGGCCGCCATCCAGATCGATCCCTCGGCGTAGGCGATGCCGCTCGGCGAGGCGTCGGCCGTCTTCCACTGAGCCACCGGGTCGACGAACCCGGGCTTGCCGGCTTTGCCCTCCGCCTCGGGCCAGCCGTAGTTCTTGCCGGGCTCGATCAGATTCAGCTCGTCCCAGGTGTTCTGCCCGAACTCCGCCGCCCACAGACGCTTGTCGGCGTCCCAGGCAAGCCCCTGCACATTGCGGTGACCGTAGGAGTAGACGATGGAGTCGGCCTCCGGATTGCCGTGCACCGGCCGGCCGTCCGGTGTCATCCGCAGGATCTTGCCGCCCAGCGACTTCTTGTCCTGTGCGAGTCCGGTGTCACCCGTCTCGCCCGTGCCCGCGTAGAGCATCTTGTCCGGACCGAAAGCGATCCGCCCGCCGTTGTGCACGACGCCCTTCGGGATGCCCCGCAACACCGTGTCCGGCGCGCCCAGTTGCTGCCCGGCCGGCTTCCTCTCGTCGTACAGCATGCGGGCGATGCGGTTGTCCGACTCGGTGGTGAAGTACGCGTACACCTGACGGTCCGAGGCGAACGACGGCGAGATGGCCAGGCCCAGCAGACCGCCCTCGCCTCCCGGCGCGACCCCCGGCACCGAGCCGATCACGGTCTGCTTGCCGCTCTCCGCGTCGACCCGGGTGATCGTCCCCTCGTCCCGCGACGCGACCAGCAGATCGCCGTCCGGAAGCGCGGCCACACCCCACGGCGACTTCAGCCCCTCGGTAAGCGTGGACAACACCTTCACCGAGCCCTTCGCGGGAGGCCCTTGGGGACTTGGTGAGCCGCCCGAGGCGGAGCCGGAGGGTGCCCCGGTGGCGGGCGTCGTCCCCTTCCGGCCGGCCGGCGTCGTGTCCTCACCGGACGAGCACCCGGCCGAGAGGAGAAGCACGGCAGCGGCCAGTACGGCCGTCACAGCAGGACGTTGCACAGTTCTGATCCTTTCCACGGCTGCTCGAGCTGTCTGATCGACGGCTGCCTGATCGACGGCTGCCCGAGCTGTCCGGCCGACTGCCTGACTACTGTTCTTACACCGCGGCGACCGTTCAGGTTCCCGATCTTCCGAGAAGAAATCCGGAGAAGGAATCGCGGCACGATCTTCCGAGGAGAAGCGAGGTGCGCGCCCTCACTCCCAGGAACCCAGCGCCGACGGCAGCCCCGCTATCTCCGCCAGGTCGTAAGCCGTCAGCTCCAGCTCCGCCGCGCGCGCGTTCTCCACCGCCCACTCCGCGTGCTTCGCCCCCGGCACCGCCACCACACTTCGCCCCCGCCCCAGCACCCACGCCAGCGCCACCTGCGCCGGAGTCGTCCCCGGACCGTGCCGCTCCGCGATCCGCCGCAGCCCCGCCACCACCGGCTGGTTCGCCGCCATCATCTCTGCCGTGAACCGCGGATGCCGCGCCCGCACATCGTCCGGCTCGAAGCCCTGCCCCGGCGTCAGCGTCCCCGTGAGGAACCCGTTCCCCAGCGGCATCGCCGCCAGGAACCCCACTCCGCGCGCCTCGCACCACGGCAGCAGCCGCTCCAGCGCCTCCGGCGACCACACGGACAGCTCTGCCTGCACGGCGCTCACCGGGAACACCTGCTGCACCCGTTCCAGCTGTCGGATTGTTCCCTCGTGCAGATGCGCTCCGGAGCGACGCGAGGCGCGCGCCCCCACCGCGCACATCCCCAGTGCCCGCACCTTCCCGGCTCTCACCAGCTCCGCCATCGCGCCCCAGGTCTCCTCGACCGGTACTTCCGGATCCGCCCGGTGCAGCTGATAGAGGTCGATCACATCGGTCTGCAGCCGGCGCAGCGAGGCGTCGCAGGCCCGCTTCACATACCCGGGCCGTCCATTGGCGACCACATGCTGGTCGCCGACGAGCAGTCCGACCTTCGTCGAAACGAACACCTCCGCGCGCCGCTCCTTCAGCACCCTGCCGAGCAGCAGCTCATTGGTGAAGGGCCCGTACATGTCGGCCGTGTCCAGCAGGCTCGAGCCGGCGTCGAGCGCGGCGTGCACCGTGCGCAGCGACCGGTCCCCACGCTGCTGAGAGCCGCTGTACGCCCAGCTCATCGGCATGCAGCCGAGCCCGATAGCGCCCGCTACGAGGGCCGTCGCACCGATTGTCCTGCGCTCCAACTGCCCGTACCCCTCCCTTGCCGCTGACCAAACTAACGAATGCGGAGCGCCGCACTTCGCATAGCCTCCTGACCATGACTGCAGACGTGTGGCTCCCGATTCCGGCCGACGAGATCGAAGGACTGCCCGCCCCCTCGGACTCGGGCCTGAACTACCGCTTCTGGGACGGTGGTCCGGACTTTCCCGCCGATCCCGCCGACTGTGTCTTCTACGCCGTCCCCTACATGAAGGGCACGGAGGTCGCGGTCCGTCCGCTGGCCGCGATGACGTCAGTACGCGTCGTCCAGACCCTCTCCGCCGGAATCGACCATGTGGAGCCCGGACTCGGCTCGCTGCCCGCCGGCGTACGCCTGTGCAATGCCAAGGGCGTGCACGAAGCCTCCACCGCCGAGCTCACCCTCACCCTGATCCTCGCCTCCCTGCGCGGCGTCCCCGGATTCGTACGGGGCCAGGACAAGGAGGAATGGCGGTCCGGTTTCTATCCGGCGCTCGCCGACAAGTCGGTGCTCATCGTCGGCTACGGATCGATCGGCGCCGCCATCGAGGACCGGCTCGCACCCTTCGAATGCGCGCGGGTGGCGCGCGTCGCGCGCTCTGCCCGCGCCACGGAGCGCGGGGAAGTGCGCGCACTCACCGAGCTGCCCGCCCTGCTCCCCGAGGCGGACGTCGTGATCCTCTCCACTCCGCTCACCGAGCAGACGCGCGGCCTGGTGAATGCCGAGTTCCTGGCCCGCATGAAGGACGGATCGCTGCTGGTGAACGTCGCCCGAGGCCAAGTCGTCGACACGAAGGCGCTGCTCGCCGAGGTCGACAGCGGGCGCATCACCGCAGCCCTCGACGTCACCGACCCGGAGCCGCTGCCCGCGGGCCACCCGCTCTGGCACATCCCCGGTGTCCTCATCAGCCCCCATGTGGGCGGCTCCACCTCGGCGTTCATGCCGCGTGCCAAGCGGCTGCTCGCCGCTCAGCTCACCCGGTTCGCCGCCGGGGAGCAGGTGCGGAACGTGGTGCTCACGACCGGGTAATGAACCTCCCGCCCGCGCGCCGCGTGCACTCTATGAAGTCACTCGGATGCGCCGCGTGCCGATAGCCCTTCTGGTCGTCACGGAGAGTAGAGGGACTATGTCCCTGAGTGACGAGACTGGTGTATCGTCCCGACCGGGGGGCTACACCGGGCAAGGGGCGGTGCAGCAACGCGACCTGACTGTCGATCAGACTTCGAGGGGGGCGACGGGCGATGTACGGCCAACGGGCGAACCATCCGACGCGGCGGGGCCGCCGCAGACAACCCTCGTGCATTTCGAAGCGCAGGCCCGGTCCGATGACGGTCGCACCGGACGCGGCGCCCCGCGGGACGACGCCGCTTCGCGGAGCGGCCCGGTGAGCGCCCTGAGCGCGCTCATGGCCCGGCAGTCGGTCGCGGGCGGCGGAGACAGCACCAGGCTGGCCTCCAAGCTTGTCCTGGCAGCCATCTGCGCCGGCTACGGCGTCGGTGCCGCCTTCGGCTGGGGCTCGCACGAACTGGCCCTGGTCATGGGCGACTTCGGCCTGAGCGCCGCCGCCCTGATCGCGGCCGTCTCCTGCCTCCTCTACGCCCGTGCGAGGCACAGCCGTTTCCGGCCCGCCTGGCTGCTGTTCGCGCTCTCCTCCGCCATGGCCGCCGGTGGCAACGCGATCTGGGGGTGGTACGAGGTCGTGCTGGACCGCGAGGTGCCGAGCCCCTGCATCGCCGACCTGTTCTTCCTCTGCTTCGCGCCGCCCGCCATCGTCGGCCTGCTCGTCCTCGCCAAGCGTCCGGTCACCAGGGCCGGCTGGGTCTGTCTCGCCCTGGACGCCTGGCTGATCGGCGGCTCACTGCTGACTCTCTCCTGGAGCCTCGCGCTCGCCCACACCGCGCACGTCCAGGGCGAGAGCGTGGCCCCGGCCGCGCTCGCACTCGCCTATCCGCTGCTGGACATCGTGCTGGTCAGCATGGTTCTCGCGCTGCACTTCCGGCGCTCGGCCACCAACCGCTCCGCCATCAACACCGCCATCGCCGCCCTCGCGCTGACCGTCCTGTGCGATGCCCTGTTCACCTCACCGCTGCTGCGGGAGAGCTACCGCTCGGGCCAGCTCCTCGACGCCGGCTGGTTCGCCGGTTCGCTGCTGCTCGCATACGCCCCCTGGGGCGCGCGCCGCACGGCCGAGACCGCGCGGCCCCAGCGTGGGCCGCGCCACCCGAGCCGCCCCGTCGCGGGCTCGCTCGCCGCCCTCACGCCGTATCTCGCCGCCGCCGTCTGCACCCTCGGCATCCTCTACAACGTGATCGAGGGCCGCCGCGTCGACCGGGTCGTCGTCCTCACCGGCTGCACCGTCGTGCTCGCGCTCGTTGTCCGGCAGGGCATCATGCTCCTCGACAACATCGCCCTGACCCATGAACTGGCGCAGAAGGAGAACCACTTCCGTTCGCTGGTGCAGGGCTCGAGCGACGTCATCATGATCGCCGCCCCGACCGGGATTCTGCGCTATGTCAGCCCCGCCGCCTCCGGTGTCTACGGCCGCGAGGCCGAGGATCTCATCGGTTCCGAGCTGGCATCGCTCATCCACCCCGAAGACCTCGGCCGTGTGGTTCTCGAGGTGCGCCGGTTTCTGGCCGCCAAGCCGGCCGAGGAGCCCACCACCCGGATCGAGTGCCGCTTCAAATCGGGCACCGGCGACTGGCTCAACGTGGAGTCCACGGTCAACCGCCACCAGGGCGGCCTGATCTTCAACAGCCGCGACGTCACCGAACGCGTCCGCCTCCAGGCACAGTTGCAGCACAACGCCGAGCACGACCCGCTCACGGACCTGCCCAACCGCGCCCTGTTCACCAAGCGGGTCCGCCAGGCCCTCACCGGCCGCCGTGCCGGAGATCAGGGCACGGCCGTGCTCTTCATCGACCTCGACGGCTTCAAGGGAGTCAACGACCGCCTCGGCCACCAGGCCGGCGACGAGCTGCTGATCCAGGCTGCCCGCCGCCTCCAGGATTCGGTACGGGCCGGGGACACCGCGGCCCGCCTCGGCGGCGACGAGTTCGCCGCTCTCATCGTCGGCGACGGCACCCGCGACCAGTCCGCCCGCGAGTTCCAGGTCCGTGAGATCGCCGACCGGCTTCGGCTCACCCTCTCCCAGCCGTACCGCCTCGACGGCAACGACGTACGCGTGGCCGCCTCCATCGGGGTGGCCTTCGCGGAGCCCGCCACCACCCCCACCGACCTGATGCGCAACGCCGACCTCGCCATGTACCGCGCCAAGGCCGCCGGCAAGGACCGCGTCGAGCTGTACGCGCCACAGATGCAGGCCGAGGTGGTGCGCCGTACGGAACTGGACGCCCGGCTCCGCAGCGCCTTGCACGAAGGCGAATTCGCGCTGCTCCACCAGCCCGTGGTGAGCCTGACCACCGGCCGGATCGACGCCGTCGCGGCGCAGGCCCGCTGGCGCTCCGCCCAGGGCATCCTTTTCACCCCCGCCGAGTTCCTGCGGGTCGCCGAGGACACGGACCGCACGGCCGAGCTCGGCCGCTGGCTGCTCGAGGAGGCCGTGGAGCAGGCCGCGGAGCGCGGCAACCTCGGCCATCGGGTTCCCGTATCGGTCCGTATGTCGGCCCGCCGCCTGCTGGACAAGTCCCTGCCGCTCGGCTCCATCGAGGCTCTCCTCATCCGGCATGGGCTGCCCTCGGGCGCGCTGGTCATCGAGCTCGCCGACAGCGATCCGCGGATCTCCTTCGACGATCTTGAGCTGCGGCTCGTCTCGCTGCGCAGACTCGGCGTACGGATCGCGCTGGACGGCTTCGGCAGTGGGTACGCGGCCATCAACGCACTGCGCCGCCTCCCCGTGGACGTACTGAAACTGGACAGAGGTCTGGTGGAGGGCGTCGTCGAGTCCGCCCGGCTGCACAAGATCACCGCCGGGCTGCTGCGGATCGCCTGTGACCTCGGTATGCAGTCCGTGGCCGACGGTGTCGATGTGCCGGAGCAGGTGCTGGCCCTGCGCGCGATGGGCTGTACGCACGGCCAGGGCATGGCTTTCTCCGGGCCGCTGGACGAGTACCGGCTGCGCCGTGCGCTGGTGCGCGACGAGTTCCCGGTGCCCGGTGGGATCGCTCTGCCGGTGCTCACGGGCGGCGCGTTCACCGCCCGTAATGGCTCAAATAATGAGACGCGCGTCCCACCCACTTGACAGTGACAGCGCGCCGGGGGGAGGGTCATTGCCATGCGCACCCGAATTCTCGTACTTGAAAAGCGCGTCGGCTGAGCAGAGCCATGAAGGCCCTGCAGACCCCTCCCGACGCGCTCCCCTCGCTTGCCTCACGGCACGAGGGGTTTTTTGTTGCACCGGAACATCTCAAACCCTCGCAAAAACCCTCAGCTTCGAGAAGAGAATGCCGATGACCGAGCAGGCCACCGGGGCCCACCATCCGCAGCCGCGGGCCCGAAGCGGCGGACCGACATCCGCCACCGTTGAGCACGTCACGGGCGCGCAGTCCCTCATCCGTTCTCTCGAGGAAGTGGGGGCCGACACGGTATTCGGCATCCCCGGCGGCGCCATCCTCCCCGCGTACGACCCGATGATGGACTCCAGCAAGGTCCGTCACATCCTGGTCCGCCACGAGCAGGGCGCCGGCCACGCCGCGACCGGATACGCGCAGGCCACCGGCAAGGTCGGCGTGTGTATGGCCACGTCGGGCCCCGGCGCCACCAACCTGGTCACCCCGATCGCCGACGCGCATATGGACTCGGTCCCGCTGGTCGCGATCACCGGCCAGGTCTCCTCCAAGGCGATCGGCACCGACGCCTTCCAGGAGGCGGACATCGTCGGCATCACCATGCCGATCACCAAGCACAACTTCCTGGTCACCAAGGCCGAGGACATCCCGCGGACCATCGCCGAGGCCTTCCACATCGCCTCGACGGGACGCCCCGGCCCGGTCCTGGTCGACATCGCCAAGGACGCCCTCCAGGCGCGGACCACCTTCAGCTGGCCGCCGCAGCAGGACCTGCCCGGCTACCGGCCGGTGACCAAGCCGCACGCCAAGCAGATCCGCGAGGCCGCCAAGCTGATCACCCAGGCCAGGCGCCCCGTGCTGTACGTCGGCGGCGGCGTCCTCAAGTCCCGCGCCACCGCCGAGCTGAAGGTCCTCGCAGAGCTCACCGGCGCCCCCGTCACCACCACCCTGATGGCGCTGGGCGCGTTCCCCGACAGCCACCCGCTGCACGTGGGAATGCCGGGCATGCACGGTGCGGTCACCGCCGTCACCGCGCTGCAGAAGGCCGACCTGATCGTCGCCCTCGGAGCCCGCTTCGACGACCGCGTCACCGGCAAGCTGGACAGTTTCGCCCCGTACGCCAAGATCGTCCACGCCGATATCGACCCGGCCGAGATCGGCAAGAACCGCACCGCGGACGTCCCGATCGTCGGCGACGCCCGCGAGGTCATCGCCGACCTGGTCCAGGCCGTCCAGGCCGAGTACAGCGAGGGCCACACCGGCGACTACACCGCCTGGTGGAGCGATCTCAACCGCTGGCGCGAGACCTACCCGCTCGGCTATGAGCAGCCGAACGACGGCAGTCTCTCCCCGCAGCAGGTCATCCAGCGCATCGGCGAGCTCGCCGACCCCGACACCATCTACGCGGCGGGCGTCGGCCAGCACCAGATGTGGGCCGCCCACTTCATCAACTACGAGCGGCCGGCCACCTGGCTGAACTCCGGCGGCGCCGGGACGATGGGGTACGCGGTCCCGGCCGCGATGGGCGCCAAGGCCGGTCAGCCGGACCGGATGGTCTGGGCGATCGACGGCGACGGCTGCTTCCAGATGACCAATCAGGAGCTCACCACCTGCGCGCTGAACAACATCCCGATCAAGGTCGCGATCATCAACAACGGCGCGCTCGGGATGGTCCGCCAGTGGCAGACCCTCTTCTACAACCAGCGCTACTCCAACACAGTGCTGCACTCGGGTCCCGAGGACGGCATCGCGGTGGAGGGCAAGTCCAGCGGCGGCACCCGCGTTCCCGACTTCGTCAAGCTGTCCGAGGCGATGGGCTGCTACGCACTGCGCTGCGAGTCCCCGGACGACCTTGACAAGGTCATCGCCGAGGCGAACGCCGTCAACGACCGCCCCGTCGTGATCGATTTCATCGTCCACGAGGACGCCCAGGTCTGGCCGATGGTCGCCGCGGGCACCTCCAACGACGAGGTCATGGCCGCGCGTGGCGTCCGCCCCGACTTCGGCGACAACGAAGACGACTGAGCCGAGAGTCCGAGAGAGAAGACCGAGAGAGACCGACACATGTCCAAGCACACGCTCTCCGTCCTGGTCGAGAACACCCCAGGCATCCTCGCCAGGATCGCCGCGCTGTTCTCCCGCCGCGGCTTCAACATCGACTCGCTCGCCGTCGGTGTCACCGAGCACCCCGACATCTCCCGCATCACCATCGTGGTCAATGTCGAGGACCTGCCGCTGGAACAGGTGACCAAGCAGCTCAACAAGCTGGTCAACGTTCTGAAGATCGTCGAGCTCGAGCCGGGCGCCGCGATCCAGCGCGAGCTCGTCCTGGTGAAGGTCCGCGCCGACAACGAGACCCGCTCCCAGATCGTCGAGATCGTCCAGCTGTTCCGCGCCAAGACCGTGGACGTCTCGCCCGAGGCGGTCACGATCGAGGCCACCGGTTCGAGTGACAAGCTCGAGGCGATGCTCAAGATGCTCGAGCAGTTCGGCATCAAGGAGCTCGTCCAGTCCGGGACGATCGCCATAGGGCGCGGCGCCCGGTCCATCACGGACCGGTCCCTGCGCGCCCTCGACCGCAGCGCCTGACCGGAACCGGCCAGGGCCGTGCTCGCATAGCGAGACTTGAAGGCTTCCGCACCCCGTCCCGCCGTACGGTGGGAAGCAAACAGCGTCATTCCAAGACGTGCACACCAAGGAGATATCCCAGTGGCCGAGCTGTTCTACGACGACGACGCCGACCTGTCCATCATCCAGAACCGCAAGGTCGCGGTCATCGGTTACGGCAGCCAGGGTCACGCCCACGCGCTGTCGCTCCGTGACTCGGGTGTCGACGTCCGGGTCGGTCTGCACGAGGGCTCCAAGTCCAAGGCGAAGGCCGAGGAGCAGGGCCTGCGTGTGGTGACTCCCGCCGAGGCCGCCGCCGAGGCCGATGTCATCATGATCCTGGTGCCGGACCCGATCCAGGCCCAGGTCTACGAGGAGTCCATCAAGGACAACCTGAAGGACGGCGACGCGCTGTTCTTCGGCCACGGACTCAACATCCGCTACGGCTTCATCAAGCCGCCGGCCGGCGTCGACGTCGCCATGGTCGCCCCGAAGGGCCCGGGCCACCTGGTCCGCCGCCAGTACGAGGAGGGCCGCGGCGTTCCGTGTATCGCCGCCGTCGAGCAGGACGCCACCGGCAAGGGCTTCGAGCTGGCGCTCTCGTACGCCAAGGGCATCGGCGGCACCCGCGCCGGCGTCATCAAGACGACCTTCACCGAGGAGACCGAGACCGACCTGTTCGGTGAGCAGGCGGTCCTCTGCGGTGGTGCGTCCGCGCTGGTCAAGGCGGGCTTCGAGACCCTGACCGAAGCCGGCTACCAGCCGGAGATCGCCTATTTCGAGTGCCTCCACGAGCTGAAGCTGATCGTGGACCTGATGTACGAGGGCGGCCTGGAGAAGATGCGCTGGTCGGTCTCCGAGACCGCCGAGTGGGGCGACTACATCACCGGTCCCCGCATCATCACGGACCAGACCAAGGCCGAGATGAAGAAGGTTCTCGCGGAGATCCAGGACGGCACCTTCGCCAAGAACTGGATGGACGAGTACCACGGCGGTCTGAAGAAGTACAACGAGTACAAGAAGCAGGACGAGAACCACCTGCTGGAGACCACGGGCAAGGAGCTCCGCAAGCTCATGAGCTGGGTCGACAACGACGAGGCGTAGGCCTGACGGCGGGGCCGGGACGAGCGAGTCCCGGCCCTCTGCCACTGTGTCCGGCCGCGCTCCTGCGCTTCTCCACTCTGTCCAGCCACGGACGGGTGATCCTGCCTTCAAGGCGCAAGACGCACCTTGTGGCACCACTACACTTCTCAAGACATACGCGTCAGGCCCACAGTGTCGTGCGTCTTCCACGCGGCTAGCCCCCTCCACCGCCTGCGGCCGTCGGGACGGCCGTCCGCAATGGACTAGTGAGGACTCACGTGAGCTCGAAACCTGTCGTACTCATCGCTGAAGAGCTGTCGCCCGCCACCGTCGACGCGCTGGGCCCGGACTTCGAGATCCGGCACTGCAACGGCGCCGACCGTGCAGAGCTGCTCCCGGCCATCGCCGATGTCGACGCGATCCTGGTCCGCAGCGCCACCAAGGTCGACGCGGAAGCCATCGCCCTCGCGAAGAAGCTGCGGGTCGTCGCCCGCGCCGGCGTCGGCCTCGACAATGTCGATGTCTCCGCCGCCACCAAGGCCGGCGTGATGGTCGTCAACGCGCCGACCTCCAACATCGTCACCGCCGCCGAGCTCGCCTGCGGTCTGCTGGTCGCCACCGCGCGTAATATCCCGCAGGCCAACACCGCTCTCAAGAACGGCGAGTGGAAGCGGTCCAAGTACACCGGCGTGGAGCTGAGCGAGAAGATCCTCGGCGTCGTCGGTCTCGGCCGGATCGGCGTCCTGGTCGCGCAGCGGATGTCGGCCTTCGGCATGAAGATCGTCGCCTACGACCCCTATGTGCAGCCTGCGCGCGCCGCGCAGATGGGCGTCAGGCTGCTCTCGCTCGACGAGCTGCTCGAGGTCTCGGACTTCATCACCGTGCATCTGCCGAAGACCCCGGAGACGCTGGGGCTGATCGGCGACGAGGCGCTGCACAAGGTCCAGCCGCACGTCCGTATCGTCAACGCCGCGCGCGGCGGGATCGTCGACGAGGATGCGCTGGCCTCCGCGCTCAAGGAGGGCCGGGTCGCCGGAGCGGGCCTCGACGTGTACGCGAAGGAGCCCTGCACGGACTCCCCGCTCTTCCAGTTCGACCAGGTCGTCTGCACCCCGCACCTCGGCGCGTCGACGGACGAGGCGCAGGAGAAGGCGGGCATCTCGGTCGCCCGTTCCGTACGCCTCGCGCTCGCCGGTGAGCTGGTACCCGACGCGGTCAACGTCCAGGGCGGAGTCATCGCCGAGGACGTGCGCCCGGGTCTGCCGCTCGCCGAGAAGCTCGGCCGGATCTTCACCGCGCTGGCGGGCGAGGTCGCGGTCCGCCTCGACGTCGAGGTGTACGGCGAGATCACCCAGCACGATGTGAAGGTGCTCGAGCTGTCCGCGCTCAAGGGCGTGTTCGAGGATGTCGTCGACGAGACCGTGTCGTATGTCAACGCCCCGCTGTTCGCGCAGGAGCGCGGTGTCGAGGTCCGGCTGACGACGAGCTCGGAGTCCCCGGACCACCGCAATGTCGTCACCGTCCGCGGCACGCTCTCGGGCGGCGAGGAGGTCGCGGTCTCCGGCACACTGGCCGGCCCCAAGCACCTCCAGAAGATCGTCGCGATCGGCGACCACGACATCGACCTGGCGCTCGCCGACCACATGGTCGTCCTGCGGTACGACGACCGTCCCGGTGTCGTCGGCACGGTCGGCCGGATCCTCGGCGAGGCCGGACTGAACATCGCGGGCATGCAGGTCTCGCGCGCGGAGGAGGGCGGCGAGGCGCTCGTCGTGCTGACCGTTGACGACACGGTGCCGCAGTCGGTGCTGTCGGAGATCGCGGACGAGATCGGCGCGGCGTCGGCCCGCACGGTGAACCTCAACAGCTGAGACCGGCGGAATACGTCAGAGGGCCCGGCCCGCCGCGATCACGCGGCGGGCCGGGCCCTTTGTGTGTGTACGGTCAGCTCGCCGTGACCGGTTCCGGCGCCGGCTCCCCGGCGGGCGCCGGCTCCTCGTCCGTGGATGTCCTGCGCAGCAGGGCGGCGGCGAGAACAGCGGCTGCGACCAGCAGCACCGCACCGCCCACGGCGGCGAACTGCATACCGTGGACGAAGGCCTCGCGCGCGGCGTCCAGCAATGCTTCCCCGGGCCGGCCGGGGAGTCGTCCGGCGACCACGGCCGCGCCGCCGAGCGTCTCGCGGACCGAGTCGAGGGAGTCGGCCGGCAGCCCCGTGGGGGCGGAGCCGGCGATGTCGTGGCGGTAGACAGCGGTGCCGAGGCTGCCCAGGACCGCCATCCCGAGCGCTCCGCCGAACTCTTGCCCGGTCTCCAGCAGTGCGGCGGCGGAACCGGCCTTCTCGGCGGGGGCGCCGGCCAGAGCCATGTCCGAGACCAGTGCCATCACGGTGACGATGCCGCAGCCGATGACGGCCGCGCCGGCCAGCAGGATCCACAGGGAGTCCGTACCGGTCAGGCTGAGCAGTGCGTAGCCGGCCGCGGCGGCGACGAAACCGCCGGCGATGACATACGCCCGGTCGGTCCTCCGGGCGAGCGCGGTGCCGACCGGGGCGGCGGCGCCCACCGCGAGGGACGGGGCCAGGCTCCACAGCGCGGCCTCCATGGTGCCCATGCCGAGCACGGACTGCAGGTACTGGGTGGTGAAGTAGGCCGAGCCCATGATCGCGAAGGCGGCGATGGTGTTGAGCGCGATCCCGGAGCCGAAGACGCGGCCCTGGAAGAGGTCACGGCTGATCATCGCGTCGGGGCGGGTGCGCTGGCGGCGTACGAACAGCGCGCCGACGATCAGGCCGGCCGCGATGCACAGTGCCATGGCCGGGCTGAAGCCCTCGGCCGCGATCTCCTTGAGTCCGTACACGACCGGCAGGACGGCGCCCATCGACAGCGGCACGCTCAGCAGGTCGAAGCGGCCGGGGGCGGGGGCCTTGAACTCCGGTACCAGTACGGGCACCAGAACCAGCAGAAGCAGCATCGCGGGCACGTTGATCAGAAAGACCGAGCCCCACCAGAAGTGGTTCAGCATGACGCCGCTCATCACCGAACCGAGCGCGATTCCGCCGGCCATGGCCCCCGACCAGATGCCGATCGCCTGGCTGCGCTGCTTGTCGTCCTGGAACATGTTGCGGACCAGCGCCAACGTCGACGGCATCAGGGTGGCGCCGCCGATGCCGAGCAACGCCCGTGCGGCGATGAGCATTTCGGCGTTCTGTGCGTAGGCCGCACCGACGGAGGCGACGCCGAAGGCGGTGGCGCCGACCAGCAGGAGCCTGCGGCGTCCGATGCGGTCGCCGAGCGAGCCCATCGTGATGAGGAGCCCCGCGAGGGCGAAGGCATAGATGTCGAAGATCCATAGCTGCTGGGTGCTGCTCGGGTCCAGCTCGCGGGTGACTTGAGGGATGGCGAAGTAGAGGACGGAGACGTCCATCGAGACGAGGAGGAGCGGCAGCAGGAGGACGACGAAGGAAGTCCATTCCCGGCGGCCGGCGCGACGTGCGGTGGAGTTCGGCATGCCGAGAAATGTACGGCCGTATTAAACGCCCGTCTAGTACGTCTGTGTAAAACGTAGGTATAGGACAGTTGTATGTCCGCGCGGTACGCTGCCGGCATGGGACACCGTGAGGATCTGCTCGAAGGCGCCAAGCGCTGCCTGCTGGAGAAGGGCTACGCCCGGACGACCGCGCGCGACATCGTCGCGGCCTCCGGCACCAACCTGGCCTCCATCGGCTACCACTACGGCTCCAAGGAGGCACTGCTCAACCAGGCCTTCCTGGCGGTGACCGAGGAGTGGGGCGACGCGGTCGGCCCGGCCAACAGGCAGGCGCCCGACATGGCAGCGGATCCCTTCGAGCGATTCGAGAAGACCTGGGAGCAGGTCATCGCCGCGGCCGATGCCAGCCGCCAGGTCTGGAAGCTCCAACTGGAGGTCGTATCACGGCTCGACGACGACGAGAAGCTGCGCGAGGCCATCAAGGAGCCGCAGTCGGAGGGCCGGTTGGGGATGGCAGAGGCCTTCCTCGGTATGGACCCGAAGGCCGATCCGGAGAAGGCCAGGGTGGCGGGCATCTTCTACCAGGCGCTGGTGGCAGGCGTGATGATCCAGTGGATGGCGGACCCGGAGACGGCGCCGTCGGCGAAGGACCTGACGGACGGGCTGCGGGCGATCCTGGAGAAGAAGGGCTGAGGTGCCCGTGCGGGTCCGCGGATTCGTGAGCCATCGCGGACCCTGACCCGGGGGTGCCGGCGCCGGCACCCCGGGAGTCCCTGAGCTGCTGCCAGGTTCCCGGCGTCTGCTGAGAAACGCGTAACAGGGTTGATCATTTTCCGGTGCCCGCAGCGGTCCGTCACACGGTGAGGACGACCTTCACGCGGTGATGACGACCTTCGCGTGTGCGTGCTCCACTTCGAGGTACCGGATCGCCTCGGGTACCTCGCTCAACGGGTAGGTCCGGTCAATGACCGGGGTGACCTTTCCGTGCTCGACGAGTTCCCTCATGCGTCTGGATCGACGCGGCCGAAGACCGCGCCGTCGTCAGAGGTCGTTTCTCCGCTGTTTCGTCCCGCGGATGTTGTTTGGTCTCACGGGGCGGGGCGCGCCAGGTTGGGGTGGCTTCGCAGGCGAGGCGGCGAGGCAGGACGACGAACCCCCCGCCGTCCCGGCCGGCACCGTCGGCGCGGACGGTGCCAGCCGCCCACAGGGACTGTGAGTCGACGATCGCGGCCGTCGGCGTGTGGCTGCAGGCGTAAACTGCTGGGCAAATCACCCTTTTAACTATTTTAACCTTGCAATTCTGGCAGGGGCGTAGCCAGAACCGTCGGACCCGGCGTCCGATCTGCCCGGAAGGTCCGCAGAGAGTGGCCGTCGGCAGCCTTGGGAGGGAGCGGGCGGATCACATAGGCGCCAGGAGGAAGTTTCTCGATGACCCGGCCCGATGACCCGCGCACCGCGGCGGCCCGGATGTTCGCCGAGGCCGGCGCGTTCGGCGAGCTTCTGGCCGGGATCGACTGGGCGGCGACGCCGCTCGGGCCCCCCGAGTCCTGGCCGGGGCCCCTGGTGGACACCCTGCGCCTCATGCTCACCTCTGAGCACGGGATGGCTCTGTACTGGGGCGCCGAATTCGCCACGCTGTACAACCTGGGCTCCACACCCATTGTCGGCGCCAAACACCCCTGGGCGCTCGGCAGGCCCTACAAGGATGTGTTCCCCGAGGTCTGGGTCCACCCCGTGAGCTCCCACTTCCACTATGTGACCGACACCCGCAAGCCCCTGCTGATCCCCGATGAGCCGCTCATCATGGAGCGCCACGGCTTTCCGGAACAGTGCTACTTCGACTCCGCCTTCCAGCCCGTGCTGCTGGACGACGGCACCGCCGGCGGCGTGCTGCAGATCATCACCGAGACCACCGGCCGGGTACTGGGCGAGCGCCGGCTGCGCCTGCTGAGCGAGACCGGCGCCCGCACCGCCGGGCTGCCCACCCCGGGCGAGGTCGCCCGCGTCGTCGCGGAGGTGCTGGGCTCCTATCCCGAGGAGATCCCGTTCCTGGGCCTGTACCTGGCCTCGGAGCCGGGGATGCTGCGGCCGGCGGCCTCCGCCGGGCTCCGGCCGGCGCCCGAGGCCGTCTCGCTGAGTGCGGCCGACGGGTCGGAGGTCGCGGCCCGGCTGGCGCAGGTGGTCGCCGAAGGTGCCCCTGCCACGCTGCCGGCCGCCGCGCTCACCGGCGGCAACACGGCCGGGCAGCACGCCGCGGCCCCCCGGCTCCCGGTCGAGCAGGCGCTGGCCCTGCCGCTGCACTGCGCGGGCCAGGTGGAGGGCGTCCTGGTGGTGGGCGTCAACCCCTGCTTCCCGCCGGCCGGGGCCTACCGGGACTTTTTGGAGGTGCTCGCCGCCGCCGTGGCCGGGGCGCTGACGGCCGCGCTCGCCCACGACGAGCAGCGCCGGCGGGCGGAGGCGCTGGCCGAGCTGGACCGGGCCAAGACCACCTTCTTCGCCAACGTCAGCCACGAGTTCCGCACCCCGCTCACCCTGCTCATGGGCCCGCTCCAGCAGGCCCTGGCCGACGAGGACCGGCCCGAGCGGCGCGAGCAGCTGGAGCTGGCCGAGCGCGGCGCCCTGCGCCTGCTGAAGCAGGTCAACACCCTCCTGGACGTCGCCAGGGCCGAGGCCGGGCAGATGCGCCCGGCCCTCGAGCCGGTCGACCTCGCCGGTGCCACGGCCGAGCTGGCCGGGGTGTTCCGCTCCGCGTTCGAGGCGGCCGGGCTGACGCTGGAGGTGGACTGCCCGCCGCTGCCCCAGCCGGTGTCCCTGGACCGGGAGATGTGGGAGAAGATCATCCTCAACCTGCTCAGCAACGCCCTGAAGTTCACCTTCACCGGCGGCGCCCGGGTGCAGGTGGCCGCGGCCGGCGGCCGGGCCCGGCTGACCGTGACCGACACCGGCACCGGCATCCCCGCGGACGAACTGCCGCGCCTGTTCGAGCGCTTCCACCGGGTCCGCGGCGCCCGCTCCCGCTCCCACGAGGGCAGCGGCCTCGGCCTGGTGCTGGTGAAGGACCTGGTGGAAGCGCACGGCGGCACTGTCGGCGTGGACAGCCGGCTCGGCCAGGGCACCACCGTCACCGTGGACCTCCCCATCGCCGCCGCCCACCGGCCCCGCCCGGACCCGCCCGCAGCCGGCGCCGGATCCCCCGGGGAAACCCCCAGGGACGGCGGAGGCGGCCGGCCCGGCAGCGCCGCGGCCTATGTGGACGAGGCGCTCGGCTGGCTGGCGGCCGACCCCGTCCCCGCCGCGGCCACTCCCGCGGCACGCACCCCGCAGGCCCCCGCGACCCACGATGCCCCCCACGGCCCCGGCCCGCACGAAACCGAACGCCCCCACCGGGCCCGCCTCCTGGTCGTCGACGACAACGCCGACATGCGCGCCTACCTCACCCAGCTCCTGCAGCCCGACTACGACGTGCTGCTCGCCGCCGACGGCCGGGCCGCCCTGGAGATGGCCCTGGCGCAGCCGGTGGAGATGGTGCTCAGCGACGTGATGATGCCCCGCATGGACGGCTTCGAGCTGGTCCGGGCGCTGCGCGCCGACCCGCGCACCGCCCGCCTGCCCATCGTCTTGCTCACCGCCCGCGCCGGCGAGGAGGAATCCGCGCAGGGCCGGCACGCCGGCGCCGACGACTACCTGGCCAAACCCTTCTCCGCGCGCCAGCTGCTGGCGCGCGTCCGCACCGGGTTGGAACTGTCCCGGCTGCGCGAACAGGTCCTGACCGAGACCCGCAACCAGCTGGCCGTGCTGGCCTCCCTGGCCGACGCGGGCCTGCGGCTGTCCGCCACCCTCGACCCGGACCGGATACTGCAGACTGCCGGCCAGATCCTGCTGCCCGACCTCGCCGACCAGATCAGCATCCACCTCACCGCCGCGGCACCCGCCCCGGCGCAGTCGCCCCCGGCATACATCGCCGGCACCCCCCTTCTTGCCCGCGAGGCCCTGGCCACCGCCGCCACCCACGCGATCAACGGCACCGCCCCAGCCCCAGCCCCAGCCCCAGCCGGACCGCACCCGGCGCCCGCCGCCGTGCTGGCCCTGCCGCTGCACGCCCACGACCAGACGCTGGGGGCCCTGGTACTGGTCCGGCACACCGACTACTCCGCGGTCGAACACAAGTATCTGGAGAACCTCGCCCACCGCCTGGCTCTGGCCTACGACAACGCCACCCGGTACCACAACGAGCGCCGCCTCGCCCTGACCCTGCAGCGCGCCCTGCTGCCCCACCGCCTGCCCCAGGTGCCCGGGGTGCGCCTGGCCACCCACTACCGGGCCAGCAACCGCGGCGCCGAGGTCGGCGGCGACTGGTACGACGTGCTCGCCCTGCCCGACGGTGCCGTGGGGCTGGCCATCGGCGACGTCATGGGCCACGACGTGGAAGCCGCCATCGTGATGGGCCAACTCCGCTCCGCCCTGCACAGCCTCGCGATGGAGGGCGCGGGCCCGGCCCGGGTGCTGGCCAGGCTGGACGCCTACCTGCAGTCGCTCGCCACCGAACGCTTCGCCACCTGCCTGTACGCGGTCTACGACCCCCACCGCCACCGCCTGCGCTACGCCGCCAGCGGGCACCTGCCGCCCCTGCTGGTAGCCGCCGACACCGCCTACCTGGAGCTGCCCCCGGCGCTGCCGCTGGGACTGGGCAGCACCCCGGTCGACCGCGAGGTGGCGTTCCCGCCCGGCACCAGCCTGCTGCTGTACACCGACGGCCTGGTGGAAAACCGGGCGCTGTCCCTGGACGACTGCCTGGCGGCCCTGCGCCAGACCTGCGGCGCGCTGCCCGCCGCCGCCCGCACCGACCCCCAGCAGATCACCGAACGGGCCCTGGAGCTGCTGAACACCCCCGACCGGGTCGACGACGACACCGCCCTGCTCGCCGCCACCGCCGAACCATCGTGTCGAACCGGCGACCCGCAGGCTGACGGAAGTGCCGTACAACCGACCGCTACTGCTCGTAGTCATTGCTGAGGAAGCTGCGGATTTGCCAATCCACTGCCAACGAACTGTCTTGATTGCTGATGAAGTCGCGGATCCTGGAACAGATCTAGAGCCGTGCCGCCTTCAGAGCCATGTGCAGCAGCAGCCGGTCCTCGCCGTCGTCCAGGTCCAGGCCCGTGAGCTGCTCGACGCGCGAGAGGCGGTAGTAGAGCGTCTGGCGGTGGATGCCGAGCGCCGCCGCGGTGCGTCCCGCCTGGCCCGCGCAGTCGAGGAACACCTCGGCAGTGCGGGCCAGTTCGCTGTGCGAGCGGTCGAGCAGCTCGCGTACGGCGGGGTCGTGCGCCGTGTTCGCGGGGAGCGCGGTCAGCATGCGGTACGGGCCGACGGCCGACCACTCGGCGACCGGCCCGAACCGGGGCTCGGCCCGGGCCGCGCGGGCCGCGGAAGCCGCCTCCAGCCAGGCGGTGTTGAGCCCGGCGAGGCCACGCCGGGGCGTCGCGACCCCGGCGGTCGCCGCGTCCCCGCCCGCGGCGGCGCGGAGCCGGTCCGCCGCGGTGAGGGCGGGTGAGAGGGTGTCTGCGGAGCGGAGCCGTACAAGGGCGGCGAGTGCGTGGCCGTGGGGGGACCGGCCGTCGTGCGGGTGCGGGGCGCCGGACGAAGAGGCGTCGCCTCTGCCGCGAGGCGCGCGGGTCGCGGCGCGCCTCGCGGAGGTGCCGGTGCTCGCGCCGCTGCCGGGGTCCCCGGCCCCGTCCGGGGCCGTATCCGGTGGCCCGGTTTCGAGTTGCCCGGACCGGCCGTCGTCGCCGGCTCCCGCCTCCCACGGCACCGTGCACAGCGCCGCCGCACCCGGCAGCGAGCGCGACGACGGGGCATCGGCCGCGGTCCACGGCGTCACGCACACCACCGCGTGCAGGCCGTCCGCGCTCGCGCCGCCCAGCGCCGCGCGGAGCGCCGCCACCGCCATGTCGTACTGCCAGCCGCCCTCCGCCGTCAGGACCGCGCGGAACTCACGGGACAGATCCGTGCCCGCCCGCTCCTCGTCGGCGAGCAGCGTGCCGATCCTGGCCGTGACCTCCATCGCCGCGGCGAGCTGAGCCTGCGTGGGTCCCGGGGCCGCGTCGAGCAGCCATACGTATCCGAGCACGATGCCCCCGTGGCGTACCGGAAGGCAGATCCGGTCGCGGAAGACCCCCGCTTCCGGGGCCGCCGGGATCCGGACCGGGTCCGTCGCACGTGCGATGCCGAAGTCCTCGAACCAGGCACGGACCGCCGGCGTGGACTTCCGGGTCAGGATCGAACGGGTCCTGACCGGGTCCATCGCGATGTCGTCGTCGCTGTCGTGCGCGCCGAAGGCGATCAGGCCGAAGTCGCGGTTCTCCAGCGTCGCGGGGACGGCCAGCAGTGCCGAGATCTCGTCGACCAGCTCTTGGTAATCGCCCTTCACGCCGACATTCTCGCACCCCTTCAGACATATGTCTGAGATCCGGACCACGAATGCGTGACAGGTGTCGATGGCAGTGGATCGGAGCGATCCTTAGGTTTCACGGTGGTTCTTCGTGCCGTTCCGGATGCGTTGTCTGACGTTCCGCTGCGTCTCCGCCCCGGCCCTGTCCGTACTCTCGTGGAGGTCCCCGTGCTGGGTCCCGTCATCCTCGCCGCGTCGCGCAGCGACAAGATGCGCCGTATCGTCTCGGCAGCCCCGGTCACCAAGCCCGTGGTGAACCGCTTCATCGCCGGTGAGACGGTCCAGGAGACGGTCCCCGTCGTCCGGAACACGGCCGACCGGGGTCTCGAGGTCACGCTCGACGTCCTCGGCGAGGACATCACCGACCCGGCGGAAGCGCTGTGCGCCCGCGACGCCTACCTGGAGCTCATCGAGGCCCTCGAGCCGCTGGAGCTCGGGGTCCGCGCCGAGATGTCGGTGAAACTCTCCTCCTTCGGCCAGGCGCTGCCCGGAGGGCACGACCTCGCGCTGAAGAACATCACGACGGTCGTCGAGGCCGCCGCCGGGATCGGCACCACGGTCACCCTCGACATGGAGGACCACACCACCATCGACTCGACGCTCGCGATCCACTCCGAACTGCGTGAGCGCTTCCCGCAGACCGGTGCCGTCGTCCAGTCGTACCTCTTCCGCACCGAGGACGACTGCCGCGCGCTGGCCGCGGCAGGCTCACGCGTACGTCTGGTCAAGGGCGCCTACAAGGAGCCCGCGACCGTCGCCTACCAGGACAAGACCGAGGTCGACAAGGCCTACATCCGCTGCCTGAAGATCCTGATGGAGGGTGAGGGCTACCCGATGGTCGGGTCGCACGACCCCCGCATCATCTCCATCGGCCAGGAGCTCGCCCGCCGGGCGGGCCGCAAGCTCGACGAGTACGAGTTCCAGATGCTGTACGGCATCCGGGAGGCCGAGCAGCACCGGCTCGCCGCCGAGGGCCACCGGATGCGTGTCTACATCGCGTACGGCACCGACTGGTACGGATACTTCATGCGCCGCCTCGCGGAGCGCCCCGCCAACCTCGCGTTCTTCCTGCGTTCGCTGGTCAGCCGCGGCTGAACCCCCCAACTGACCTACTGATTAAGGAGATTCGGCACTCATGGACGCTGTGACCCAGGTCCCCGCGCCGGTCAACGAGCCGGTTCACTCCTACGCGCCCGGGAGCCCCGAGCGCGCCCGTCTCGAGGCAAAGCTCAAGGAGCTGTCCGAGAACCCGATGGAGCTGCCGATGACGATCGGCGGCGTCCGGCGGATGGGCGGCGGCGAGCGCGTCGACGTCGTGCAGCCGCACAACCACAAGGCCGTCATCGGTACGTTCGCCGCTGCCACGCAGCAGGACGCGCAGGACGCGGTCGACGCCGCGCTCGCCGCCGCGCCCGCGTGGCGTGCGATGTCCTTCGACGACCGCGCCGCGATCATCCTGCGCGCGGCCGAACTGCTGGCCGGTCCGTGGCGCGAGACGCTCGCCGCCTCCACCATGCTGGGCCAGTCGAAGACCGCTCAGCAGGCCGAGATCGACACCCCCTGCGAGCTCGTCGACTTCTGGCGCTTCAACGTCAAGTACGCCCGTGACCTGCTCGCCGAGCAGCCGCCGGCCAACTCGCCGGGCGTGTGGAACCGTATGGACCACCGCCCGCTCGAGGGCTTCGTCTACGCGATCACGCCCTTCAACTTCACTGCGATCGCGGGCAACCTGCCGACGGCCCCCGCCCTCATGGGCAACGTCGTCGTCTGGAAGCCGTCCCCGACCCAGACCCACGCCGCCGTGCTGCTGATGCAGATTCTGGAGGAGGCCGGTCTGCCGAAGGGCGTCATCAACCTGGTGACGGGCGACGGTATCGCCGTCTCCGAGGTGGCGCTGAACCACCCCGAGCTGGCCGGTATCCACTTCACCGGCTCGACCAAGACCTTCCAGCACCTGTGGAAGACGGTCGGCAACAACATCGAGAAGTACCGTTCCTACCCGCGCATCGTCGGCGAGACGGGCGGCAAGGACTTCGTCGTCGCCCACCCGAGCGCCGACCGCGCGGTGCTGAAGACCGCGCTGACCCGTGGCTCCTTCGAGTTCCAGGGCCAGAAGTGCTCGGCGTCCTCGCGTGCGTACATCCCCGCCTCGATCTGGAACTCCGGCTTCAAGGAGGAGTTCGCGGCCGAGGTCGACGGCATCAGGATGGGTGACGTCACGGACCTGACGAACTTCATCGGTGCCGTGATCGACGAGCGTGCCTTCGCGAAGAACAAGGCCGCGATCGACCGTGCTGCCGCCGACCCGACCTGCACGATCGTCGCCGGTGGCACGTACGACGACTCGGTGGGCTACTTCGTCCGCCCGACCGTCGTCGAGTGCACGGACCCGGGCAACGAGGTCTTCACGACCGAGTACTTCGGCCCGTTCCTGGCCGTCCACGTCTACGAGGACGACCAGTACGACGCCATGCTCGAGCAGATGGAGTCGGCGTCGGACTACGCCCTGACCGGCGCGGTCATCGCCAACGACCGTGCGGCGGCGGCGCACACGATGGAGAAGCTGCGGTACGCCGCGGGCAACTTCTACATCAACGACAAGTCGACCGGCGCCGTCGTCGGCCAGCAGCCCTTCGGCGGCGGCCGCGCGTCCGGCACGAACGACAAGGCCGGCGCCCCGCAGAACCTGATGCGCTGGACGCTGACCCGCGCGATCAAGGAGACGCTGGTCCCGCCGACGGACTACACCTACCCGCACATGGGCTGATCTCCGCCCACCCGGCCGACGCCCCCACCGGGCCGACGCCCCCTCGTGACCCCGCCCCCGCTCCGGCCCCCACGCCGGCCGGGGGCGGTCCACGTTCGTCGGGTTTAGGCTGCTGTGAGGGGGCGCCGGAAGGAGAGTGAGATGCCAGGTTCCACTACTCTCGGCCCCGGGCACGGGATCGACTGGATTGAGCACACCGACGCCGTGCGGGTGGCCTCCGTGATGCGGGAGTTGAGCGCGCTACTGTCGATGGACGGGCCGAACCGGCTCACTGATGCGCAGGTCAGCGTCTTGTGCGGGGGACTGGTGCATCACCGGCACGAATTCGGTGAGTGGGTCGAGCGGCTTGCGCAGGACCTGACCCGGAAGGTGTCGTCGTAACGCTGCGGTCCGGGAAGCCGTCACCCGGCCGGGAAAACGTCACCCGGCCGCGGAGTCCGCGCCCGTTGCCGGATCCGCTTCCGGGTCTGCCTCCGCGCCCTGGTCGGCCTCGGCCAGGCGCTTGATGGCCGAGAGACGGGTGTCCCACTCGCCGGCGACCCGGTCCATCCACCGGGCGGTGGCGCCCAGCCGCGCCGGCAGGACCGTGTACCGCGCCTCCCGGCCCTCCCGTCGGCCGGCGACGAGGCCGGCCCGGTCGAGGATCGCGAGGTGCTTCACGATCGCCTGCCGGCTGACCGGCAGCTCTGTCGCCAGGACCGTGGCGGTCGCCTCCCCGTGCGCGGCGAGGATGTCGAGTATCCGGCGCCGGGTCGGGTCCGCCAGTGCGGACAGGACCTCCGCCACGGTGTCCCGGTCAGCGTCCTCCGTCATGCCGCCAGTCGCTCCGTGTACTGCTTGATGTTGTCCATCTGGCCGGTCCAGCCGCTCGCGTGGCTCTCGTACCCCGCGGTGGCGGCCTTGTCCTCGGGGATGACGAGGTCGGCGAAGCCGGTCTCCACCACGCGCAGACGGGTGCCGTCGCCGTCCGGGGTGAGGGTGAACTCCACCAGGGTGGAGTTGCCTTCGACGGCCTGCTCGCCCGGGTGGGCACTGGCCCAGCGGTACGAGAAGTGGTGCGGCGGGTCGACCTTCACGATCGTGGTCGGGAACTGCCCGTACTCGCCGTGATCCAGCTGCATGGTGCCGCCCGGGCGCAGGTCGACCGGGGTCGGCCTGCCCTGTCCGAACCAGGAGCCGACGTGCTCGGGCTCGGTGAGCACCGCCCACACGCGCTCCACAGGTGCGGCAATGGTGATCTCGCGTTCGATCCGGTCCTCGCTCATGGGATGAGCCTCCTGTTCGACTATGACGTGCTACCCAATGGTTGCACTTCCCGGGTGATTAATGCAACCCGTCGGTTGCGCTACGGGTCGGAGGCCGGGTCCCGTCCCGTCCGCGCCGCGTACCGGAGGAGGATGCGGTGCATGAGTGAGTCGCCGCGCACCGCCCACACCTTCGAACTCAGCCCCGCCGAGCTCCTCGACATCCGCGGCCTCCTGACGGACGCGTTCGACGGCGACTTCGCCGACGCGGACTGGGACCACGCGCTGGGTGGCGTCCACGCGCTGTACTACGAGGGCGGCGAGCTCGTCGCGCACGGCAGCGTGATCCAGCGCCGGGTGATCCACGCCCGCCGCTCGCTGCGTATCGGATACGTCGAGGCGATGGGCGTGCGCGCCGACCGGCGGCGGCGCGGGCTCGGCGGCCTGGTGATGGACACCCTGGAGCGGGTGATCGACGGGGCGTACGAGTTCGGGGCGCTCTCCGCCTCCGACGACGGCGCCGCGCTGTACCGGGCGCGCGGCTGGCAGCTGTGGCGCGGCCGGATCGAGGCGCTCGGCCCCGACGGCGTGGTGCACCTCCCGGACGAGGAGGACTCCACCTATCTGCGCCCGGCCGCAGCCCGGCCGCTGCCGGAACCGTCCGCGGCGCTGCTCTTCGACTGGCGCGAGGGCGACGTGCTGTAACCCGGATCCCGGTCGTGCACCCGGCAGGACGGGACACCGAGGCCCACGAGCGGCTGCTCCGCGTCGTGGGCCTCAAGGACCTGCCGGTCAGCCGCTGACGCTGGGCGAGCCGGTCTCGATGTGCCCGGTGTACCGCCGCGACCAGGCCGGGTCCACGTCCGCCGTGATGGTGAAGTCGTACCAGCCGTTCTGGTACGCCACCGCGTTGAAGTAGTCCTCGGTGGAGCCGCCCGCCGGCACGGTGTAGGTCCAGGGGCCGTCGAACCGGTAGTTGTTCGAGGTGATGGTGAACTTCACCGCCGACGAGGCCGAGTTGGTCAGCTTGAACCAGATCGCTTGCTTGCCGGTACCGCTCTCCACGGCGTAGCGCGCCGCCGCCTCGACGGACTTGCCCGCCTTGGTGGCGTCGCCGGTGAATCGCCGCAGGAAGCGGTTCGGCCCGGCCATGCTGATGTCGTACTTCCCGGCCCCGTACCCCGTGCCGATGTTGAAGTAGTCGGACGCCGTCCCGCCCGCGTCGACGGTGTACTGCCACGGCTCGGTCGAGCGGTATGCGTTGGGGTGGATGGAGAGGTGCGCGGCACTCTTCGCCGCGGTGCCCTGGTTGGCCATGGAGAACCAGGCCAGGATCTTGCCGCCGCTCCCGAACTCCAGCCGGTCGAGATTGCCGTTCGGCTGATAGGGCAGGGCGCGGGCCGGACGCGTACCGGCCTCCTGCGTGGGCAGGGCGTTGTTCGTCGGGACCGGGTTGGGCAGTGGTCCGCAGGTGCTCTGGCCGATGACTTTCGCCGTGCCGGGCAGGGGCGGCACTCCGTACACCGGATGGGCGAAGTCGAATACGCCGGTGAGGTCGCCGGTCACCTTGCGGCGCCAGGCGCTGATGTTGGGGCAGGCGGCCGGCTTGCCGATGGCGGAGGTCCACGTCTCCAGGAAGCGCAGTACCGAAGTGTGGTCGAAGACCTCGGAGCTGACCCAGCCGCCGCGGGTCCAGGGTGACATCACCAGCATGGGCACGCGGAATCCCAGTCCGTACGGGACGCCGTTCAGGAACTCGCCCGCTGTTCCGGCGGGCGGCGCCGGAGGCGGGACGTGGTCGAAGAAGCCGTCGTTCTCGTCGTAGTTGAGGAAGAGAACGGTCGAGTCGAAGACCTCGGGGCCGGCGGCGAGCGCCCGGTACACGAGGTCGACGAAGTGCGCGCCGTCGCCGGGCGGGGCGTACGGGTGCTCGGAGAAGGCCTCGTTCGCCACCACCCAGGAGACCTGCGGCAGGGTCCCGGCCAGCGCGTCGGCCCTGATCGCGGCGGCGATGTCGTCCGGGGTCGATCCGGTGACGGCGGGCACCGAGGCCATACCGCGGTCGTACAGGGCGCTGCCGGGCTTGGCAGTCTCGAACTGCTTGAAGTACGCGAGCCCGTTGTCGCCGTAGTTGTCCTTGGCGTTCTGATAGACCTTCCAGGTCACTCCGGCGCGCTGCAGCGCCTCCGCGTACGTCTCCCAGGTGAGCCCCGACTCGTCGCCGCCGTCCGAGCTGGAGGCGTCGACCTTGCCGCTCCAGAGGTACGTGCGGTTGGGGCCGGTGGCGCTCAGCGTGGAGCAGAAGTACGCGTCGCAGATCGTGTAGTTGTCGGCCAGCCCGTAGTGGAACGGTATGTCGCCGCGGTCCAGATAGCCCAGCGTCCGTACATTGCCGACGCCCCAGACCCAGTTGTCCAGCCTGCCCTTGTTCCAGGCGGAGTGCTGAGAGGTCCAGCTGTGCGGCAGGTCGCCGTTGCACTGGGCGAGGGTCTCGCCGTCCACGCCGCCGGCGTCGGGCGTGGCGCTCAGCTTCCACGGGTACTGGCGGCCGAAGCCGTTCGGCTGGTTGAAGACGCTGTTCCCGCCGGCGAGGGTGATGCCGCTGCGGTCGGCGAAGCCGCGTACGCCCCTGAGCCTGCCGAAGTAGTGGTCGAAGCTACGGTTCTCCTGCATCAGAACGACCACGTGCTTCACATCCGTGATGGTCCCGGTCGCCTCCGTGGCGCGGATCGTCCCGGTGGCCGCCCCTGCTGTCGACGGAAGGGCGGCCGCGGCGGCCGCCCCCGCGCCCAACGTCACGAAACCCCTACGACTGATCGGTGTCATTCGCCCGCCCCGGTCACTCGAGTGCCCCTGTGGCACATCGAGCGCAAGGGTCCAGGCAAAGGCCTCAAGGGTCCACAGCCGTGCGGGAAGAGATCCGTGAACACCTGCTGAACCGCACATTCGAGCTGCGCCCCGATACGGATGAAGGGGACGCGGCGGCTATGCCCTGACGAGCATCTTTCCGAGGTTCTCGCCCCGCAGCATGCCGATGAAGGCGTCCACGATCCGCCCGAAGCCGTCGATCACCGTGACGTCCGGCGAGAGATGCCCGCTCCGCAGATGCGGGACGAGGAACTCCTCGAACTCGCTCTGCACATCGGTGTGGTTGCGCACCAGCACGCCCTCCAGGCGCAGCGACTTGCCGACCACGTCGAAAAGATTGCGCGGCGCGGCCGGCGGCTCGGCGGCGTTGTACTGGCCGACCGCCCCGACCCAGGCGATCCGTCCGTGGTCGCGCCACGACGCGATCGCACCCTCCAAATGGTCGCGGGGCGGTGCTCTTCGACCGCGGGCGGCAGGGCGCGACGCCCACCGCCGCCGGGACACGGACGGTGGCGCATGCCCGCCGCATTCTGCGGCTGCTCGAGGCGATGGGCGCCGAGGCTCGCGGCGCGGAACAGGACACGGTGGCCGGACCGCTGCGTATCGCGGCTTTCCGCAGCGCGGCACTGCATCTGCTGCCGCCCGCGCTCGAACGGCTTGTCGCACGTCATCCCGGGATCGAGCCGGAGGTGCGAGTGGTGCGGGAGCTCGGGCGCGGCACGGCGGGAGAGGTCGCCGACGGGCACGCCGATCTGGGGATCGCGACGATCGGGACGACCTCGCCCGTACCGCCGGAGCTGGTCGGGGGAGTGCTGGTGGAGGAGGGGTACTCCCTGGTCCACCCGGTCGGGCATCCGTCGCCGCGCTCGCTTCCGCTGGTCGACTGGGCCGAGAACTGCACCGCGTACACCCGCGAATGGTGGGCGGACCAGCAGTGGCTCCCGAGGGCGACCGTCCAGGCGGAGGATGACGGAGCAGTGCTTTCGATGGTGAGCAGTGGTTTCGGGATGGCGGTCATGCCGGAGCTCTCCCTGACCGGAGCCCCGGCCGGCGTTGAGATCACCGATCTCGGACCGGAGCGCCTGACGCGCTCCGTGGGCTATGTCACCACCCCTGAACTGGGCCGCACGGTCGCCGTCCGGGCTCTGATCCGGGAGCTCAGGGCCCTCTCCCGGTGAGCGCGCGGTGCGCGTCCGGTGATCGCCGTCTCAGATAGTAGGAAGTCCGAGTAATTGTGGAGACAGAAGCGCGTACCTGTCCTAGCTTTGTAGAAGCCGAACGTCTCGCTCGATCCAGCGAATGGCGGCCCTGAGCCAGTGCCCCCGCAGGCAACCCCTGTGGCACCGCTCACCGCCCCTTCCGGCGCCTCACAGATACATCACCGGCTTTGCCGTGTGGCTTTCTGATCTGAAGGAGTCGATCATCATGCCCGCTGAGACCGCCCGCCGCGTCCGCCACTCGTCCCGTACGAGCGAGTCCGACCGCAAGAACGCCGCCGCCGCCCTGCAGCGTGCCCTCGACCGCAGGGACAACGGCGGCTCCACGGGTCACTGACCCGCCGTCCTCACCGCCCGTTTCGCTGACCGCGCCCGACCTCGAAGCGGTCGACGCGCCTGCCGCTCACGGCGGGCGCGGAGACCTTCTGCTTCGGGGTCGTGCCGGACTCCGCCTCGACCGTGAGGAGGGGGAAGCCGGTGCGGCGCACACACGACCCCTGCACGCCGTGCCGGCCTATCTGTGGACGTCCATATGGTGGACATCACGTGTCATTGGATGGGACGCGGAGTAGGGTGCCGATATGTCTCGCAGCATCAATCTCGCAGTGATCCCCGGTGACGGCATCGGCCAGGAAGTCGTGGCGCAGGGCCTGAAGGTCCTCTCCGCCGTCCTCCCGCAGGACGTGAAGCTGGAGACCAAGGAGTACGACCTCGGCGCCCAGCGCTGGCACCGCACCGGAGAGACCCTCCCGGACGCGGAGCTCGACTCCCTCAAGAACCACGACGCGATCCTGCTCGGCGCGATCGGCGATCCGTCCGTGCCGTCCGGCGTGCTGGAGCGCGGGCTGCTGCTCAAGCTGCGGTTCGCCTTCGACCACTACGTCAACCTGCGTCCGTCGAAGCTGTTCCCGAACACCGCGACCCCGCTGGCCGGCCGCCCTGACATCGACTTCGTGGTCGTCCGCGAGGGCACCGAGGGGCCGTACACCGGCAACGGCGGCTCCCTGCGCACCGGTACGCCCGCCGAGGTCGCCACCGAGGTCAGCCTCAACACGGCGTACGGCGTCGAGCGCGTCGTCCGTGACGCGTACGAGCGTGCCGACTCCCGCCCGCGCAAGAAGCTGACGCTGGTTCACAAGAACAACGTGCTCGTCTACGCCGGTCACCTGTGGAAGAACATCTTCGACAAGGTCGGCCAGGAGTACCCCGAGGTCACCACCGACTACCTGCACGTCGACGCCGCGACGATCTTCTTCGTCACCCAGCCGGAGCGCTTCGACGTCATCGTCACCGACAACCTTTTCGGTGACATTCTCACCGACCTCGCCGCTGCCGTGACCGGCGGTATCGGCCTGGCCGCGTCCGGCAACATCAACCCGACGGGCACCTTCCCGTCGATGTTCGAGCCCGTGCACGGCTCCGCGCCCGATATCGCGGGCACGGGCAAGGCCGACCCGACGGCCACGATCCTCTCCGTCGCCCTCCTGCTGCGTCACCTCGGCTTCGAGGCCGAGGCGGCACGCATCGAGGAGGCCGTCTCCGTAGATCTCGCGGAGCGTGACGGTGCCACGGTCCGTACGACGGACGAGATCGGCGACGCGCTCGCGGTACGAGTAGCCGGCTGACCTGACGGTTCCACCGAAGCCGCCGGGTCGCGTCAGCACTCGGCGGCTTCTCCTGTGCGGCCTCCGGGTGTCACCATCAACCCTGGACCGCGTTCACCCTGTTTCTTGCACAGCTCCGCTCGGGCGATAATCGACCGTGGGCCGCGGCATGCGGGAGAGCTCGGACGTCCTAGCAGTCGCAGCGGCGTGAGCGCGGTCCGTCACAAACAACCGGTGAAGGAATCTGCACTCATGACGACGCCCACGATCGAGCTCAAGCCTTCCTCGTACTCGCTGTCCGACGCGGAGCGCGAGGCGATCCTGGCCAACCCCGGATTCGGCCGCCACTTCACCGATCACATGGTGACGATCAAGTGGACGGAGGGGCGGGGGTGGCACGACGCTCAGCTCGTCCCGTACGCGCCGCTGTCGATCGACCCGGCCAATATGACGCTGCACTACGCGCAGGAGATCTTCGAGGGCCTGAAGGCCTACCGCCGTCCCGACGGCTCGGTCGTCACCTTCCGCCCCGAGGCGAACGCCGAGCGCTTCCAGCGGTCCGCGGCCCGGCTGGCGATGCCGGAGCTGCCGGTCCAGACCTTCATCGCGGCGTGCGACGCGCTGGTCCAGCACGACAAGGCGTGGGTCCCGACGCACGGCGGCGAGTCCTCGCTGTATCTGCGCCCCTTCATGATCGCTACCGAGGTCGGCCTGGGCGTGCGGCCCGCCAACGAGTACCTCTTCATCGTCATCGCCTCGCCCGCGGGCGCCTATTTCCCCGGCGGCGTCAAGCCGGTCTCCATCTGGCTTTCCGAGGACCGCGTGCGCGCCGTTCCCGGAGGCATGGGCGATGCCAAGACGGGCGGCAACTACGCCGCGTCCCTGCTCGCCCAGGCCGAGGCCGCCGGGAAGGGCTGCGACCAGGTCGCCTACCTCGACGCCGTCGAGCACAAGTGGGTCGAGGAACTGGGCGGCATGAACCTGTTCTTCGTCTACGGAGACAGGATCGTCACGCCCGAGCTCACCGGCTCGCTGCTCGCAGGCATCACCCGTGACTCGCTCCTCCAGCTCGCCAATGACCTCGGCTACAAGTCCGAGGAGGGACGCGTCTCCATCGACCAGTGGAAGCGCGACACCGAGAACGGCACGCTCACCGAAGTCTTCGCCTGCGGTACGGCCGCGGTCATCACCCCGGTCGGCATGGTCAAGTCCGCGAGCGGCGAATGGAAGCAGTCCGGCGGCCAGCCGGGCGAGGTCACGCTGCGCCTGCGCGAGGCGCTGCTGGACATCCAGACGGGCAAGGCGGATGACGTCCACGGCTGGACCCACCAGCTGGGCTGACGCCGGCCGCAGCTGTACGAACGAAGGGCCCGCCCCGGATCACACCGGTGGCGGGCCCCGTCGTTTCCGCGCCGTCCGTCAGGTGGTGACGTCGACCGAGGACCGCTGGGCCGCGCCGGCCGCGGCCGGGACCGGAGCCCGCGAAGTCAGCAGCGTGTACGTCAGGCCACCCACGATGCCGGAGAGGATGAAGCTGCAGTCCACTCCGCCCGTGAGGGCGAGCAGCGGGCCTTCGTAGACCGTCGTGGACACCGCCGTCAGGCCGACCGCCGCGCCCAGGGCCCAGGATGCCGTGGCCCTGACGTTCCAGCCCGCCCGGTACCAGTAGATGCCACCCCGGGCCCGGCGGTTGAAGACCTGCAGCGCGTCCGGGTCGTACTGGCCGCCGCAGCGCACGTATCCGATCAGCGTGATCACCGCCCAGGGGGTGCCGATGGCTGTCAGCAGCAGAACGAAGGACGTCATGGCCGACTGCGCGTCCCATGCGAAAGAGCCGATGAACACAAACGTGGTCGCGACGACGGCAGCCATCACGGTGGCCTTGGTGCGGGTGGCCTTCGGCAGGATCGCGTCCAGGTCGAGGCCCATCGAGTACAGCATCAGGCCGGAGTTGCCGATGGAACCCGCCGAGGCCGCGAGGAGCAGTAGTGGCAGGTACCAGAAGGGCGCGGTGTCGACGAGCGGTCCCGCGTACTCCAGCCCCGCCCGGGCGGCGAGCGCCGTATACGTGCCGAACAGCTGCGGCACCAGCAGGCCCAGGAGGAGACCCAGACAGCTCGCCCAGTACACCTTGCGGGTGCTGTGGCGCCGCGGCGAGATGTAGCGCGTGTAGTCACCGAGCAGGGTGATGAAGGCGACCGGTCCGCTCAGCCCGGCGGCGACGGCCGCGAGCAGCCAGGTGGGCCAGAAGGAGCCGAGCAGGTACGGGGTGTCGGGGGGCGCGGCCGTCGTGAAGTCGCCCGCGTAGGCGAAGACCCCGATCAGCAACAGGATCACCATGCCGATGGACAGCACCTTGCTGAGCCGGAGCAGCAGCCGGTAGCCGTAGATCGCGCCGACGACCGTACAGCCCGCGAGCAGCGTGTACATCAGGGCGCGGGTGGCCCCGCCGTGGGGCAGCCCGACCAGCCGGGACAGGGCGCCGACCATCACGTCGCCACCGATCCACAGCGTGAGGGCGGTGTACCCGAGCGAGAGCAGCAGGCCGACGACCGAGCCGACGAGTCGGCCGCGTACGCCGAACTGGGCGCCACTGGACGTGGAGAGGTTGGTCGCCGTGCGCAGGGAAATCAGCGCGAGCGGGGCCGTGACCAGGATGCCGGCCAGCGTGCCGATGACGATCGAGGTCACTGAGGGCCACAGACCGAGCCCGAAGGACGGCGGCAGCCAGCCGAAGACGATCACGCCCAGGCAGAGGTTCGAGCCCAGCAGGATGGAGATGAGATCGCGTGGGGTGCTGGTGCGTTCCACGTCCGGGATGGTGTCGACGCCGCGCTGTTCTATCGGCATAAGGCTGCCCCTGAGACTCGGCTGTTTGAGTGGCGCTCAATCTGACGCAGGCATTGGTCCTCCGTCAATGCTTCCGTGAAAAGAAACTCACGGTTAGAGTGACACTCAAACAAGGAGGTGTGGTGACGTGCGACTGACCCCGACCGAGCGCGACCGGCTGCTGCTCTTCGGCGCCGCCGAACTGGCGCGGGCGCGCCGGGCCCGTGGCCTGAGGCTCAATGTCCCCGAGGCGACCGCGCTCATCGCGGACACCGTCTGCGAGGCGGCGCGCGACGGCCGGCGGCTCGCGGAGGCGATCGAGGCGGCCCGCGCCGTGCTGGGTCCCGACGATGTCCTGCCAGGTGTGGCGGATGTGGTCACCGAGGTGCATGTGGAGGCCGTCTTCGACGACGGTTCACGGCTGGCCGTGGTCTCCGCGCCCATCGGCGGCGGGCTCGGCGACGGCGCGCCCGGCGCCGTACTGCCCGCGCCGCCGCATACCGAGCCGGAGCCCGCACTCAGCCTCACCGTGCGCAACACGGCGGCCGTGCCGGTCAGCGTCACCTCGCACTTCCATTTCTTCGAGGCGAATCCCCGACTCGACTTCGATCGCGCTGCGGCGTACGGCATGCGGCTCTGCGTCCCCGCCGGGTCCTCCGTCCGCTTCGGCCCGGGCGGCGAGGCCGAGGTCGGCCTGCTGCCCATCGGCGGCGGCCGGATCGCGATCGGTTTCGCGGGCCTGGTCGACGGCCCGCTGGACGCGCCCGGCGCGAAGGAGGAGGCCCTGCGGCGTGCGGCGGCCTGCGGCTACCTGGGAGCGGACCGTTGAGCGCCGCCCCGCGCCATACCCCGCGCAGCGAATCGGGCGGCGCCCCGCGCCTCGCGCCGTACGCCCACCACGAGTTGGAGGTCCGCTCATGACCGGCAGCGGCACCAGTACCGGTACCGGCACGACCGGAATCGATCCGCACGAGTACGCGGCCGTGCACGGCCCCCGCGCCGGGGACCGGGTCGTGCTCGGCGACTCCGGGCTCGTGGTCCGCGTCGAGTCGGACACGCAGAAGCCGGGCGACGAGTTCCTGGCCGGCTTCGGCAAGACCGCGCGCGACGGGCTGCACCTGAAAGCCGCCGCCGTACGCGAGACCTGCGACGTCGTCATCAGCAACGCGCTTGTCATCGACGCCGTGCAGGGCATCCGCAAGGCGTCGATCGGCATCCGCGAAGGCCGGATCCACGCCATCGGGCGGGCCGGGAATCCGGACACCCTCGACGGTGTCGACGTCGTCGTCGGTACGGGTACGAGCATCGTGCCGGGCGAGGGCATGATCGCCACCGCCGGAGCCGTCGACACCCACGTCCATCTGCTCTCGCCGCGCATCATGGAGGCCTCGCTCGCATCAGGTGTCACCACCGTCATCGGCCAGGAGTTCGGCCCGGTGTGGGGCGTCGGCGTCAACTCGCCCTGGGCACTGCGCCACGCCTTCAACGCCTTCGACGCCTGGCCGGTCAACATCGGCTTCCTGGCGCGCGGTTCGTCGTCCCGCGACGCCCCTCTGGTGGAGGCGCTCGCCGAGGGCGGCGCCTCCGGTTTCAAGGTCCACGAGGACATGGGCGCGCACACGCGGGCCCTGGACACCGCGCTGCGCGTCGCCGAGGAGTACGACGTCCAGGTCGCGCTGCACAGCGACGGTCTGAACGAATGCCTGTCGGTCGAGGACACGCTGCGCGTCCTGGACGGCCGTACGATCCACGCCTTCCACATCGAGGGCTGCGGCGGCGGGCACGTACCGAACGTGCTCAAGATGGCGGGCGTACCGAACGTCATCGGCTCGTCGACCAACCCGACCCTGCCATTCGGCCGGGACGCGGTCGCCGAGCACTACGGGATGATCGTCTCCGTACACGACCTCAAGACCGATCTGCCCGGCGACGCCGCCATGGCACGGGACCGGATCAGGGCCGGGACGATGGGCGCGGAGGACGTGCTGCACGACCTCGGCGCGATCGGGATCACCTCGTCGGACGCACAGGGGATGGGGCGCGCCGGTGAGACCGTACGCCGCACCTTCGCCATGGCCGGGAAGATGAAGGCCGAACTCGGCCCGATGGAGGGCGACGGGGCGTACGACGACAACGCGCGTGTGCTGCGCTACATGGCGAAGCTGACCGTCAACCCGGCGATCGCACACGGCCTCGCGCACGAGATCGGCTCGATCGAGGTGGGCAAGCTCGCGGACATCGTGCTGTGGAAGCCGCAGTACTTCGGGGCGAAGCCGCAGCTGGTGCTGAAGTCGGGCTTCCCGGCGTACGGGGTGACGGGCGATCCCAATGCGGCGACCGACACGTGCGAACCGCTCGTCCTCGGACCGCAGTTCGGGGCGTACGGAGCGACCGCGGCTGACGTCTCGGTCGCCTTTGTGGCGAAGGCCGCGACCGAACTGGGCTCCGACCTGATGCCGACGCGCCGCCGCCGGGTCGCGGTGCGCGGCACACGCGGTATCGGCCCGGCCGATCTGCGGCTCAACTCCCGGATCGGCGAGGTCGGGGTGGACGGCGGCAGTGGCCTGGTCACGCTCGACGGCGACCCGGTGCGGTCCGGGCCCGTCGAATCGATCTCCCTCAACCGCCTCTACTTCCTCTAGGAGTCCGACGACATGACTTTCCGTATGCCGCCCGAGTGGGCCCCGCACGAGCGCACCTGGATGGCCTGGCCGGGCCCCAATGCCACCTTCACCGGGGACGGTCTCGCCGAGTCCCGCCGAGCGTGGGCGTCCGTCGCCCGGGCGGTACGCCGCTTCGAGCCGGTCACCGTGGTCGTGGGCCCGGGGCAGGGGGAGGGCGCCCGCGCCCTGCTCGGCCCGGACATCGACCTCGTCGAGCGCGAGCTGGACGACGCGTGGATGCGCGACATCGGCCCGACCTTCGTCACCGACGGGGCTCGACTGGCAGCCGTGGACTGGGTGTTCAACGGCTGGGGCGCGCAGGAGTGGGCCAGCTGGGAGCACGACGCGAAGATCGCCCGGCTGGTCGCGGACCTCGTCGGCGTGCCCTCGCACAGCTCACCGCTGGTCAACGAGGGCGGCGGCATCCATGTCGACGGCGAGGGCACGGTACTGCTCACCGAGACCGTGCAGCTCGGCCCCGAGCGCAACCCGGGCTGGACGAAGGAGGAGGTCGAGGCCGAGATCCATGCCAAGCTCGGCACGACCAAGGCGATCTGGCTGAAGCGCGGCCTGACCGCGGACTATCCGCCGCACGGCTACGGCACGCTCGGGCATGTCGACATCGTCGCCGCATTCGCCGGCCCGGGGGTGATAGTCGCCCACGGCCAGCCGGACCCGGCCCACCCCGACCACGAGCTCTGCAAGGAGAACGTGGAGATGCTGAAGTCCCAGAAGGACGCACGGGGCCGCCGTATCGAGGTCGTCGAGGTCCCGGCGCCGACCGTCGTACGGGAGGAGGACGGGGGATGGGTCGACTACTCGTACATCAACCACTACGTCTGCAACGGCGGAGTGGTGTTGTGCGCCTTCGACGACCCGCGCGACGAGATCGCGGCGGGCATCTTCCGCCGCCTCTACCCCGGCCGCAGGGTCACGCTGGTCGACGCCCGCACGATCTTCGCCGCCGGCGGCGGCATCCACTGCATCACACAGCAGCAGCCCAGGGTCTGATGTCCCCCGCCCCTGCGCTCGCGCCGGGACGAGGACGGCTGGATCGCCATGGACGACGGGTGAGATCAGGTAGAACATACGGGTGAATGTGTTCCTCAGCGCGAGATGCGGCCGCGCTCCGAGCGCGCCGGTGGCCGCCGAATGACCCCCGCCCCGCGCCGCCGCAACATCGCGCCGCCACGAGAGTCCGTCCTCGTCGCCGCCATGGCCACCATCGCCGAGCGCGGCCTCGACGGGCTCACCATGGCCGGGCTCGGCCGTGAGGTGGGGATGAGCAGCGGGCATCTCCTCTACTACTTCCGTACCAAGGACGAGCTGCTCCTGCAGACCCTCGAGTGGAGCGAGGGCCGCCTCGGTACCGAGCGCAGTGCCCTGCTCTCCCAACAGGCCACCGCCGCCGAACGTCTCGACGCATACGTCGATCTCTACGTCCCCGACGGGCCCCGCGACCCGCACTGGACGCTCTGGCTCGAGGTCTGGAACCGCTCGCAGAACGCCGAGGCCGACGCCCGTGCCCGGCAGGCGGCCATCGAGGGCGCCTGGCACAGGGACCTCGTCGCGCTGATCGCCGAAGGCATCTCGCGCGGCGAGTTCCATGCCGTCGACCCCGACCGGTTCGCCGCCCGGCTGCGCGCCCTCCTCGACGGTTTCAGCGTCCATGTCGCCGTCGGAATACCGGGCACAGGACGCCCCCAAGTCCTCGCCCACGTACGGGAATTCCTCGACGAGACGCTGCTCGGGCCCGCCCGCTGACCGACGTCTCGGGAACGCAACGCACGCAAGTACTCCCGATCGTTGCCGCCCGCCGTCTTGTTGAGGTAGTGCCCCTCCGGCACGGTTTCACCTCATGGGACGAGAGCACTGGAAGAAGATCTGGGTCGGTTCCGCCGGCAACATGGTCGAGTGGTTCGACTGGTTCGTGTACGCGAGCTTCGCGACCTATTTCGCGGGGGCGTTCTTCCCCGAAGGGAACGACACCGCCAAGCTCATGAACACCGCCGGCATCTTCGCCGTCGGCTTCTTCATGCGACCGGTCGGCGGCTGGCTGCTCGGCCGGGTCGGTGACCGCAAGGGCCGCAAGGCGGCGCTGACCCTGACCGTCAGCCTGATGTCCGCATCCGCGATCCTCATCGCGGTCGCGCCCACCTACGGCGTCGCGGGCTACGGCGGCGCCGTGGTGCTGCTGATCGCCCGCCTCCTCCAGGGCCTCTCCGTCGGCGGAGAGTACGCGGCCAGCGCGACCTACCTCACCGAGGCCTCCGCCCCCGAGCACCGCGGCTTCGCCTCCAGCTTCCAGTACGTCTCGATGACCGCGGGCCAGATCGTCGGCCTCGGTCTGCAGATCATCCTGCAGCGCACCATGTCCGACGACGCCCTGCACAGCTGGGGCTGGCGCATCCCGTTCATCATCGGCGCACTGGGCGCGGCGATCGTCTTCTATCTGCGCCGCAACATGCTCGAGACCGATGTGTACGAGGAGTCCGGCGACGACACCCCCGCCGGGGACAAGGGCACCATCAAGGCCCTGTGGGCGCACAAGCGCGAGGCGTTCCTGGTCATCGCCCTGACCATGGGCGGCACCGTCGCGTACTACACGTACACGACCTACCTCACCAAGTACCTCTCCAACTCGGCCGGGCTGCCCAAACAGACCGCGACGCTGGTGTCCTTCTGCGCGCTGCTCGTCTTTGCCTGTCTGCAGCCGCTCGCCGGCAAGCTCTCCGACCGGATCGGCCGCCGTCCGCTGCTGATCACATTCGCGGTCGGCTCGACCTTCCTGACCGTGCCGATCATGACGATGCTCAAGCACGCGGGCTCGTTCTGGCCGGCGCTGGGGCTTGCGCTGCTGGCCCTTGTGGTGATCACCGGCTACACATCGATCAACGCGTGTGTGAAGGCCGAGCTGTTCCCGACGGGCATCCGCGCGCTGGGCGTCGCGCTGCCGTACGCCATCGCGAACGCGCTGTTCGGCGGCACGGCGGAGTATGTGGCCCTCTGGTTCAAGGACGCCGGCCGTGAGTCGGGCTTCTACTGGTACGTGGCGGGCTGCGCGGCGGTGTCGCTGGTGGTCTATCTGTCGATGCGCGAGACGCGTGACATCGACCTGAACCGGGTGACGGCGCCGTCCCCCGCGCCGCACGAGGACGCGGTCGCCCCGGCCCCGGCCCGGGTGGAGTGAGCGGGCCCCTTTCCCCGGGGCTCGCCCCGGACCCCGCGCCTCAATCGCCGGCGGGGCTGAATTTCGGCCCCGGGCCCCGCGCCTCAATCGCCGGCGGGGCTCCTGTTGGGGCTCCGCCCCAAGCCCCGCTCCTCAAACGCCGGAGGGGCTGAGACGTCCCGCCGACGAGGCTGGGCTCCCCGCCCGGAGAAACCCAGCCCGTCCGGCGATTGAGGACGTCCCCCCCCACGCCCTGGCGGGCGTGGGGGGCCAGGGGGCGGAGCCCCGGGGCCGCGCCCCAGGGCGGGCAGGCACGGGCGCCCGCATGCTGAGACCCCCGACCGCCCGCCGCACGGCGTATGGCAGACTGCGACCGTGCTTTCGTTCGCCATGATTATGGGCAGCAGGCGCGCCGGTCCTCAGTGATCGCCTCGTACCAACCACTACGACGCGACCACCGTGCCCCAGACCCGCGCGCAGACCTCTCGCACCCGCGAGGGGTTTTTTCGTTTTCCGGCCCCACCTCGGCCGGAAGCGGGCAGCGCGCGAAGATGGGGGCAAGTGGAGCCAGTAATTCCGGGAGCCACTCATCCGACAGGAGTCAACACAGCCATGACCACACAGGCCACGGACACGGAGACCGACGACAGCTTCCATGTCTTCGACACGACGCTGCGTGACGGCGCGCAGCGCGAAGGCATCAACCTCACCGTTGCGGACAAGCTGACCATCGCACGGCACCTGGACGACTTCGGCGTGGGGTTCATCGAGGGCGGCTGGCCCGGCGCCAATCCGCGGGACACGGAGTTCTTCTCCCGTGCCCAGCAGGAGATCACCTTCCGGCACGCACAGCTCGTCGCCTTCGGCGCCACCCGCAGGCCGGGCGCCAAGGCGTCCGAGGACCCGCAGGTCAGAGCGCTTCTCGAGTCCGGCGCGCCGGTGATCACACTGGTCGCCAAATCGCACGACCGGCATGTGGAGCTGGCGCTGCGGACCACCCTCGAGGAGAACCTGGAGATGGTCCGCGACACCGTCTCCTACCTGTGCGAGCAGGGCCGCCGGGTGTTCGTGGACTGTGAGCACTTCTTCGACGGCTACCGCGCCAATCCGGAGTACGCCAAGTCCGTCGTCCGTTCGGCGGCCGAGGCCGGCGCCGACGTCGTCGTGCTCTGCGACACCAACGGCGGCATGCTGCCCGCCCAGATCCAGGCCGTCGTCGCCACCGTCCTCGCCGACACCGGCGCCCGGTTGGGCATCCACGCCCAGGACGACACCGGCTGCGCCGTCGCCAACACCCTGGCCGCCGTCGACGCCGGCGCCACCCACGTCCAGTGCACCGCCAACGGCTATGGCGAGCGTGTCGGCAACGCCAACCTCTTCCCGGTCGTCGCCGCCCTGGAGCTCAAGTACGCCAAGAAGGTGCTGCCCGAGGGCGCGCTGGCCGACATGACCCGGATCTCGCACGCGATCGCCGAGGTAGTCAACCTCACTCCCTCCACGCACCAGCCGTACGTCGGCGTCTCGGCCTTCGCCCACAAGGCCGGACTGCATGCCTCCGCCATCAAGGTCGACCCCGATCTGTACCAGCACATCGACCCCGAGCAGGTCGGCAACACCATGCGGATGCTCGTCTCCGACATGGCGGGCCGTGCCTCCATCGAGCTCAAGGGCAAGGAGCTCGGCATCGACCTCGGAGGTGACCGTGAGCTCGTCGGCCGGGTCGTCGAGCGGGTCAAGGAGCGCGAGCTCAGGGGCTACACATACGAGGCGGCGGACGCCTCCTTCGAGCTGCTGCTGCGTACGGAGGCGGAGGGCCGGGCCCGCCGATACTTCCGTACGGAGTCCTGGCGGGCCATCGTCGAGGACCGCCCCGACGGCACTCACGCCAACGAAGCCACCGTGAAGCTGTGGGCCAAGGGCGAGCGCATCGTCGCCACCGCGGAGGGCAACGGCCCGGTCAACGCACTCGACCGGGCGCTGCGCGTCGGCCTGGAGAAGATCTACCCGCAGCTCGCCAAGATGGAGCTGGTCGACTACAAGGTCCGCATCCTCGAAGGCCGCCACGGCACCGAGTCCACCACCCGCGTACTGATCACGACGGGCGACGGAAGCGGCGAGTGGGCGACGGTCGGCGTCGCCGAGAACGTCATCGCCGCTTCCTGGCAGGCCCTGGAGGACGCGTACACCTACGGTCTGCTGCGCGCCGGCGTCGAACCGGCCGAGTAGCACCCGCCGGTCAGGACCGGAGCCGCCACTTCTGGTTGGCGGCTCCGGTGCACGCCCAGATCTGCGCGCGGGCGCCGTTCGCCGAGGAGTTGTCAGAGATGTCGAGGCACTTGTCCGCCGGGACGTTCACCAGATCACCGCTCGACGGTTCGTAGCGCCACTGCTGTGCGCCGGAGCCGTTGCACCCGTACAGCTGGACCTTCGCGCCGTTCGCGGTCGAGCCTGCGGTCACGTCCAGACACTTGCCGAGCGCCTGGACGGTGCCGTCCGCGCGGACCGTCCAGTGCTGCGCCGCGGAGCCGTTGCACTCCCAGAGCTGGACTGCCGTGCCGTCCGCGCTGGAGCCGCCCGCCACATCGAGGCATTTGCCCGCCAGGCCGGTCAGGCTGCCCGCCGCGTCCGGGCCGCCGGCCTGTGTGCCGGACCAGGTGAAGGTCGCGGATGTCCTGCCGGGCAGTGAGTACGTGGCGTGCCGGCCACCCCAGTCGATGGTGATCGTCTGCGCCGCCGCCCCGTCGTTGTACGCGATCAGTGCCTTCGAGCCGTCGGGGTTGCGCCAGGCCACGTTCGGCACCGCCGAGCTCGCCGTCGAGGCGATCCGTTGGGCGCCCGGCCGCACGAACTTCGTGAGGTGGCCCATCGTGTAGTACTCGATCATGTAGTCGACCTGGCCGTGCCGGCCGTCGCCGTTGTGCACGGTGATCAGTCCGTCGCAGACTCCGCAGCCGCCGTTGTGCGGGCCCCGGTTCTGGTCGACGGCAAGGGACCACTTCGTCACCGACCGGGCCCAGTTACGGGTGTAGTCGATGATGTTGGTCATGTCCTCGCGCTGCTGGTCGGCGATCCAGGTGCCGCCGGAGTGCTCGGTCTGGAAGGCGTCCAGCTGCGGATACTGGTTGTGCACCTCGGTCTGCCTGGAGACGTTCCCGCCGTAGCCGTGCCAGGCGATCCCGCCGAAGTTCGGGTGGCTGCGGACCGCCGCGTCCTTCACTGTCGGGGCGGCGTACGCGTCGTAGGTGTCCCAGTTCCAGTCGTGCGCCAGGACCTTGGTCGGCAGGCCCGCCGCCTGGAGCTTCGGCAGCAGCTCGCTCTTGGTGAAGTACGCGAGACCCGAGCCGTTCCAGCTCATCGAAGGGTAACTGTCGCAGCAGGTCGGCTCGTTCTGCGCGGTGACGTAGTCGACCGGGATGCCCTGGTCGCGGTAGGCCTGGAGATACTTCACGAAGTAGCCGGCGTAGGCGCCGTAGTGCTCGGCCTTCAGCCATCCGCCGTTCAGCTGCCCGCTGTCCTTCATCCAGGCGGGCGCCGTCCACGGCGAGGCCATCGTGGTGAGCGCCGGATTGAGCTGCTTGGCCTGTTTCGTCAGCGGCAGTACGTCGGCCAGATCGTGCGCGATCGAGAACTTCGACAGCGACGGGTCGGTCTGGCCGGCCGGTAGGTCGTCGTACGTGTAGCCGAAGCGGGCCAGGTCCGAGCCGCCCATCGGATTACGGACGAAGGAGAGCCCGATCCCCTCGGTCGGCGAGAAGAGCTTCTTCATCGTCGCGTCACGGGTCGCCTGGGACAGCGCTCCGCTGCTCTTCATCAGCCAGGCCGCGGTGTCCGTGAACGAGGCGCCACCGCCGGTGAAGCTCTGGTAGCGGGTGTTCTCGTCGACGGTGATGCCGGTGCCGCTGCCGCCGCTGCCCGCCTGGAAGTTGACGGGTGACTGCTGCTCGAGGCCGCGGGTGACATGACGGCCGCCGGCGTCGTCCGTCGTGGTCAGCCAGATGTTCACCTGCTCGCCGGCGGCCTGCGCGGATCCGGTCGTCAGACCGGTGAGACCGGCGGCGGCCAGGGCCGATGCGAGCAGGATCCTGATCGTTCTGGTACGTCGTGCCATGGGCTGGGCCCTCTCCGGCAGTGGTGTGGGGGACGAGGCGTGAGTGAACTGCCGCCGCGTACAGCCGTCAAGAGTTTGCGCATTCAGGCCCTGAACACACAACGCCCCACACCTGCACGGAACTTGGGATCCGGCCGATCTCGGTGTGAAGTCTTGACGACAGGACCCGGTACGAGTTGACTCGCCGCGCATCACCGGTACCGGTTCCGGCACCGGTTCCAGACCTCGAGGCGGAGGCCCCGGAATGCCCGTCACGATCGCCGACGTCGCACGTGAGGCGGGTGTCAGCAAGACGACCGTGTCCCGCGTCCTGAACACCAGGGGCGAAGTCGACGCCGGCACGGCCGCCCGCGTTCGTGAAGTGATCGCAAGCCTCGGCTATGTGCCCAGCTCGGGCGCTGTCGGCCTGGCCCGCGGCAGCAGCCGTACGGTCGGCATGCTGACGCCCCCGCTCACCTGGCCCTGGATGGGCGAAGTCCTCCAGGGAGTCGTGGACACCGTCGAGGCCGCCGGGTACGGACTGCTGCTCTTCACCTGCAATCGGGGCGCCGAGTCCGTCGGGCACTTCACCAGTCGAGTCTCCGCCCGCGCCTTCGACGGCCTCCTCGTCGTCGAACCCGAGAACACCCTCGACACCATCACCGAGATGCACCGCAAGGGACTCCCGGTCGTCCTCATCGACGACCGCGGCCACCACCCCGAGTTCCCGTCCGTCGCCACCACCAACCGGGAAGGCGGTGCGTCGGCCGCCGGTCATCTGCTGGCGGCGGGCCGCGGCCGTCCCCTGATCGTCACCGGCCGCCGGCACTTCGGCTGCGTACAGGACCGGCTCAAGGGATTCCTCGAGGTCCTGCCGACCGAGCTGATCGCGGAGGGGGACTTCACCGAGCTGTCGGGGCGGCTCGCGGTCGAGCGGCAACTCGCCACCGGCAGGCACTTCGACTCGGTCTTCGCGCACAACGACCTCAGCGCCGCGGGTGCGCTGCGGGCGCTGCGTGCCGCGGGCCGGAGCGTGCCGGACGACATCGCTGTCGTCGGCTTCGACGACATCCCCATGGCCCAGCACACCGAGCCCCCGCTGACCACCGTCCGCCAGCCCATGCGGGAGATGGGCGAGACGGCGGCGCGGATGCTGCTGGCTCATCTCGGCGGCACCCCGGCGCCCGACGAACCGGTCGTCCTCCCAACGGAATTGGTCATCCGCCGATCCGCGCCGATGTCGCCGGCGGGGCTCCGAAGGAGCCCGTCCGGCGATTGAGGACTCGGCCGGAGGCCGTACATACGTGACCCCCCGCACTGAAGGAGCCGTCATGTCACCCCACCGCACCCGACCACGCCTCAGAAGCAGCGCCGGAACCGGAATCGCGGTGCTCGCCGCGACCGCCGTACTCACCGGCCTCCTCGCCGCAGCCGTTCCGAGCGCCGCCGCCGACGACCCGGCCCCGGTCACCGTCGACGCCTTCGAGGGGGAGATCCCCTTCGCGGGCCCCCCGGCCGAAGGGATCTTCACCTGGGGCAGCGACGCCGACGACCAGCCCAAGGTGGAGTTCAAGGAGCGTGCCGACGCCCCCGAAGGCGCCAAGGTGCTCGAAGGAAGCTACGACATCAGCGGCTGGGGCGGACTCACCCACGACTTCGCCTTCGACGAGCCCGCCCACGACTGGACCGCGCACAAGGGCATCCGCTTCTGGTGGTACGGACAGAACACCGCCCCGCTGCCGCCCGGCTCCGGCAAGCGCATCAACTTCGAGCTGAAGGACGGCGGCGCCAACGGCGAGGCCTCCGAGCTGTGGACCACGTCCTTCACCGACGACTGGGAGGGCTGGCATCTCGTCGAGATCCCCTTCGCCGACTTCGTCTACCGCGCCGACTACCAGCCGGTCGGCGGCATCGACCACATTCTCGGCCTCAACGCCATGTGGGGATACGCGCTCACCCTGCCCACCGGCGCGCCCGGCACGTTCGCCATGGACGGCGTGGAGCTGTACGGCAAGGCCGACCCGGCGCTGAAGGCGAACGTCGTCACCGACGCCCCCGTGTACCCGGTCGACGAAGGCGGCACCGCACAGGTGAAGATCTCCGTCGCCACCACCGGATCGGGCCCGGTCGACGAGCCCGTGACCGTGGCGTACACGACCGAGGGCGGCACCGCCGAAGCCGGCACGGACTACACACCGGTCTCCGGCACCGTCACCTTCCCGGCCGGTTCTGCCTCCGGCACGTCCCGGACTGTCGCCGTCACCACGAAGAAGGACCGCACGGCCGAGTCCGCCGAGACGATCCCGCTGAAGCTCACCGTCACCGGTGCCAAGCCACCGGCCGAGACCCCGCAGGTCGTCGTGGACGCCCACGGCCTGCCGTATCTCGACAAGCGCCTCCCCGTGAAGAAGCGCGTCGCCGACCTCCTCTCCCGGATGTCCCTCGCGGAGAAGGCCGGCCAGATGACCCAGGCCGAGCGCAACGCCCTCAAGTCGCAGGGCGACATCGCCGGTTACGGTCTCGGCTCGCTGCTCTCCGGCGGCGGCTCGGTGCCCACCCCCAACGCACCGGGGGCATGGGCGAAGATGGTCGACGCGTACCAACTGCGCGCCCAGGCGACGCGGTTCCAGATACCGCTGATCTACGGCGTGGACGCGGTGCACGGCCACAACAACGTCATCGGGTCGACGATCATGCCGCACAACATCGGCATCGGGGCCGGCCGTGACCCGTCCGTCGCCGAGAAGACCGGCGCGGTGACAGCAGAGGAAGTACGCGCCACCGGCATTCCGTGGGACTTCGCGCCCTGCCTCTGCGTCACCCGCGACGAGCGCTGGGGCCGTTCCTACGAGGCCTTCGGCGAGGACCCCGCTCTGGTCACCGCCATGGAGACGGTGATCAGGGGGATGCAGGGCGCACCGTCCGGCAAGGACCTCGACCGCAATGACAAGGTGCTGGCCACCGCCAAGCACTTCGTCGGCGACGGCGGTACGGAATTCGGCTCGTCCTCCACCGGCTCGTACACGATCGACCAGGGCATCACCAAGGTCACCCGGCAGGAGCTGGAAGCAGTACACCTCGCGCCGTTCGCGGAGGCGGTGAAGCGCGGCACCGGCACGGTCATGCCCTCGTACTCCTCACTGGACATCCTCGGCGACGACCGGGGCCCGGTGAAGATGCACGCCAGTGCGGAAATGATCAACGGTGTCCTGAAGAACCGCATGGGCTTCAAGGGCTTTGTCATCAGCGACTGGCAGGCGATCGACCAGATTCCGGGCGACTACCCGAGCGACGTCCGTACGTCCATCAATGCCGGACTCGACATGATCATGGTGCCGACGAACTACCCGGACTTCCACAGGACCCTGCAGGACGAGGTCAACGCGGGCCGTATCTCCGAGGCCCGGATCAATGACGCCGTGTCCCGGATCCTGACCCAGAAGTTCACACTGGGCCTCTTCGAAAAGCCGTACGCGGACACCTCCAACCTGTCGGAGATCGGCTCGGCACAGCACCGCGCCGTGGCGCGCGAGGCCGCCGCCAAGTCCCAGGTCCTGCTGAAGAACGACGGCGCGGTGCTGCCGCTGAAGCCGACCCAGAAGGTGTACGTCGCCGGGTCCAACGCCGACGATCTCGGCAACCAGGCCGGCGGTTGGACCATCACCTGGCAGGGCTCCTCCGGAAAGATCACCACGGGTACGACCATCCTGGAGGGCATGAGGGAGGCCGCCCCCGACGCGGTCACCTACTCCAAGGACGCCTCCGCGCCCACCGGCGGCCATGACGTCGGCGTGGTCGTGGTCGGCGAGACCCCGTACGCCGAGGGCATCGGCGATGTCGGCAACGGCCACGACCTGGAGCTGAGCGCCGCCGACAAGGCCGCCGTCGACAAGGTCTGTGCCGCGATGAAGTGTGCGGTGCTGATCGTCTCCGGCCGCCCCCAGCTCATCGGCGACCGCCTCGGTGACGTCGATGCCCTCGTCGCCTCCTGGCTGCCGGGAACGGAGGGCGACGGCGTCGCCGACGTCCTCTACGGGAGGAAGCCCTTCACCGGGCAGCTCCCGGTCACCTGGCCGAAGTCCCAGGCGCAGCTGCCGATCAATGTCGGGGACAAGGCGTACGACCCCCAGTACCCGTACGGCTGGGGTCTGACCACGCTCAGGAAGCCGCCGACGGGTGGTGAAGTCACCCTCAAGGCCCTCGCCGTCGCGGCGAGAATCCTTCAGGCGGCGGGCCGGGCGGACTCGCCGGAGGCCAGGGCGCTCGTCTCGCAGGCCCGGCTGATCGCCCAGCAGAAGATCGGTCAGCAGGTGACGGCGGCGGTCGCGAAGCCGTTCGCGGAGGCGGACCACCTCCTGCTGACGGGCGACCTGACGGAGGCGGTGGCGAAGCTGACGCTGGCGTACAGGCTGAGTTAGTCCCCCAGCCCCGCGTACGGCCTTCGGGCGTGCCCTCAATCGCCGGACGGGCTTGATTTTCGCCGGTCGGCCTGAATCTTCAGGCCGACCGGCGAAAAATTCAAGCCTCGCCGGCGATCGAGGCGCGGGGTCCGGGGCGGAGCCCCAGGGCAGGGCGGGCCCATAGTCGGCCTCGCCGGCGACTGAGCGCGCAGGGGCCCGGGGGCGGACCCCCAGTTCCCCGCGCCTCGGCGCTCGTCCGGATTCGCACCTGTTCAGGTAGCGTCGGAAGTATGAAGACCAGGCTGTTCACCGCAGTGTCCGGTCTGTTGCTCGCGTTCTCGGCGACCGCCCTCGTGGCGGCCCCGGCAGCGCAGGCGGCCACCGGCCCCGAAACCGTGGCCGCGGCGCTGAAGAAAAGCCCGGTGTACGTGGACCCGCGCGCCACCGGCCAGCTGTCCAAGGCCGACGCGAACGCCCTCGCCAAGAAAATCAAGGACGCGGACAAGCCGGTCTTCGTGGCGGTCCTGCCGAACAACGCGGAGTTCCCGCCGGACTCGGTCCTGCGGAACATCCGTACCGAGACCGGCATCACCGGCCTGTACGCGATCCGCCTCGGCAACGGCTTCAACGCCGGCGCGGACCGCAGTGTCCTGTCCCACCAGGCCGTCCAGAACCTGGTCACGGCGGTCAAGACGCCCCCGGGCGCCGACGCCGCCACGCAGCTGAACAACTTCGTCGACCAGGCCCTGCCCCAGACTCGCGGCAGCGCCCCCTCCTCCTGGGGCGCAGGCCCTGACCAGGGCTCGAACATCGGCTCCCTGGTCACGCTCGGCGTGGTCCTGGCCGCCGGCGGCGCGGGCGCCTACACGATCATCCACCGCAACCGCCGGAAGAAGGCCGAGGAGGAGCGGGCCGCCCTCGACAAGCTCCGCGTGGTCGTCGACGAGGACATCACGGCCTTCGGCGAGGAGCTGGACCGGCTCGACTTCCACCCTTCGGAGAAGGGCGCGACCGATGCCATGCGCGCCGACTACGAGCGCGCACTCGACTCGTACGACAAGTCGAAGTCGCTGATGGGAGCCGCCGGGCATCCCCGTGACGTACGCGAAGTCACCCAGTCTCTGGAGGACGGCCGCTACTCGCTGGCGGTCCTGGACGCACGCCGCCAGGGTGTTGCCGTGCCGGAGCGCCGGCCGCCGTGCTTCTTCGACCCGCGCCACGGCCCTTCGGTCGCCGACGTCTCCTGGTCGCCGGCCGGCGCAGCAACCCGTGAGGTCCCGGTGTGTGCCGCCGACGCCGCCCGTCTCGAGGACGGCGAGGACCCGATGGCCCGCACGGTCGAGACGGGTTCCGGCCGCCGTCCGTACTGGGAGGCGGGACCGGCGTACGGCCCCTGGGCCGGCGGCTACTTCGGCGGCGGCCTGCTGCCCGGCCTGCTGGTGGGCACGCTGCTCGGCAGCATGCTCTCCACGCCGGCCTACGCGGCCGACTACGGCGGCGGAGACTTCAGCGGCGGCGACTACTCGGGTGCCGACTTCAACTCCTCCGACTTCGGCGGCGGCGACTGGGGCGGCGGGGGCGGCTTCGACGGTGGTGGCGGGTTCGACGGGGGCGGCGGCTTCTAGCGGCTCAGCGGCAGCGGTGCCGCAGGCCAAGCGCCGGTGCCATGCTGGAAGCGAGCCACGGAGGTCGCGATGGGGTTCTACGCCGAGCGAATCGTGCCGCGGATCGTCGATGTCGCCTGCGGCACGAAGACGGTCCAGCCGCTGCGGCGCCGGGTCTGCGAGGGCCTGACGGGCGAAGTGATCGAGATCGGATTCGGTTCGGGGCACAACGTCCCCTTCTACCCGGCGGCCGTCACCGGCGTGACCGCGGTCGAGCCTTCCGATGTCGGCTGGCAACTTGCCGGCGACCGCGTCAGGGCGGCCACCGTCCCGGTGCAGCGCGCCGGTCTGGACGGCCAGGCCCTGCCCTTCGAGAACGACACTTTTGACGCCGCTCTCTCCACCTGGACGCTCTGTACCATCCCGGATGCAGCGGCGGCGCTGCGTGAGGTGCGGCGCGTCCTCAAGCCCGGAGGGACGCTGCATTTCCTCGAGCACGGGCTGGCCCCGGCAGAGGACGAAAACGTGCGCCGCTGGCAAAGGCGGCTCGAGCCACTGAACAAGCGGATCTTCGGCGGGTGCCATCTCACCCGGCCGACCCTCGACATGCTGGCGACCGCGGGATTCACGATCACCGACCTCGATGTCTTCTACGAGAAGGGCGCACCGAAGCCCATGGGCGCCGACTCCCTCGGCACCGCCCTGTCTCCCTAGTCAGCGCTCGGCGACGAAGGCGGCCCACCAGAACCACGGGGCCGCCCGGTCCGGCGTGCACCTACCGCTCCGCCGGCATGATGTGCAGCCCCGGAAAGGGAGTTCGGCGCAGCACGGGAGGTGCCGGATCTGCTCGCGCTGCACGGTGTGCCGCCCGGTCGCGGCTTCCGGCTGTACCTGTTCCCGCATGCGGACGGCGTCCGGGTTGGCCCTGAGGGCGGGCCCGTGTCGAATTCATTACGGAAAGTCGCGAATCGCTACACTGGGTAATTGAACATGATCGTCTTTCTGTGTTTGCTTCATGCCCATGCGCAACAGAACGAGGCTCAGAGCCTTCGCGGCCGCCGCCCTCACCGCTGCCATGGTGATGGCCGGACCCATGTACGCTTCCGCCCGGTCCGCCCGGGCGTCCGACGAGCGTGCCGCCCCCGCCCCGCTGTACCGCTCGGCGAAAGCCGTGCCCGGTCGTTACATCGTGACCCTCAGCAAGGCCGTCGACACGGAGTCGGTGATGGGGCAGGTCGGCGTGACGCCGACCTTCACCTACAAGTCGGCGATGCGGGGATTCGCCGCCGCGCTCAGCCCGCAGCAGCTCGAGTGGGTGCGGGCGACCCCCGGGGTCATGGCTGTCGAGGAGGATGCCACGGTCTCGGTGCTGGAATCCGGGGACGGCGACACCCGGGCAGCGGACTCGTTGGCACGGGCCTCGTTGGCACCGGCATCGTTGGCTCCGGCCGCGTCCTGGGGGCTGGACCGTATCGATCAGCACAACCTGCCGCTCGACAAGAGTTTCACCGTGAAAACCGGCGGACAGGGTGCCACCGCGTACATCCTCGACACCGGCATCGACTACACCCACACCGAGTTCGGCGGGCGCGCCGTATTCGGCTACGACGCCGTCGGGGACGGGTGGAAGGGGCGCGACTGCCATGGCCACGGGACCCATGTCGCGGGCACGGTAGCGGGCAAGACGTACGGCGTGGCACGCCAGGCCTCCCTCGTCGGCGTCCGGGTCCTCAACTGCCTGGGCATGGGCAGCTGGTCGGCTGTGATCGCAGGACTGGACTGGGTGGCGGCCAACGCCAAGCATCCGGCCGTCCTCAATGCCTCCCTCGGCGGCGAGAAGTCGGTCGCGGTGAACAACGCCATCACCGCCCTGTCGGACAGCGGCGTCCTTCCGGTCGTCGCCGCCGGCAACGATTCGGCGGACGCCTGTGACGCCTCACCCGCGTCCGCGGACCGTGTGGTGACCGTCGGTGCGACCGACCGCAATGACGAAGAGGCCGACTTCTCCAACTTCGGCGAGTGCCTGTCGCTCTACGCGCCCGGTGTCAGCATCGTCTCGGCGAGGTTCTTCGGCGGCAGTTCGACCAAGAGCGGCACGTCCATGGCCTCTCCTCATGTCGCCGGTGTCGCAGCGCTCTACGCGGCGCAGCACCCGACGGCGCTCCCGCAGGAAGTAGCCATCTGGCTCGAGGACGGGGCCACCAAGGACGTTCTCGTCAACGTCAGCCAAGGCTCGCCCAATCGGCTTCTGTACACCAACGGCGTCTGAGGCGTAGCGGACATGACCGAGCGCCCGCCCGGCCGTGGTGACGGCGGGGCGGGCGCGCTCGTGGGGCAGGCCGGTCGGGCCTACGGGATCAGGCCTGCGGCGCGGCCTTGATCGCGGAGATGTCGAAGCTCAGCCTGACCTTGTCGCTGACCATCACGCCACCGGTCTCCAGCGCCGCGTTCCAGGTCAGGCCCCAGTCGGAGCGGAGGATCTCGGCGCTGCCCTCGAAGCCGACGCGCTCATTGCCGTACACATCGGTGGCGGAGCCGTTGAACTCCAGGTCGATGGCGAGCGGGCGCGTGACGTCCTTGATCGTCAGGTCACCGGTGATGCGGTACGAGTCGCCGCCGAGCTGCTCCGCGTGCGTCGATCGGAACGTCATCAGCGGGTACTTATCGGCATCGAAGAAGTCGCCGCTGCGCAGGTGGCCGTCACGGTCGGCGATCCCGGTGTCGATGCTGGTGATCTTGACGTCGATCTCGGCGGTGGAGTGGTGGGGGTCGGTGCCGTTCAGCTGCAGGCTGCCGGAGAAGTCGCCGAATGAGCCGCGGACATTGGTGACCATGGCGTGGCGCACCGTGAAGCCGATGCTGCTGTGGGCGGGGTCGATGCTGTACTCGCCGGTCAGGGCGGCGAGGGCCGGGTCCACCGTGGCGGTCGCGGTGGCGGTCGCGGTGGCGGTCGCGGTGGTGGTGTCGGTCTTGCGGTTGAAGAGACCCATGACGCACTCCTTGGGGGACGTGGTGGCGTGTTGTTTAAGGTTCAACAGAACTGACTGTAAACCCATTCCGTTCAAAGTTCAACATCTTTGGCATCCTCTCAAGGGGTTCATTCAAAGGACGCGGACGCCCTCTGGCGGACGCGCGTAGAACTCGGGCACCATTTCCCTGCGCCACCTGCACAGCCGTCCCACCGGAAAACACGGTCCTCAACGGTCACCAGCAGGAGGGATCCCCCGCCATGAAAGTCCGCTCTGCTCTGAGCACGCTCGCGCTCGTCTCAGGTGCGCTCTTCGCGCCCGGATTCGGTGTCATCAGCGGCGCTACCGACGCGAGCGCCGCCACCAAGATCAGTCATGCCACGGCGACCTCGATGTTCCGCTCGTCCGGGATCACCTGGTCCTCGTCGGGCGGCTGCTCCGACCGCAACAATCCGACCTGTACGTCGTTCGAGCAGCTCAACCTCGACACCGCCAAGGGGGCGCAGACCCTCAAGAGCGCCACCGGCTGTGCGCTCAACATCACCGGCGGCACCGAGACCGGGCACGCGGGTGGCACGTACTCGCACTGGAACGGCTACAAGCTCGACTACGCCAAGTCCACATGCGTCACCAACTACATCAAGAACACCTTCAGCTACATCGGCGCGCGTCCCGGTGACGGCGCCCCGCAGTGGAAGTCCGGCTCCGGGAACGTCTACGCGGACGAGGGCAGCCACTGGGACGTCATCTATTACAACTGCGGCGGCTGCTGAGCCGGTGCGGGCGGGTGTCCGGCCGTTTCCCCCATGCCGGCCGGACACCCGTGCGTGTCAGGACCCGACGGTCAGCGTGAAGCGCCGCGGGTTGCCGTCGTACGCCGCACCGGAGACATCCGGCTGGCCGTCGGGGCGGACGTCGTCGTACGGGAAGGCGTAGCCGATCGGGGTGTTGGCGTGCAGCACGCGTGACCAGTGGTTGGTGGCCGGGGCCCGGTAGTAGTCGGCCGAGGTCGCGCCGTTCGGCTGGTCGGGGTGGGTCAGCAGGGTCGTCCGGTTGAAGCCGGCGGCGAACCTGGCGAGCAGGCCCTTCTTGTCGTCCGGGTCGCCGGGGTTGTTGGCGAACGGGCCGTGGTTGCAGGTGAAGATGTCCTTCGAGGTCGGCCTGGCGAAGGTGTGGCCGCCGGCGAAGGTCATGACGTCGCCGTTGACGCGCCCGGTGCGGATGCCCCGCCCGCCCTGCAGGTCGATCCGCAGATCGGTGGAGCGGTATTTCTGCCAGACCTGATTGATGTAGTTGTCGAAGACGTTCCGGAAGGGCATCTCCGCGGGGCGGTCGAAGTACGGGGCCATCAGATTCTGCGGTGAGATCACCCGCAGCACCTGGCCGCCGGAGCCGCGGATGACCAGCTTGTCCCAGGGCTGGCCGTCACGGCCCGCCTGGGCGACAAGTCCGTCGGCGATCTTCTGCAGCGCGCCGTTCGGGAGAGCCGCGACCCTGTGGGTGGCGTCGCCGGTCAGTGTGAGACCGATCGGGAGTGCGGTCACCAGGTCGACATAGCTGATGTTCGCGTACAGCTGCGACGGGTTGAAGGTGAACTCCGCGAAGGACCAGGTGCGGCCGTAGTTGGCGTCGGCGGGGGTCGCGAAGGCCGGCTCGACCAAGGCGGGGCCGGGGTTGACGAAGAAGTTGAGCTTGTTGTCGCGTACGAAGTAGACGCGGGCGCCGAACATCTGCGGCAGCGTCAGCACCACCGGGCCCGCGCCGGCCGGGCGCAGCGGGATGGCACAGTCGACGGGAAGCGGGGTCTGCGGCGCGGACGGGGACTCGGGGTAGTAGACGCCGCCGCCCGGACGGAGCAGCACCCAGCGTCCGGTGCCCTGCTCATGGCCGGTGACGTACGCGTTGACCGTGCCGGGCAACGACTTGTTCTCCAGGGCCAGTTCGCAGGTGGGGGCGGCGGCCTTGGCGTGCGTGCTGAGAGCGCTTCCCCAGGCGGGGTAGGTGAGTGCTGTCGCGGCAGCTGCGGTGCCGGAAAGGAACGTTCTGCGGGATATCACGGCATGAACTCCTGGGATCGTGGGGGGTGTCCACCACTCTTGCCACGGCTGGGGCGGGCGTCAATAGTTGTGACTGAGAGCGCTCTCACGATCTTGGTTGATTCACAAGTTGATGGCTCCGTAGGCGACTTGGACTAACGCACCGGGGTTGTTGGACTACTGGCGGCCTCGGCGCACGACGTCGTTGACGGTGGTGAGAGCGAAGGACTACGCAGTCCCCATGCCACGAAGACTCCGTGCGGCGTGCGCGTTCGTCGCCGTCTCATCCGCCGTGTTCGCCCTGGCCGGGCCCGCAGTCCCGGCCGCCGCCGTCCCCGCTGCGGCGACTGCCGCAGCCGAGCGCGAAGCTCCCGTCGTCATAGGCTCCGCCCAGCTCTCGGTCGCCGTCGCCGAGGACTTCCCGAGGGTTCTCTCGTACACCGACCGTGCCAGTGGGGCCGGGCTTCTCGGGAGTACGGCCCCGGTGACCGCGGTCACCCTCAACGGCAAGGCGTACGGAGTGCGGTCGAAGGGCGAGCCCACCGTCACGGCGTCGAGCGCCGCGTACACCCTCACCTTCGCCGACCTGCCCGGTGTCGAGATCGACGCGACGCTCTCCGTCTCCGGCCGGGCCACTGCCTTCGAGGTCACCGCGGTCCGTGACACCGAGGCCTTCCGTGTCGGCACCATCGACATCCCCGGCCATGACCTGGTCTCGGTCGGCAGCTCGGACACCGGCGCCGAGACCGCCTTCACCCGGCTCGACCCGGACTCGACGAAGACCGCCGACGTCTTCGACAGGGTGACGGCCGGGACGGCGGCGGACACCGCACCGGTCGGAGCCTCGTACGCGCTGGTCAACACGGGAGCGCTGGCCGCGGCCGTCGAGTCCAACTCCAGCTACGACAAGCCGAGCGGTGCCACCGGCGGCGACGACGCCCGCTTCTGGCACCAGGCCCGCAAGGCCGCGGACGGCAGCACCCGCGTCGGCGTCTGGTCCGGACAGTGGACCTACCGGGGGAGTGGCGCTGCGCGCCCGGAGAGCGGCGGGAACCTCCCCTGGGCGAAGGTCGTCGTCACACCCGATGCCAACGGCGACAACAAGGTCGACTGGCAGGACGGCGCGGTCGCCTTCCGCATGATCGGGGTCAAGGCGCCGGGCAGCGGACAGACGCCCGACCGAGTGATCACGCATATCCCGTTCAACTTCGCCAGCCAGGCCACGCACCCCTTCCTGCGGACCCTCGACGACGTCAAACGGATCTCGCTCGCCACGGACGGGCTGGGGCAGCTGGCGGTGCTCAAGGGGTACGGCTCCGAGGGCCACGACTCGGCGCACCCGGACTACGGCGGCAACTACAACAAGCGCGCCGGCGGCCTCACGGACCTCAATACACTGCTGAGGGGAGGAAAGAAGTGGGGCGCGTCCTTCGGCGTGCATGTGAACGCCACCGAGTCGTACCCCGAGGCGCACCACTTCACCGAGAACCTCGTCGACAAGACCAGGCCCGGCTGGAACTGGCTGAACCAGAGCTACTACATCGACCAGCGCCGTGACATCAACAGCGGTGATCTGGCGCGCCGATTCCGGCAATTGAGGGACGAGACCGACCGCAATCTCTCCTTCCTCTACATCGACGTCTACTACACGCACGGCTGGATCGCCGACAGGACGATGCAGGCCGTGCAGGCGCAGGGCTGGACGGTCGGCACCGAGTGGGCCGACAAGTTCGAGCGGGCCTCGCTCTGGTCGCACTGGGCCAATGACCTGGACTACGGCGGGGCCACCAACAAGGGCCTCAACTCGCGGATCATCCGGTTCATCCGCAACGGTGAGAAGGACGTCTGGAACAACCATCCGGTCCTGGGCCAGACGGCCCTCGAGGACTTCGAGGGCTGGACCGGCGAGACCGATTGGAACGCCTTCTACGGCAATGTCTGGCAGCGCGATCTGCCGGCCAAGTACCTCCAGCAGGAGCAGATCACCCGCTGGAACGGCAATGACCTGGTCTTCACGGGCGGCGTGCGCGGCACTGTCGAGGACGGCCGCCGCACGTTCTACGACCACGGCCGCAAAGTCCTGGACGGCGACCGCTATCTGCTGCCGTGGGACGGCGGCAAGAAGCTGTACCACTACAACAAGGCCGGTGGCAGCAGTAGTTGGACCGTGACCGGCGCGTCGTCGTACACCGTGTACAAGCTGACCGACAACGGGCGCGTGAAGACCGGCACCGTACGGCCCGTGGACGGCCGGATCACGCTGGCCGCGGCTGCCGGACAGCCGTACGTCCTCTACCCGGGCCGCGCGCCCGCCCCGCGGGATCCGCTGTGGGGCCAGGGCGGCCCGGTCGCCGACCCCGGTTTCAACGACGCCCGGACGGCCGCCTGGACCAAGCGGGGTACGGTCGCCCGCCACACCGACGGCCAGGGCCGCAACAGCGGCCTGCTGAGCGGCAGCGGCACGGCCTCCGTCTCCCAGCGGCTGACCGGACTCACGCCGGGCGCCCGCTACACCGCGTCGGCCTGGATCGAGGTCCAGCCGGGCAAGGTACGCCGTACGACCCTGTCCGCCGGTGGCGCGTCCGTCGTGGTCGAACGCTCGACCGCGAAGGACCAGGTCGCCGCCTCCGACCGGCACGGCACCTACTTCCAGCGCGCCAAGGTGAACTTCACCGCGCCGCGCGGATCCACCGCCACACTCACGATCGAAGCGGCGGGCGGCAGTACGGCCACCGTCGGCGTCGACGACGTACGTGTGGTCAGGAACGCTCCGGCGGTCAGACCGGCCACGGTCGTGTACGAGGATTTCGAGGCCGTCGACCAGGGCTGGGGCCCCTTCCTCAAGGGCGACGCGGGCGGGGTCACCGACCCGCGCACCCACATCGCGCAGAAGCACGCCCCGTACACCCAGGCGGGCTGGAACGGAAAGCTCGTCGACGATGTGCTGAGCGGCGAAGAGTCCCTCAAGTCCCACGAGGAGAACGCCGGTCTCGTCTACCGCACCGCGCCCTGGACCGTGCCGATGGAGAACGGGCACAGCTACCGGGTGGAGTACGACTACCAGTCGAGTCACGCGGCCGCGTACGAGTGGGTCACCGGCTACGACCGGATCGGTGCGGACGGGGTCCCGGCCTCCGTCGAGACCCGCCGCACGCCGATCGGACAGCAGGGGGCACCTCCCGGCGGTGGCCCGGGGAGTACCACCGGCCACTTCACCGAGACCGTCACGGCGGGCTGTGGCGACACCTGGACCGGTCTGCGCAAGCGCGACGACGCCCCGGACGGTGCGGACTTCGTCCTCGACGGCTTCACCGTGACCGACCTCGGTCCGGCCGCCGAGCAGGCGGCGTGCGGGACGCTCATCGGGGACCCGGCGGCAAGCGCTTTCCGCATGTTCGCGTCATGCCCATTGAAAGCAGGAAGAAGTGCGTGCTAGACCAACGCGCAACCGGTCTACGTCACTTCCGTTCCGGAGGCTCCCGTGCCGCTGCCGTCCGCATGGTCCCGCCGATGGTTTCTCACCACCGCCGTAGCAAGCGCTCTTGGCCTCCTCTCCCCGGGACGTGCGACGGCCGACGACGAGTACGAGACCCTGCGGCTGCGCTGGCTGGAGATCAGCCTCGGCACCGGCTACGACCCGACCGCCGAGCCGTACGCCTCCCGCCTCGCCGAGACGGGAGGGCTTGCCGCCGGGTTCCGCGCCTCCATGGCGCCCACCGACACCTCGCTGTGGCCCGGCTACCGCTTCGACCCGCCCTCCGGCATCACCCAGAGCTACAGCCGCCTGTGGACCATGACCCAGGCCTACGCACAGCAGGGCACCGGTCTCACCGGCGACGCCGGGCTCCTCGCCGACATCATCCGCGGGCTCGACCATCTCGCCGCCAAGATCTACAACCCCTCCACCACCCGCTACGGCAACTGGTGGGAGTGGCAGATAGGCAGCCCCCGCCTCCTCATGGACATCGTCGCCGTCCTTCACGACAGACTCACCGAGACCCGGCGGGCGCAGGCCTTCGCCGCCGTCGACCACTTCATCCCCGACGCCGTGCTCGGCGACTACAGCGGCACATCCACCGGCGCCAACCGCGTCGACCTCTGCCGCTCCGTCATCCTGCGCGGCGTCCTCGGCAGGGACTCCGGGAGGATCACGCCGGCCCGCGACGCCCTCGCGCCCGTCTTCCCGTACGTCACCAAGGGCGACGGGCTCTACGCCGACGGCTCGTTCGTCCAGCACACCTGGGTCGCCTACTCCGGGACGTACGGACAGGTCATGCTCGACGGACTCGGCCGCCTCTTCGCGCTGCTCGCGGGCTCTGCCTGGGATGTCACCGACCCGAACCGGCAGATCATCCTGGACAGTGTCGAGCACGCGTACGCGCCGCTGATCTACAACGGGCTGATGATGGACAGCGTCAACGGCCGTGCCATCAGCCGGGGTTACCTCAGGAGCGACGAGCGCAAGATCATGCGCAGCGACCACTTCCACGGGCAGGGGCTGATCGCCGCCATCGCGCTCCTCGCGGGCGGGGCCTCCGCCGCCGAGCGGGACCGCTGGCACGCCCGGATCAAGGGCTGGATCGAACGGGACACCACCACGCCGATCCTCACCGGCCGGCAGTTCGGTGTCGCCGACCTCTCCAGGCTCCACGCGGTCGCCGCCGCACCCGTGCCCGCCGCGCCCGAGCCGGTCGGCCACCAGCTCTTCGCCTCGATGGACCGGGCCGTGCACCGCCGGCCCGGCTGGGCCGCGAACATCTCCATGGCCTCGCAGCGGATCGCGTACTACGAGTGCGGCAACGGCGAGAATCCGCGCGGCTGGCACACCGGCGCCGGAATGCTCTACTGGTGGCCGGGCGAGGGCCAAGGAGGCAGGTCCGATCAGTACACGGACTGGTTCTGGCCCACCGTCGACCCCTACCGGCTGCCCGGGACGACTGTGTCGACCAAGCGACTTGCCGACCTGGCGGGCGGCGAATGGGGCGAGCCCAAGCCCGCCGCGACCTGGGTGGGCGGCGCGAGCGACGGCGAGTTCGCGGCTGTCGGCCAGCATCTGCTCGGCCTCGGCTCCACCCTGCAGGCCCGTAAGTCCTGGTTCTGCGTCGCCGACGCGGTCGTCTGCCTCGGCGCGGGCATTTCGAGCACCGACGGCGTGCCCGTCGAGACGGTCGTCGACAATCGCAACCTCGGCGCCGGGGGGACGAACGACTTCACGGCCGGGCGCGGCTGGGCGCACCTCGAAGGCCACGGCGGCTGGATCTTCCCGGACGGTACGGAGCCGCTGCGCACCCTGCGCGAGGACCGGACCGGCGCCTGGAGCGACATCAACACCACCAGCTCCACCGAGCGGGTCACCCGCCGCTACCAGACCCTCTGGCTCGACCACGGCACCGACCCGGCGGATGCGTCGTACGTGTATCTGCTGATGCCCGGAGCGAGCCGCCGCACCCTCGCGGTCCGCGCCCGGGACGAGCACTGGCTGGAAGTCCTCGCCAACACCAGGGCCTGCCAGGCCGTGTCCGTCCGGTGTCTGGGACTGACCGCCGCGAACTTCTGGCAGCCCGGTACGGTGGGCCCGCTCACCTCAACGGCCCAGGCGAGTGCCCTCGTACGGAGTAATCGTCGCACCGCGACCCTCCACATCAGCGAGCCGCCGCGTACCGGAGAGCCCGTGGAGATCACCTGGCACCATCCGGTGCGTAAGGTGACCAGCAAGGACGCGTCTGTCGAGGTGCTCGCCACCGGCCGGTCGCTGCGGCTGCGAGTCGCCGGTGGCACCGCTGGAGCCAGTCAGCACTGTGAGGTGGCTCTCAGATGAACGGCTTGTTGAACCTCCACAAAGCTTGGGGGTCCTGAGCTGGTAGTTGGGCTACAGCACGGAATGGTTCTGTTCAAGCCCAACAGGAGATGGCTCCGGAGACTGTGCGGAGTCGACGGCAGGGTTTTCTTGGTCGGATCCGTAGGGTCGATGCATGACCGTTTTGGACGAGACCTCCAGCGAGCCCAGCGACGCGCGTGGGCGTGTGGCGGAGCTGCACGATCTCCGCGAGCAGGCCCGGCGCGGGCCGAGTGAGCGTGCGACCCAGGCGCAGCATGCCAAGGGCAAGCTGACCGCTCGTGAGCGGATCGCGTTGTTGCTGGACGAGGGTTCGTTCAGGGAGGTCGAGCAGCTGCGCCGGCACCGGGCGAGTGGTTTCGGCCTGGAGGCGAAGAAGCCGTACACCGACGGTGTCATCACCGGGTGGGGCACGGTGGAGGGCCGGACGGTGTTTGTCTACGCGCACGACTTCCGGATCTTCGGCGGGGCGCTGGGCGAGGCTCACGCCACGAAGATCCACAAGATCATGGACATGGCGATCTCGGCGGGCGCGCCGCTGGTGTCGCTGAACGACGGCGCTGGCGCCCGTATCCAGGAGGGCGTCTCGGCGCTGGCCGGCTACGGCGGCATCTTCCAGCGCAACACCCGCGCCTCCGGTGTCATCCCGCAGATCAGCGTGATGCTCGGCCCGTGCGCGGGCGGCGCGGCCTACAGCCCCGCCCTGACGGACTTCGTGTTCATGGTCCGTGAGACCTCACAGATGTTCATCACCGGCCCCGACGTCGTCAAGGCCGTGACCGGCGAGGAGATCACCCAGAACGGGCTCGGCGGCGCGGACGTGCACGCCGAGACCTCCGGCGTCGCGCACTTCGCGTACGACGACGAGGAGACCTGCATCGCCGAGGTCCGCTACCTGCTGGCGATGCTCCCCTCCAACAACCGCGAGAACCCGCCCACCGCCCACGCCGAGGACCCCGCCGACCGCCGGTCCGACGTCCTGCTGGACCTGGTCCCGGCGGACGGAAACCGCCCCTACGACATGCACAAGGTGATCGAGGAGCTCGTCGACGACGGCGACTACCTCGAGATCCACGAACGCTGGGCCCGCAACATCATCTGTGCCCTGGCCCGTCTCAACGGCCAGGTGGTCGGCATCGTGGCCAACCAGCCGCAGTCCCTGGCCGGTGTCCTGGACATCGAGGCCTCGGAGAAGGCCGCCCGCTTCGTGCAGATGTGCGATGCTTTCAATATCCCGATCATCACCCTGCTGGACGTCCCCGGCTTCCTGCCCGGGGTCGACCAGGAGCACGGTGGAATCATCCGGCACGGCGCGAAGCTGCTGTACGCGTACTGCAACGCGACGGTGCCGAGGATCTCGCTGATCCTGCGCAAGGCGTACGGCGGTGCCTACATCGTCATGGACTCCCAGTCCATCGGAGCCGACCTCACCTACGCCTGGCCGACCAACGAGATCGCGGTGATGGGCGCCGAAGGTGCCGCCAATGTCATCTTCCGCAGGCAGATCGCCGACGCCGAGGACCCCGAGGCCATGCGGGTGCGCATGGTCAAGGAGTACAAGGCCGAGCTGATGCACCCGTACTACGCCGCGGAGCGCGGCCTGGTCGACGACGTCATCGACCCGTCCGAGACGCGCGAGGTGCTGATCGCATCCCTCGCCATGCTCCGCACCAAACACGCCGACCTGCCGTCCCGCAAGCACGGCAACCCCCCGCAGTAACCCTGCGAAGAGTCTGGAGCCCGAACAGCTATGAGCACTTCTGCTGAGTCCTCCGCGTCCTCCTCCCTGCTGCGCGTCGAGAAGGGGCACGCCGCCCCCGAGGAGCTGGCCGCGATCACCGCGGTGCTGCTCGCCCGCGCGGCGGCCCAGCCCGACGCTGTCCCGACCCGCCGCGGCCGCACCACGGCCGGCTGGCGCCGCCTGGAGCGCCAGTCCGGCTTCCGCACGGCTCACAGCTGGCAGGGCTGACGCCCACGGCCTGACGCAGCTTGAGAGGGCCCCGCATTCCTTCGGGAGTGCGTGGCCCTCTCTTGCGTCTCCCGGGGCTCTGCCCCGGATCCCGACCCCGACCCCCGACCCCGGTGGGTCGGGATCCGGGCCGAAGAACCGTACGAGAAAGCCCTCGCTCTCCATCAGGAGGGCGAGGGCTTTCTCGGGGACCGGACAGGCGACCGCGACCGCGGTACCGGCTACCGCAGGCGGGCCATCAGGGCGTGCTCGACCAGGGTGATGAGCGCGCTCTTGGCGTCCGCGCGGTGGCGGGCGTCGGTGGTGATGATCGGAGTGTCCGGGCCGATCTGCAGCGCCTCACGGACCTCTTCGGGGTTGTACGGCTGGTGTCCGTCGAAGCCGTTGAGGGCGATGACGAACGGCAGGCCGCTGTTCTCGAAGTAGTCGACGGCGGGGAAGCAGTCGGCGAGGCGGCGGGTGTCCACCAGGACCACCGCGCCGATGGCGCCGCGGACCAGGTCGTCCCACATGAACCAGAAGCGGTCCTGTCCGGGCGTGCCGAACAGGTACAGGATCAGGTCCTGGTCCAGGGTGATACGGCCGAAGTCCATGGCCACCGTGGTGGTGGTCTTGTCCCCGGTGTGGGTCAGGTCGTCGATGCCCGCGGAGGCAGACGTCATGACGGCTTCGGTACGCAGCGGGTTGATCTCCGAGACGGCGCCGACGAACGTGGTCTTGCCCACGCCGAAGCCGCCCGCCACCACGATCTTCGCGCTGGTGGTTGAGCGGGCTGCACCGCCGCTAGAGCTTGCGAAGTCCACTGAGCACCCTTTCGAGCAGTGTCACGGCTGGCTGGCCGCCGGCGGACTCGTCGCCGCCGGGCTGGTGAATGGCAACAAGTCCGGCCTCCGCCAGGTCGGCGACGAGGATCCGGGCAACGCCGAGGGGGATGGTGAGAAGTGCCGAGATCTCGGCGACCGACTTGATCTCGAAGCACAGTCGGCAGATCCGCTGGTGCTCGGGCAACTGCCCTTGCAGCCGGGCGGGCTCCGCCGTGGTGCTGACCAGCGCCTCGATGGCGAGCTGGTAGCGCGGCCGGGTCCGGCCGCCGGTCATGGCGTAGGGGCGCACCAGCGGGTTGTGCGCCGCGGGAGCGGGCTCCGGCGCCCGTCGCGGCTGCACCGGCTGGATGCGCGGCTGCTGCGGCTGGTCGTACGACGGGTCGTACGGCTGCTGCTGCGGCTGCTGGTAAGGCTGTTGGGCACCCTGTCTGCTCGGCGTGGAGGGAAAGTTGAAGCGGTTCTGAGAGTGATCACCCGGCGTCTGGTGAGCACCGTCATAAGGGCGTCCGCCTGGGGGTGTTGCCACGTTTCCTCCTCCGACTGCCGGTCGCCGGTCCATGTCCCTGTGGAGCCGCGCCACCGCACCCTATGGTGCGGTGGCGTGAAACGCACTGTCTGCTTGTTAGTTGAGAAGACTTCCCTGGAGCTCTGCACGCAGGTCCGGGGTGAGCACACTGCCCGCCCGGTCCACGAGCAGAGCCATCTCGTAACCCACCAGACCGATATCGGCCTCGGGGTGTGCGAGTACGGCCAGCGAGGAACCGTCGGAGACGGACATGATGAAGAGGAAGCCCCGTTCCATCTCCACCACCGTCTGGTTGACCGCGCCGCCTTCGAAAATCCGGGACGCCCCTGCGGTCAGCGAGGTCAGCCCGGAGGCTACGGCCGCCAGCTGATCGGCGCGGTCACGGGGGAAACCTTCGGACATCGCCAGCAGGAGTCCGTCGGCGGAGACCACCACGGTGTGGGACACCCCAGGGGTGTTGTCCACGAAGTTGGTGATCAACCAGTTCAGATTCTGCGCCGCCTGGCTCATCGGGCTCACACTAACGCTCCTGGTTGTAGGTACTACTGCCCGGGCCGAAGCCCGATCCGTTCGTGTCCGTCCCCGCGTTGCGTCCCTGCTGGACACCGCGCCGCAGGTTGCTCAACCTGCCGCGCACGTCCTCCGGGGCGCGGGAGACCTGAGGTCCGCCCTGCGGGGTCTGCTCAGCCGTGCCCTCGACGAGGTTCGCCTTGGGTACCCGCCGCGGAAGACCGGAGGGGGTGACCCCGCCCGCCTTCGGATCGCGGAGTTTCTCCGCCCGGTGCCAGCGCTCGTCGTTGGTCGAGCGCCAGTCCTCGGGGCCGGCACCGTTGCCGCTGCCGTTCGCCTCGGCCTGAGCGCTCTGCGGAGCCTGTTGGGCCTGCTCGGCGGGCTGCTGCCACTGCTGCTGGGGCTGCGGCTGCTGGGTACCGCCGCGTCGCGGCAGACCGGCGTTGGTTGTCGCCTGGCTGCTGCTCGGAGAGGGTCCGGGACGGTCGAAGCCTACGCGCTCGGGGGCGTTCGTGGGAGCGCCGGGTGCAGATTCCGGTTCGCTCCGGTACTCCGGCTCGAACCCACCCTGGTACGTAACCTGATTCGACCACTCTTCCTGGTGGGACTGGGTGTCGAACTGGTCGTCGTACTGAGACTCCGGAGTCTGCGGAGCCTGGTAATTGGCTTCCGCATATGCCGACTCGTGGTGCTCCTGGGGCTCGGGGTAACCGTTGGGCTGCTGGTAGCCGTCGTACGCCTGCGGCTGCTGCTGGACGTACTCCTGCGAGTAGTCCTGGCCGTACTCGGGGGCGTACTGCTGCTGCCCCTGCGAGTAGTCCACCTCGTCGCGGTAGAGCGGCTGCTCGCCGCCCTGTGCCTGCGCCTCCAGCGCGGCACGGCGCTCCTCACGCATCAGCGAGCGGCCCACCGGGTCGAGCTGGCCGGAGGCCTCCGAGGCATCCTCGTACCGGGAGTCGTCGAAGCCGAGTTCCGCGGCGGTGCGCATCGGCGCGGCCTGGACCGGGGCGGGCTCGAACGAATGCTGCTCCGGAATGATCTGCGAGACCGTGAAGTCGTCCTCGGGCAGCGCCTCGCCACCGCCACCGTGGGTGATGGCGTCGGGAAGCATGACCAGCGAGGTGGTGCCGGCCTGCTCGCCCGAGGGGCGCAGCTGGACCCGGACACCGTGCCGGTCGGCGAGGCGGCCGACCACGAACAGGCCCATGCGCTGCGAGACAGCGGCGTCCACCGTCGGCGGGTTGGCCAGCTTGTGGTTGATGTCGGCGAAGTCCTCGGCGGTCAGGCCGATGCCCTTGTCGTGGATCTCGATCATGACTCGGCCGTCGGGCAGCCGGGTGGCCGTCACGCGGACCTTGGTCTGCGGCGAGGAGAACGTCGTGGCGTTCTCCAGCAGCTCGGCCAGCAGGTGCACAAGGTCGGTCACGGCCTGGCCGTGGATGTCCGTCTCCGGGACGCCCGTCAGCTCGATGCGCTCGTAGGACTCCACCTCCGAGGAGGCGGCGCGGAGCACGTCGACCAGTGGCACCGGCTGGTTCCAGCGGCGGCCCGGCTCCTCGCCGGCGAGGACCAGGAGGTTCTCGCCGTTGCGGCGCATACGGGTCGCCAGGTGGTCCAGCTTGAAGAGGTTCTCCAGCTGGTCCGGGTCGGCCTCGTTGTTCTCCAGGTCGGTGATCAGGGTCAGCTGGCCCTCGATCAGCGACTGGTTACGGCGCGAGAGGTTGGTGAAGATCGCGTTGACGTTGCCACGGAGCATGGCCTGCTCGGCGGCGAGCCGGACGGCCTCGCGGTGGACCTGGTCGAAGGCGCGGGCGACTTCGCCGATCTCGTCCTGGGTGTCGATCGGGATCGGCTGCACACGGGTGTCGACGCGGCCCGGCTCCGTACGCGAGAGCTGGTCGACCAGCATCGGCAGACGCTGCTCGGCGATGTTGAAGGCGGCGGTACGCAGCTGACGCATCGAGCGGCTCATCTGGCGGGCCATCAGGCCGGCCAGGATGAACGCGGTGAGCAGGGCGATCACGACGATGGCGCCGTTGAGGATGGCGTCGCGCTTGGCGTCGTCGGAGATCTGGGCGGCCTCGGTCACGGCCTTGTCGACGAGACCGGTCTCGATCTCGGTGTAGCCGTCGAACTTGGCGGTGGCCGCGCCCATCCACGTCTCGGGCGTGATGCTGTTCTTCTTGAGCTGCCTGGGGCTCTGACCCTGGCCGATCAGCTCGGCCATGCCGGTGAAGACCGAGCCGTCCTTCTTGCCCTTCGGCGGGTTGAGGCCGAGGGCCTGCAGCTTCTTCTCACCGTCGGCGGCCTTGCCCGCCATGATCTGCTTCAGCTTGTCCGTGTCGGCCTGCGTACCGCCGGACACGTACTCGCCGAGGGCGATCTGCTCGAGGTAGTTGTACGAGTTGAAGGCCACGGTCTGCTTGGCGAACGTGGTCTCGTCCTCGCTGGGGCGGACCAGCAGATGCATGCCGATGGAACGCTGCAGCGACTCGGCGGCCTTGGCGAGCTGGATGGCGTAGACCGTACGGCCGTAGCTGGTGATGTTGCCGGTGCCGAGGCCGAGCTCGTTGGAGAACTCCATCAGCGAGTGCTGGACCTTGACGTAGCCCTCTTCGGTGGTGACCGGGTCCAGGGACTTGGTGTACGCGCCCTTGCGGAGGATGGCGAGCGTCGGCTCCTCGGCGCGGAAGAGGCTCAGACGGCGCTCCAGGCCCTGCTTCTCGGGCATGCCCGAAACGGCCTGGTCGAACTTCCTCTTCGCGGCGTCGGTGGTGCCGTACGCCCTGGTGACGTCGTCGCTCTGCCGCTGCTGCTCGGTGGTGGCCTTCAGGAGCGGCCCCGCCGTGAGGTCACGCTCGTTGAGCAGGGCCTGACCGTACTCCGAGGCGGCGCGCACGATCAGCGCCGTCTTCTCGGCGTCCTGCGCCTCGCTCCAGGTGTCGATGGAGGATTTGACCTGGAATCCACCCATCACCAGCCCGACGAGCACGGGGATGAGGAGGATCGCGTTCAGGCGGGTGGGCACTCGCCAGTTGCGCGGGGACAGCCGGCTTGAGCTGCCGGCGGCCGGGGCCGGCGGACCGGGCTCAACCGCAGGCGACGCCGCTATGCGCGGCGGCGGGGTGAAGTTGCCCCGCGCCTGCTGCTCTGCGGAGCTCGTCATGCTTCGCCTCACTCGACCAACAACCTCTCGGCGTCGGCACCTACGCTGTGCCGTGTGTTTCGTTCAGAGCTCTACTACTCGGGAGTTCGCCGAATTCCAGCACGTGGAGCGGGTCCGTTCCAAACAGATGGAATCAGCCATTCCGTGTGGCGTACGCCTCAGATAAACCGGGCATAAAGAACAATCCCCGCCAAATGACGGGGTCAATGTGAGCACAGCGGTACCAGTCGTACGCGGCGGGTGTCCGAGGCCCGTTAATTCTCTCTCGAAATGTTATGAACACAAGGGCGGACGGTGTCAAAGGACACCGCCCACCCCTGCACAACTACGACAACTGCCGTATGTCGCCGTCTACTTGAGCCGGGCCATCAGGGCGTGCTCGACCAGGGTGATGAGCGCGCTCTTGGCGTCCGCGCGGTGGCGGGCGTCGGTGGTGATGATCGGAGTGTCCGGGCCGATCTGCAGCGCCTCACGGACCTCTTCGGGGTTGTACGGCTGGTGTCCCTCGAAGCCGTTGAGGGCGACGACGAACGGCAGACCGCTGTTCTCGAAGTAGTCGACGGCGGGGAAGCAGTCGGCGAGGCGGCGGGTGTCCACCAGGACCACCGCGCCGATGGCGCCGCGGACCAGGTCGTCCCACATGAACCAGAAGCGGTCCTGTCCGGGCGTGCCGAACAGATACAGGATCAGGTCCTGGTCCAGGGTGATACGGCCGAAGTCCATGGCCACCGTGGTGGTGGTCTTGCCCCCGGTGTGGGTCAGGTCGTCGATGCCCGCGGACGCGGACGTCATGACGGCTTCGGTACGCAGCGGGTTGATCTCCGAGACGGCGCCGACGAACGTGGTCTTGCCCACGCCGAAGCCGCCCGCCACCACGATCTTCGCGCTGGTGGTTGAGCGGGCCGCACCGCCGCTAGAGCTTGCGAAGTCCACTGAGCACCCTTTCGAGCAGTGTCACGTCCGGCGTGCCGCCGGCCTCTCCGTTGCCCGGCTGATGGATCGCCACCATGCCGGCCTCCGCCAGGTCGGCCACGAGGATCCGCGCGACACCGAGTGGCATCGACAGCAGCGCCGAGACCTCGGCCACCGACTTGACCTCACGGCACAGGTGGCAGATCCGCTGGTGCTCGGGGAGCAGCCCGGCGAGGTGCGCCGGGTCGGCCGTGGTGCTGACCAGCGCCTCGATGGCGAGCTGGTAGCGCGGCCGGGTCCGGCCCCCGGTCATGGCGTACGGGCGCACCAACGGCTGGTCGCCCTCAAATCCGTACGACGCGTCGACTGAGGCGCCGTACGGATCGTGAGAGGCGGGTGGCGGGGTCATGAATCCTCCGGGCGTGACAGCAAGTGGTCTGCGTGCCGTCTGACTGGGCCGGTGGGGGGCCGGTGGGCGACCTGACAGTGGCGGTGCGGTGGCGCGTACCTGAATACCTGTGGGGGGAGGCGGTTCAGTGCAAGAGACTTCCCTGAAGCTCGGCGCGCAGGTCCGGAGTGAGGACGCTGCCGGCCCGGTCGACCAGAAGCGCCATCTCGTAACCGACGAGGCCGATGTCGCAATCGGGGTGTGCGAGTACGGCCAGTGAGGAACCGTCGGAGACGGACATGAGGAAGAGGAAACCGCGCTCCATCTCGACGACGGTCTGGCTGACCGGACCGCCTTCGAAGATCCGGGACGCCCCCGCGGTCAGCGAGGTGAGTCCCGACGCCACGGCCGCCAGCTGGTCGGCGCGGTCGCGGGGGAATCCTTCGGACATTGCCAGCAGAAGACCGTCGGCGGAGACCACCACCGTGTGAGACACCCCAGGGGTGTTGTCCACGAAGTTGGTGATCAACCAGTTCAGATTCTGCGCCGCCTGGCTCATCGGACTCAACTAACGCTCCTGCTGGTGAGTGGGGCCGAGGTTGAAGCTGCCGGTCGCCGAGCTGTTCTGCTGGCGACCCTGCTGAATGCCCCGTCGGAGATTGGTCAGCCGGCCGCGTACGTCATCGGGAGCACGCGAAACCTGCGGACCGGCCTGGTGGCTCTGCTCCTGCGCGGTCCCGGGCACCAGGTTGGCGCGCGGGACCCGACGGGGCAGACCGGAGGTGGTGACGCCGCCCGCCGCGGGCTTTCTGACCCGCTCGGCCTGGCGTACCAACTCGTCATTGGGTGAGGTGCGCCAGGCGGCACCACTCGTGTTGGGCGCGTTGCCCGGGGTCACCGGGGTCGGCGCCGGGGTGCGCTGCGGCATCGGCGGAACGGGTCGCTCCGTCGGCTGCGGCGGGACGGCCGGAGCCTGCGGCTGCTCGGCGGGCTGACCGCTCTGCGGGCCGTGGAACCAGTTCGTCTCGAGGGTGTCGTAGAGCGGCGTACGGCCGTCGCCGGGACCGGCCGGCGGCAGTGCCTCCGGCTGGGGCTGCGGCGGCAGTGCGTTGTGCGCCGGACGCGGTGTTCCGTAGTCGGCGGTGTCCCGTCCGCCGCGCCGACGCGGGGCGGGGGAGGGAGCCGGCGGCTGCGGGGCGCCCATGTCCGGACGGGCGTACTGGCCCGTGGACGAGGAGTCCTGGGCACCGAACACATCGGGACGTACGAACTGCCCGGTGGAACCGGCACCGGAGCCTGCGCCCCGGTCACCGCCGCGCGGCGGCGGCCCGTTGAAGTCGGGCCGCGGGAACTCGGCCGTGGAGCCGGCACCGCGGGTGGATTCGTTGTCCTCGTGGCCGCGCGGCGCGTCCACGGACGGACGCTGCTGCGGGGCGGCCTGCTGCTCGTTGCCCCAGCTGGTGGTCTGCGGCCGCTGCGGCCGCTGCGGTTCTTCCCGGCGGTGCGAGGGGCTGCCACCGGGCAGTTCGGCGCGCGGGCCGCCGGAGGGCGGCAGCTGACGGCCGCGGTCGCCCGCGCCCGGAGTACCCTGCTGGAAGCCGTTCTGGCGTGTCTCGTTGCGCACCGGAGGGTTCTGCGCAGCGCGGCCCCCGCCCGAGCCGAAGGCGCCGGCGAGACCGCCGCCCTGACCCTGGCTCTGACCGCCCTGCGGGCCGTTGCCCTGGCGGGGCGGCAGCGCGGCACGCGGAGTCCCGCCCGCACCGACCTGGCCGCGCGGCGCACCGGTGCCGAGCCGGCCGCCGGCCGGAGCACCGCCGGCCGGAGCACCGCCGAGACCGGGACGGCTGCCGCCGCCGTTCGCACCGGAACCGCCGGCCGGACGGCCGCCGAGTCCCGCGGCGCCGGAAGCCTGGCCGCCCGCACCGGGCATGTTCGGCGCCTTCTTGCCGCCGTGGGCGACATCGACGGGCAGCATGACCAGCGCGGTCGTACCGCCGGAGTCGGAGGGACGCAGCTGGATACGGATGCCGTGCCGCAGGGACAGCCGGCCGACCACGAACAGACCCATCCGTCGCGACACCGAGACGTCCACGGTGGGCGGCGAGGCGAGTCGCTCGTTGATCGCCGCGAGGTCCTCGGGGGAGAGGCCGATACCGGTGTCGTGGATCTCGACGAGTACACGCCCGTCGGGCAGCGCGTGACCGGTGACGCGGACCTTGGTCTGCGGCGAGGAGAAGGAGGTCGCGTTCTCGAGCAGCTCGGCGAGGAGGTGCACAAGGTCGTTGACGACACGTCCCGCGACCTCGGTCGTGGGGACCGAGGCGAGTTCGATGCGCTCGTACTGCTCCACCTCGGAGGCGGCGGCACGGAGCACGTCGACCAGCGGAACCGGCCGGGTCCACCGGCGGCCCGGCTCCTCGCCCGCGAGGACGAGGAGGTTTTCGCCGTTCCGGCGCATACGGGTCGCGAGGTGGTCCAGCTTGAAGAGCGAGGAGAGCTGGTCCGGGTCGGCCTCGCGGGACTCCAGCTCGGAGATGAGCGAGAGCTGACGCTGGATAAGACCCTGGCTGCGGCGCGAGAGGTTGGTGAACATCGCGTTGACGTTGCCTCGCAGCAGCGCCTGCTCGGCGGCGAGACGGACCGCCTCGCGGTGCACGTCGTCGAAGGCCGCGGCCACCTGGCCGATCTCGTCCCTGGAGTGCACACCGACGGATTCCACCGAGGTGTCGACGTCCTGCGGGTCGGCCTCGGAGAGCTGCTTGACCAGCTCGGGCAGCCGGTCCTGGGCGACCTTGGTTGCGGTGTCCTGGAGCCTGCGCAGTGAGCGGATCATGGAGCGGGCCACGACGAAGGCGCCGACGAGTGAGACGCCGAGGACGACGAGGATGAGCGCACCGTTGATGATCGCGTCGCGCTGCGACTCCTGGCGCAGCTCGCGCGCCTTGGCCTCCATCTGGCCGAGCAGCGTGGCCTCGATGGTGCTCATCGCCCTGATGCGGACCGAGTAGTCGTCGGTCCAGTCCAGGTGGGAGCGCTTGGGCTGGGTGGCCAGACCGCCCTTGGTGTCGAGCACGCGCTTGGCGTAGAGCTCGGACGCCTTGATCGTGGGGTTGCCGTTCTCCAGCGGGTCGGTCAGTTCATCGGCGTTGCCGCCGGTGGACTCGTAGATCGCCCTGAAGGCCTTGAGCTCCGTATTGCCGTTCTCCAGGTTGGCCTGGCCGTAGAGCCGGTCGGGCTCGCTCAGGCCCGGCGCCTTCGCGTCGTCACCGCCCGGGAGAGCCGCGGCGATGATCGCGCGCTGGATGGAGGCGTACTCCTTGGCGGAGGAGAAGGCCGCCAGGGCACGCGTCCTCTTGATCATCTCCGGGTTGCTGGTGGCCTGGGCCATGTCCTGGGAGAGGCTCAGCAGCGACTGGATCAGCCGGCTGTAGGCCTCGACGGTCTGGGAGTGCGGGGCGTTCGCCGAGTAGGCGGTCTCGCGGATCTTGGTGAGCCCGTGGACCTGGACGGCTATCTGGTTCGCGTTGGCGCGGATGCTCTCCAGCGCCTCGTCGTTGTCCGTGTTGGGGATGTCCCGGGTGGTCTCGAGGAAGGAGTTCCTGGCCCGGTCGGTCGCCGCTCGCGGTTCCGAGACCTTGAAGTCGGCGACGCTCGCGCCGTTGGCCAGCGGGCCCGCCGACAGGTCCCGCTCCGCCTGGAGCTTCTCCGCCAGCGCGGTCGCCTGCTTGGTCATGTCCGTGAGCAGCTGCATGTGCTCCAGCTGCTTCATATCGTCCATGGACTCGTTGATACGGAGTCCGCCCAGAGTGGTCGCTGCGACGACCGGCAGGGTGAGCAGGGACACCAGACGCGTGCTGATGCGCCAGTTGCGCAGAGCTATTCGCGAACCGGTGTCCGTGGGGCCCTTGGATTTCAGCGGGGGCTTGGGCCCGTCGCCGCCCGGTGCGGCCACGCCGGGACGCGCGGCACGGCCACCGCTGTCGCCGGGCGCTGCCGATCCCTGGTTTTGGGTGTGCTGGGGCGAGGAACCGCGGTCGGTCCCGCCACGCGGCTCCTGTTCCGCCGCAGCGCTGCCATCCCTCTTGAAACGTCCCTGCACTAGCGTCGCAACCTCTGGACCAGGCGTCCCTCCGGGTGAACGGCGGGACGGTGTCGGCGTCGTGGGGCGAAGAACGCGCCCCAGTGGTGGTCGTCAGTGACCGGCGCTGCTCCCCCTTCTCCGCCGCCACTCGGCGCTGCGTTGCGCCCTTTGCGCGCCGGCCTGAAACCGCGGCGGTGCGTGGAATTCCAGCACAGAGCGGGATCTCCAACAAGGGCCGCGTACCGGGCTGTGACCTGCGTGACACGGTGTAAGCGTTACGTCACAAGACGTAGAAGGAGTTCGCGGAGGAAACGGACTTTTCCTTACGAGTCACTGGGGGTCGAGGGTGTCCCAGTCGCCATGATCAGGAGCGGAATGATTGCTTCAATGGTGCAATGTCCGTTTCCTTGAAAGTGATTGACCGTCTGGAATGACCGAATTGCCCGTCAATTCGTGAGCAAACTCACACGTAGATCGCTGAGTCTTCGGGGCTTTCACGGGGAACTGGATGTTTAGCCTGGCGCTTTACAGGGATGGGCATTCCGTCAACCGGCGCTCACCGAGGCGCCCCGCACCCGGACAAGGTCTGAAACAACAGATGAAGACGATGATGTTCCGCAACATAGCCAACCCCCGGCGTACCACGCTGGCGCACCTCGAGGACGCCGACGCACTGCAGACGCCGGAGCAGCCGGAGCACACGCTGGATCTTCCCACGCAGACGGCCAACCCGCGCCGCACGATCCTGATGGACGCCCCCGCCCAGTAATACGCGAGGCGGTGCCCGCACCCGCGTTAGCCTGGAGCGTCAGACTCCAGCCAGCGCAATCAGCAGAGGGGCACCCGCATCCCGTGCGCATCGCCAGGTTCTCCATCGACGGCAATGTCGCCTTCGGCGCGGTCGAGGGCGAAGGAACCATCAACCAAGGTGACCTCGTCCTCGACATCATCAAGGGCATCCCGTTCGCCGACTTCGAGCTCTCCGGTACGAAGGTCCCGCTGACTCCGCAGTCAAAGGACAGGGTCCGGCTGCTGCCGCCCGTGCTCCCCAGCAAGGTCGTGGCCTTCGGCCGCAACTACGCGGAGCACGCGGCGGAGCTCGGCAACGAGGTCCCCGACTCGCCGTTCGCCTTCTTCAAGCCGTCCACCTCGGTGATCGGTTCCGGCGACCCGATCGCGTACCCCTCCTTCTCGCAGGAACTGCACCACGAGGCCGAACTGGCCGTGGTCATCGGCCGGATGTGCCGCGAAGTCCCGCGCGAACGCGTCAAGGACGTGATCCTCGGCTACACGTGCGCCAATGACGTCACCGCGCGCGACGTCCAGCGGCGCGAGAAGCAGTGGGCCAGGGCCAAGGGCTTCGACAGCGCCTGCCCGCTCGGCCCCTGGGTGGAGACCGACCTCGACCCGAGCGACCTGGCGATCCAGTGCACGGTCAACGGGGAGCAGCGCCAGCTCGGCCGTACGAGCCAGATGATCCACTCCATCGAGGATCTGATCGTCAACATCTCCGAGGCGATGACGCTGCTCCCCGGCGACGTCGTCCTCACGGGCACCCCGGCAGGGGTCGGCCCGCTCAACGTCGGCGACGAGGTCGCCGTCACCATTCAAGGCATCGGCACTCTCACCAACAAGGTGATCAAGCGTGGCTAACGGACCCGTCCGCGTACGTTTCTGTCCCTCCCCGACCGGCAACCCCCATGTGGGTCTGGTCCGCACAGCCCTGTTCAACTGGGCGTTCGCCCGGCACCACGGCGGCACCATGGTCTTCCGCATCGAGGACACCGACGCGGCCCGCGACTCCGAGGAGTCGTACAACCAGCTGCTCGACTCGATGCGCTGGCTCGGTCTGGACTGGGACGAGGGCCCCGAGATCGGCGGCCCGCACCCGCCGTACCGCCAGTCGCAGCGGATGGACATCTACCAGGACGTCGCCGAGAAGCTCCTTGCCGGCGGTTACGCGTACCACTGCTACTGCACGGCCCTTGAGCTCGAGGCCCGCCGCGACGCCGCCCGCGCGGCCGGCAAGCCCTCCGGTTACGACGGCAAGTGCCGCGACCTGACCGCCGAGCAGAAGGCGGCGTACGAGGCCGAGGGCCGCACCTCCATCGTCCGCTTCCGGATGCCCGACGAGCCGATCACCTTCACGGACCTGGTCCGCGGCGAGCTCACCTTCACTCCGGACAACGTTCCGGACTACGGCATCGTCCGTGCCAACGGCGCCCCGCTCTACACGCTGGTCAACCCGGTCGACGATGCGCTGATGGAGATCACCCACGTGCTGCGCGGCGAGGACCTGCTGTCCTCCACTCCGCGCCAGATCGCGCTCTACAAGGCGCTGATCGAGCTGGGCTTCGCCAAGGAGATCCCGGCCTTCGGGCACCTGCCGTACGTGATGGGCGAGGGCAACAAGAAGCTCTCCAAGCGCGACCCGCAGGCATCCCTGAACCTGTACCGCGAGCGCGGCTTCCTGCCCGAGGGCCTGATCAACTACCTCTCGCTGCTCGGCTGGTCCTTCTCCGCCGACGAGGACATCTTCTCGGTCGCCGAGCTGGTCGAGAAGTTCGACATCGCGGACGTCAACGCCAACCCGGCCCGCTTCGACCTGAAGAAGGCGGAGGCGATCAACGCCGACCACATCCGCCGGCTGGATGTGAAGGCCTTCACCGAGGCGTGCGGCCCCTGGCTGCGGGCCCCGCACGCGAACTGGGCGCCGGAGCAGTTCGACCAGGAGGCCTGGGAGAAGATCGCCCCGTACGCCCAGACCCGGGTGACCGTCCTGTCGGACATCACGGCCAACGTCGACTTCCTCTTCCGGGACGCGCCGGTCGAGGACGAGGCGTCCTGGGCGAAGGCGATGAAGGAGGGCTCCGACGCCCTGCTCCGTACGGCCCGCGAGAAGCTGGAGTCCGCGGACTGGTCCAGCGCGGAGTCCCTGAAGAACGCGGTGCTGGCGGCGGGCGAGGAGCACGGCCTGAAGCTGGGCAAGGCCCAGGCCCCGGTCCGCGTCGCGGTCACCGGCCGCACGGTGGGCCTGCCGCTCTTCGAGTCCCTGGAGATCCTGGGCAGGGAGAAGACCCTGTCCCGCATTGACGCGGCACTGGCGAAGCTCGCCGCCTAAGCTCGTGTCATGCCGATCCGCGCGGTTCTCTGGGACGTTGACGACACGATCTTCGACTACGCCAGTGCCGACCGCGTCGGCATGCGAAGGCATCTGAAGGCCGAGGGCCTGCCCGACGGATACGACTCCGTGGGGCAGGCCCTCGACTCGTGGCGCGAGATCACCGAGCTGCAGTGGGCCCGGTTCGCCGACGGTGAGACCGACTTCCAGGGGCAGCGCCGCGACCGCGTCCGGTCCTTTCTCCGTACGGAGCTGAGCGACGCGGACGCGGACGCCTGGTTCGAAGGGCATGTCGCCCACTACGAGGCCGCCTGGTCGCTCTTCCCCGACACCGTGCCCGTTCTGGACATGCTCGCCGGCGCGTACCGCCACGCCGTCCTGTCGAATTCCAGCATCCACAACCAGGACCGCAAGCTGCGCGTTCTCGGTGTGAGGGACCGGTTCGAGGCTGTTGTGTGCGCCGTCGAACTCGGGATCTCCAAGCCCGCCGCCGGTGCCTTCCACGCCGCCTGTGACGCGATCGGCCTCAAGCCGCACGAGGTGGCGTATGTAGGGGATCATCCCGATATCGACGCTCACGGCGCCGTCGCCGCGGGGCTCACCGGCATCTGGCTCGACCGCACGGGCCTCGGCGGGCGCCCCGAGCTCACTCGTATTACCGGTCTCGACCAGCTCCCTGGCCTGCTGCGCGGCGATACCCGTTTTGGAGCGCCGGACACCTTCGGGTAATGTTCTTCCTGCGCCGCCCGGGAGGGCCGAGAGGTTCGGCCGGGAAGCGCGAACCAAACAAACCCCCTCATGGGGGTTGAGTTTTGGTGGGCTATGGTGTAATTGGCAGCACGACGGTTTCTGGTTCCGTTAGTCTAGGTTCGAGTCCTGGTAGCCCAGCGCAGATCTCGTCTGTAACAAGCCCCCGTTGTGTAGCGGCCTAGCACGCTGCCCTCTCAAGGCAGTAGCGCCGGTTCGAATCCGGTCGGGGGTACAGATCCATCCCGTTGATCATCAGGGTTGCACCCGATGATCGTGCGGTGACATCACCCGGCTCTGCCGGGTGGGATCGCTAGAGCCCCCGTTGTGTAGCGGCCTAGCACGCCGCCCTCTCAAGGCGGTAGCGCCGGTTCGAATCCGGTCGGGGGTACTGGTCTAAACCATGGGCTATGGTGTAATTGGCAACACGACGGTTTCTGGTTCCGTTGTTCTAGGTTCGAGTCCTGGTAGCCCAGCGCGGTCGAGTGATCGACCTGCAACAGCTAGCCCCCGTTGTGTAGCGGCCTAGCACGCCGCCCTCTCAAGGCGGTAGCGCCGGTTCGAATCCGGTCGGGGGTACGCATCGAAGAGGCCCTCCGCGTAGAGCGGAGGGCCTCTTCGCGTCTGTTGCCTTCCGCTGCCTTCCTCCTGTGGCGGCGGCGGCGCGATACTCCGCGTATGGATGCTTCCGGCGCGGAACCCCTCGTACGCACCGCGGAGTTACGCATCACCCGCATCCTCCGGCCGCCGGGTCTGAGCATCCAGGGTGTGATCGATGTCCGCAGTCACCGCCATCTGCGTACCGCCCTCGAAGCGATCGCCTCGACCGACGGCGATCTCCAACTCGAGCTGTCCGGGCTGGAGTTCCTCGATCTCGGTGGACTTCGCATGCTGATTGCCTTCGCCAGGACGCGAGATGAGGGCCACCATGTGGAGCTGACCGGCCTCGCCCCGCATCTGCGGAATGTGATCGCGCTGGTCGGCTGGGACGAGACACCCGGCCTTCGGCTGGGAGCCCATCGTGTCAACTGACGGCGGGCGCAGTTGCTTTGTGCACCATGCCTGTCCGTACCACGACGACGAGGAATTCCCGGCGACGGCAGTGCCGTTCGCCGAGGGGCTGGCTTCTCCAGCCTCGCCGGCGAGGCGCGGGGGAGCCGGTGCCGGCCGGGGCTCCTGGAACTGCCGGCGGGCCCGGCGGCGGTACGGCGCTTCGCGCGGCTGCGGGCCGGGGCGGCGGGTCTGACGGGGGAGCGGGTGGCGCCGGCCGGGCCCGCCGGCGAACGAGGCGCTGACGTGGCCGGTGGCGCGGGGTGCGACCTGTGCGGAGGTACGGGTCGGGGAGGTGCCGGGCGCGGTGGTGCGGGAGGTGCCGGCCACGGGGGGCGGAAGCAGCCCCTCCGGGCCGCTTCGCGGGCTTCGCCCACCGGGACCGGAACCGTCCGCGGACGCCGCGCTGTGGCTGCTGCGGACGGTGTCTCAGGCTCTGGACGTGCGCGTGGAGCCTTGAGGGGGCCTGCGTCCGCACGCGGGCCTGCAGGGGCTCACCCCAGGAGTGAGGGCGGCGAGCCCGGGCCCGCCTGCACCTCAATGGCCGGCGAGGCCTGAGGCTGCTCCCCCCCGGCGCCTCAGTCGCCGGCGAGGCCGGAGAGGCCGGCACCTCCGGCGACTGAGGCGACGCCCGAAGGGCGTGTGACGCTTCAGCTGGTCCGGCGCAGCGCTTCACTCAGGCGCGCCGCGGCGTCGATGACCGCCTGGGCGTGCATGCGGCCCGGGTGGCGGGTCAGGCGCTCGATCGGTCCGGAGACCGAGACGGCGGCGACCACGCGGTTGGAGGGGCCGCGTACGGGCGCGGAGACCGACGCGACGCCCGGCTCGCGCTCGCCGATCGACTGGGCCCAGCCCCGGCGCCGTACGCCGGACAGCGCCGTCGCGGTGAAACGCGCGCCCTGCAGTCCGCGGTGCAGACGCTCCGGCTCCTCCCAGGCCATCAGGATCTGCGCCGAGGAGCCGGCCTTCATGGTCAGCGTGGAGCCGACCGGCACGGTGTCCCGCAGTCCGGACAGCCGCTCGGCCGCCGCCACACAGATCCGCATGTCTCCCTGCCGGCGGTAGAGCTGCGCGCTCTCGCCCGTCACATCGCGCAGATGCGTGAGGACGGGGCCGGCCGTGGCCAGCAGCCGGTCCTCGCCCGCCGCGGCGGCGAGCTCCGCCAGCCGTGGGCCGAGAATGAACCGGCCCTGCATGTCCCTCGCCACCATCCGGTGGTGTTCCAGTGCCACGGCAAGGCGATGTGCCGTGGGTCGTGCGAGTCCTGTCGCCGCGACCAGCCCGGCGAGGGTGGCCGGACCGGACTCCAGGGCGCTCAATACCAGAGCTGCCTTGTCGAGAACGCCGACGCCGCTAGAGTTGTCCATGCAACGATATTCGCGTCTCACACTGTGAAACGCAAGTTCAATTTTCCCGGGAACTTGCGACGCTGTAGTTGCGGCCCGCGGACCAACGGGCTCCGCACAAGATCTCTAGTTGTGTCGGCGGAACGGTCGGCCGGAGGGAAAGCGATGGGTAGGACACTCGCGGAGAAGGTCTGGGACGACCATGTCGTCCGGCGCGCGGAGGGCGAGCCCGACCTGCTCTTCATCGATCTGCATCTGCTGCACGAGGTGACCAGCCCCCAGGCCTTCGACGGGCTCCGGCAGAACGCCCGCCAGGTCCGGCGCCTCGACCTCACCATCGCGACCGAGGACCACAACACCCCGACGCTGGACATCGACAAGCCCATCGCGGACCCGGTCTCGCGTGCCCAGTTGGAAACGCTCCGTAAGAACTGTGCCGACTTCGGCGTGCGTCTGCACCCGCTGGGCGACGTCGAGCAGGGCGTTGTCCACGTGGTGGGCCCCCAGCTGGGCCTGACCCAGCCCGGTACCACCGTGGTCTGCGGCGACTCGCACACCTCCACCCACGGTGCTTTCGGCGCGCTGGCATTCGGTATCGGCACCTCCCAGGTGGAGCATGTGCTGGCCACCCAGACACTGACGCTGGACCGCCCCAAGACCATGGCCATCACGGTCGAGGGCGAACTGCCGGACAGCGTCACCGCCAAGGACCTGATCCTGGCGATCATCGCGAAGATCGGTACCGGCGGCGGCCAGGGCTACATCCTGGAATACCGCGGCTCCGCCATCGAGAAGCTCTCGATGGAGGCCCGGATGACCATCTGCAATATGTCGATCGAGGCGGGCGCCAGGGCCGGAATGATCGCCCCGGACCGGACAACTTTCGACTATCTGCAGGGCCGCGACCACGCCCCCGAGGGCGCGGAGTGGGATGCCGCCGTCGCGTACTGGGAGACCCTGCGCACCGACGACGACGCCGTTTTCGACGCCGAGGTGTTCATCGACGCCGCCGAGCTGGCGCCGTTCGTCACCTGGGGCACCAACCCCGGCCAGGGTGCGCCCCTGTCGTCGAACGTCCCCGACCCGGCTTCGTACGAGGATGCTTCGGAGCGGCACGCCGCCGAAAAGGCCCTGGAATACATGGGGTTGACCGCCGGCCAGCCGCTGCGTGACATCAAGGTCGACACCGTCTTCGTAGGCTCCTGCACCAACGGCCGTATCGAGGACCTGCGCAACGTGGCCTCGATCATCGAGGGCCGCAAAGTCGCCGACGGCGTACGGATGCTGGTGGTCCCCGGCTCCGTACGGGTCGCGCTGCAGGCCGTCGAGGAGGGCCTGGACAAGGTCTTCACCGCCGCGGGCGCCGAATGGCGGCACGCGGGCTGCTCGATGTGCCTGGGTATGAACCCCGACCAACTGGCCCCCGGCGAGCGCTCCGCGTCCACCTCCAACCGCAACTTCGAGGGCAGGCAGGGCAAGGGCGGACGCACCCATCTGGTCTCGCCCCAGGTCGCCGCGGCCACAGCGGTACTGGGCCATCTGGCCTCGCCCGCCGATCTGTCCGACGCCGACGCCCGTACGCCCGCTGGAGCCCGATAACCATGGAAGCTTTCACCGCACACACCGGCCGGGCCGTACCGCTGCGCCGCAGCAACGTCGACACCGACCAGATCATCCCGGCCCACTGGCTCAAGAAGGTCACCCGCGACGGCTTCGAGGACGGCCTTTTCGAGGCCTGGCGCAAGGACTCGTCCTTCATCCTCAACCAGCCCGAGCGCAAGGGTGCCACGGTCCTGGTGGCCGGCCCCGACTTCGGCACCGGCTCCTCCCGTGAGCACGCCGTCTGGGCCCTGCAGAACTACGGCTTCAAGACCGTCATCTCCTCCCGGTTCGCCGATATCTTCCGCGGCAACTCGCTCAAGAACGGCCTGCTGACGGTGGTTCTCGAGCAGAGGGTCGTGGACGCGCTCTGGGAGCTGACCGAGGCCGACCCCACTGCCGAAATCACCGTCGACTTGGAGAAGCGCCAGGTTCTCGCCACGGGTATCACGGCCGACTTCGAGCTTGACGAGAACGCCCGGTGGAGGCTGCTGAACGGTCTCGACGACATCAGCCTCACCCTTCAGAACGAAGCAGACATCGTGGCTTACGAGGCCTCCCGACCGGCCTTCAAACCCCGAACAATTGACGTCTGAGCAGCGGTTTTCCCCTACTGCGCCCCCCACCGTCCGGTGGGGGGCGCAGTCGCTCGTTGAGACCCTGTCGGGCGACAACTCGCCCCAGATGGCACAATCGGTGCATGGAACGCGACAGCCAACTCGAGCTCTACGAGGCAGTCGCCGCCCGATTGAAGGAAGCGCACACAAGGGTGCGTGAACTGCAAGTCCCGGAGGGCGTAAGGATGGCGCTGTCCCGGAAGCTGCTGGTCGTCACGGCCGCGGCGAAGCACGATCTCCCGGATGCGGCAAGGCGTCTGGACCGCTTGATGAAGGACCTCGACGAGGGCCGATTCCCTGAAGGCGACTGACACCCAAAGTTCCGCGACGGCCGACTTCGTTGCGGCACTAGGGTGATTAGCCCGTTTCGTGTTTGATTTGCGGTATATATCTGCCTAACGTGCGAAAAAGCCTGGACGCATTCGTTCCGGCAATGTCTCCGAAGGGGAAGACGTGAACAAGGCGCAGCTCGTAGAAGCGATTGCCGACAAGGTCGGAGGCCGTCAGCAGGCCGCCGAGGCTGTCGACGCGGTGCTTGACGCGATCGTCCGCGCAGTTGTCGGCGGAGACCGGGTTTCGGTCACCGGCTTCGGCTCGTTCGAGAAGGTCGACCGTCCGGCCCGCTACGCCCGCAACCCGCAGACGGGTGAGCGCGTACGGGTCAAGAAGACCTCCGTTCCGCGCTTCCGTGCGGGACAGGGCTTCAAGGATCTGGTGAGCGGCTCGAAGAAGCTGCCCAGGGGTGGCGAGGTCGCCGTCAAGAAGGCTCCCAAGGGCAGCCTCTCGGGCGGTGCTTCCACCCGTACGACAGTGAAGAAGGCCGCCGCCAAGAAGGTCGCGGCGAAGAAGGTCGCGGCGAAGAAGGCGACCGTCAGGAAGACCACGGCGGCGGCGAAGAAGACCACCGCCAAGAAGGCCACGGCGAAGAAGACCACGGCCAAGAAGGCCACCGCGAAGAAGGCGGCTCCGGCCAAGAAGACCGCGGCCAAGAAGGCGACGGCGAAGAAGACCGCCCCCGCCAAGAAGGCCACGGCCAAGAAGGCGCCCGCCAAGAGGGCGACGTCGCGCAAGACGACCGCCAAGAAGACCACCGCCAGGAAGAAGTAAGCGGCAAAAGGTCACAGGGCCACTCACGCGCCGGGCCGGACTCCCCCAGGGGAGCCCGGCCCGCGGCGTTTGCGCAGGTTCGCGGTGGTTCAGAGCGTCTGCAGTGTCACCAGCGTGATGCGGAGGGACGTGCCCGCGCCCTCGGTCTCGATCCGGACCCGCTGGCCCGGCCGGAGCAGACGCAGCCCGCCCGCGTCGAAGGCCGCGGCATCGAACTCCACCGGCGTGCCGTCGTCGAGCAGCACGCTCCCGCTGCGGGTTTCGGAGTCGTATGTGTACGAGGTCGCCTGCATGCGTGCCAGCCTATCCGTCGCCTCAGCCGTCCATGGCGTGGGCGCCGGACTGCCAGCGCTCCGCGGTGCGCGGCCCCACGCCGAGCACGAGCGCGGCCTCCAGGTCGTCCCCGGTGTCCACGTCCTGTCGTACCGAATCGACCCCGTCGAGCAGGATTTCCGCAGCCCCCGAAGCCCTGTGCCGGCGCCGCGAGCGACCGCCGAAAGCAGGACGCAATTCCACGCCGGGCGCTGCAGAGAGAAATGTCGTGCCGATTCCGGCCGTATCCGTCAGAAATGCCCGGGGAAATGCCGAAGCTCTCGCAAGCACCCGCGCCAATTCCGTGGGCCGCAATGCGGGCAGATCGGCGTTGAGCGCGCCGACCGCTGCGGCGGGCCGCACCGCCCTTACCGCCTCCGCCCCGTGCGTCAGTGCCGCGTTGAGTCCCGCCGCGGGAGTGTCCGGAACGATCCGCGCACCCAGTGCGGCCAGCTCCGCGGCGGCCGCCGGATCGTCCGTGACGACCGCCACATCCCGCACCTCCGGACACGCGAGCGCCGCGGCCACGGTGTCCTGAGCGAAGGCGAGTGCCAGATGCGGCCGCAGAATGTCGTCCGCCGCCTCCGCGAGCCTGCTCTTGGCCAGTACGAGGGGCTTGAGCGGGACGACCAGGGACCAGGGGGCCGTCGGGTCGGTGTTCGTGGCGAGCTCTCCGTTCCGTGCGCATCGGGTGCCCATTGTCGCCTGAGCGCGTGAAGGCACGGAGGGCTGGGCCTGTGGCCGGGGCGTACGGTGTTCTCGACAGACCAGGGGCCTGGGGCGACACTTGACCCCCAGCAGCCAGGCAGCATGCCCGGTGATAGAGGAAGGTGTCCGAGTGTCCCGCCGTACAATCGGCTTCTGGTACCGCCTGGCGGCGGTCATCGCTAAACCGCCGCTGTTGGTTCTGTTCAAGCGGGACTGGCGGGGAATGGAACACATTCCGGCTGACGGCGGATTTATCACCGCCATCAATCACAACTCGTATCTCGACATGTTCTCGTACGGCCACTTCCAGTACAACACCGGACGTGTGCCCCGATTCCTGGCCAAGGCCGCGCTCTTCAAAGCGCCCGGTGTGGGGATCCTGCTGCGAGGTACGGGCCAGATTCCCGTCTACCGCGAGTCCTCCAACGCCTTCGGCGCCTTCCGCGCCGCCGTGGAAGCCGTGGAGCGCGGTGAATGCGTCGCCTTCTACCCCGAGGGCACTCTCACCCGCGATCCCGGACAGTGGCCGATGACCGGGAAGACCGGAGTGGCGCGCGCGGCACTCCTGACCAAGGCGCCGGTTGTGCCCGTCGCCCAGTGGGGCGCCAACTTGGCGATGCCGCCGTACGCCAAGGGGAACAAGGTCAGCTTCTTTCCCCGCAAGACTCTCCAGGTGAAGGCGGGGCCGCCGGTCGACCTCACTGCCTACTACGACAGAGAGCCGACGCCGGAGGTGCTGAAGGCGGCGACCGAGGTCATCATGTCCGCCATCACCGACCTGCTGGAGGAGCTGCGCGGCGAGCAGGCACCCGAGAAGCCGTACGATCTGCGCGAAATCCGCGCGCAGGAGCGCCGCAAGGCCGCCGAGGAGGGCACCAAGTGACGCGCGCAGCCACCAGGGCAGCAGTATTCGGAACCGGCTCGTGGGGCACGGCGTTCGCCATGGTCCTCGCCGACGCGGGCTGCGAGGTGACCCTCTGGGCCCGCCGTCCCGAAGTCGCCGACGCCGTCAACAACACCCGCACCAACCCCGAGTATCTGCCGGGAATTGAGCTTCCGGAGTCGGTACGGGCCACCACCGACCCCGCCGAGGCCGCGGCCGGAGCCGACTTCACGGTCCTCACCGTCCCCTCGCAGACCCTGCGCGGCAACCTCGCCGGCTGGGCGTCCCTGCTGGCCCCCGACACCGTGCTCGTCTCTCTCATGAAGGGCGTCGAACTCGGCACCGCCAAGCGGATGAGCGAGGTCATCGAGGAGGTCGCCAAGGTCTCCGCGGACCGGGTCGCCGTGGTCACAGGCCCCAACCTCGCCAAGGAGATCGCCCAGCGCCGGCCCGCCGCGGCCGTGGTCGCCTGCCGCGACGAGGCCGTCGCCCAGCGTCTCCAGTCCGCCTGCCACACCCCGTACTTCCGCCCCTACACCAACACCGACGTCGTCGGCTGCGAACTCGGCGGCGCCGTCAAGAACGTCATCGGTCTCGCCGTCGGCATTGCCGACGGCATGGGCCTCGGCGACAACGCCAAGGGCTCGCTCATCACCCGCGGCCTCGCCGAGACCACCCGCCTGGGCCTCGTGATGGGCGCCGACCCGATGACCTTCTCCGGCCTCGCCGGACTCGGCGACCTGGTCGCCACCTGCTCGTCGCCGCTCTCCCGCAACCACACCTTCGGCACCAACCTCGGGCGCGGTATGACCCTCCAGGAGACCATCGCGGTCACCAAGCAGACCGCTGAAGGCGTCAAGTCCTGTGAGTCGGTGCTCGATCTGGCGCGCCGGCACGGTGTCGACATGCCGATCACCGAGACGGTCGTCGGCATCGTCCACGACGGCAAGCCGCCGGTGGTCGCGCTCAAGGAGCTGATGTCACGCAGTGCCAAGCCGGAGCGCCGCTGACGTGGCCCTCTGTGCCCCGTGGGGGGAATCCCCTCACCCCCCACCAAGCGGGTAGTCTCATCGCGATATGAGCAGCGAGAACCTCCCCCAGAGCCCTGAGCAGCAGCTCCGCAAGCCGCGCGTAGCCGTCGTCTTCGGCGGTCGCAGCTCCGAACACGGAATCTCCGTGGTCACCGCCGGTGCCGTGCTGCGGTCCATCGACCGTACGAAATACGACGTACTGCCGATCGGCATCACGACGGACGGCCGGTGGGCGCTCACCGCCGACGAACCGGACCGGATGGCCATCACCGACCGCAGGACGCCCAGCGTCGAGCAGCTGGCCGAGTCCGCCGACGGTGGTGTGGTCCTCTCCGTCGATCCGGCCAACCGCGAGGTCGTCTACAGCGAACCCGGCTCCGTGCCCAAGGTGCTCGGCGAGGTCGACGTCGTCTTCCCGATGCTGCACGGCCCGTACGGCGAGGACGGCACCCTCCAGGGCCTGCTGGAGCTCTCCGGCGTCCCGTACGTCGGCTCCGGTGTCCTCGCCTCGGCCGTCGGCCAGGACAAGGAGTACATGAAGCGGGTGTTCATCTCCTTCGGGCTGCCGGTCGGCCCGTTCGAGGTCATCCGCCCCCGCGAGTGGGAGCAGGACCCGTCCGCCGCCCGCAAGAAGATCGTCGACTTCGCCGGTGAGCACGGCTGGCCGCTCTTCGTGAAGCCCGCGCGCGCCGGTTCCTCGATCGGCATCACCAAGGTCGACGACCTCTCCGGCCTTGACGACGCGATCGCCGAGGCGCAGCGCCACGACCCCAAGATCCTGGTGGAGTCGCTGCTGCGCGGCCGCGAGATCGAGTGCGGAGTGCTCGACTTCGAGGACGGTCCGCGCGCCAGTGTGCCGGCCGAGATCCCGCCGGTCACGGCGCACGAGTTCTACGACTTCGAGGCCAAGTACATCGACTCGGCGGCGGGTCTCGTGCCCGCGCCGCTGACCCCGGAGCAGACCGCCGAGGTGCAGCGGCTCGCGGTCGAGGCCTTCGACGCCGCGTCGTGCGAGGGACTGGTCCGCGCCGACTTCTTCCTGCAGGAGAACGGCGAGTTCGTGATCAACGAGATCAACACCATGCCGGGCTTCACTCCCATCTCGATGTACCCGCGGATGTGGCAGGAGAGCGGCATCAGCTACTCGGAGCTGGTGGACAGGCTGATCCAGGCGGCGCTGCGCCGCCCGACCGGCCTGCGCTAGAGGTCAAAGCCTGGCCGGGACCGTCTTCTTGACGGGCCCGGCCAGATCCGTGAGCGGCCCGATGTCATGGGCGTACTGCTTCCCCAGCGTGATCTCGACATAGGTCTTGCGGTAGGTGGTGGTGAACCGGGGGCCGGCCTCGCGCTGTTCCAGCAGCCAGTTGACCCCGTTCACGTCCACCCCCTTCGACTGGGGGTCGCTCATCTTCTCCGGCCGGGGGACGCCGCAGCGCAGTACGATCGCGGCATCGCCCCAGCCGGCGGTGAGTTCGGAAGCCGGTCCGGGGTCGTTGCGGTCCTGTCCGGCGACGGACTCGGGCAGCTCCTCGTGCAGCGCACGGCACAAGGAGGCTTCCGCCGGCGGGGGGCTGGGAACCGTGATCGACGCCTCTGCGTCCGTGGAGGAGCAGCCCGCCGCAGCCAACAGCGCAATGGCGGCTGCGGACAGGCAGAAGGGCCGGCGGCGATATGAAGTCACCGGCCAAGCGTAGACGGGGGCTACAGGTGCACGACCGGGCAGGTCAGGGTGCGGGTGATGCCGTCCACTTGCTGGACCTTGGCGACCACCATGCGACCGAGATCATCGACCGTCTCGGCCTGTGCGCGCACGATCACGTCATAGGGACCGGTTACGTCCTCGGCCTGAATCACTCCCGGAATCTTGCCGATGGTCTCGGCGACGGTCGACGCCTTGCCCACCTCGGTCTGAATGAGGATGTACGCCTGTACCACGGAACCTCCAGGGCGGCCACGAGGATCATGTGGGGAGAGAAGAGACGCCACGGTATCGCGTCGTCGCGGCTGCGGGGAGACCCGCGCGCCGGGCGATGCCCGCAGCGTGGCGTACGGAAAGCAGAAGTTGGCGTATCTCTTGACGGTACCCACCGCGAAGAAGGCTCGCGACCGCAAGCAAGCAGCACTGCCGGGCGTTCCGGCAGAACGACGGAGAGGTGAGACTCGGTGAAGGGCACTGTGGGCGAGTTGGGGGAGTTCGGGCTCATCAGGGAGCTCACCTCCCGGCTCACCTCCACCCCCGCGGTACGGCTGGGACCCGGCGACGACGCCGCGGTCGTGGCCGCACCCGACCGCAGGGTTGTGGCGAGCACGGACATCCTGCTCGAGGGGCGGCACTTCCGCCGCGACTGGTCGACGGCGTACGACGTGGGCCGCAAGGCCGCCGCCCAGAACCTGGCCGACATCGCCGCGATGGGCGCGGTCCCGACCGCGCTGCTGCTCGGCCTGGTCGTCCCGGCCGAACTCCCGGTCACCTGGGCCACCGAGCTGATGGACGGCATCCGGGACGAGTGTCAGGTCGCGGGAGCGGCGGTGGTCGGCGGCGATGTCGTACGAGGCGACCTCATCACCCTCGCGATCACCGCTCTCGGCGATCTGCGCAATCACGAGCCGGTCACCCGGGCCGGCGCCCAGCCCGGCGATGTCGTCGCGTACACCGGCTGGTTGGGGTGGTCGGCGGCCGGGCACGCGGTGCTCTCGCGCGGCTTCCGCTCGCCGCGCGCCTTCGTCGAGGCGCACCGGCGGCCCGAGCCGCCGTACCACGCGGGCCCGGCGGCGGCCGGCCTCGGCGCCACCGCCATGACCGATGTCAGCGACGGACTCGTCGCCGACCTCGGGCACATCGCGGACGCCAGCAAGGTCCGTATCGACCTGCGGTCCGGTCTCATCGACATCCCCAGCCAGATGAACGACATCGGCCAGGCGGTCGGCGTCGATCCGCTGCAGTGGGTGTTGACCGGGGGAGAGGACCATGCGATCGTCGCGACCTTCCCCGCGGACGCGAAGCTGCCGGCCCGCTGGAAGGTGATCGGCGAGGTGCTCAACCCCTCGGCGCTGCCTCAGGTGACCGTCGACGGAGCTCCGTGGACCAGCAAGGGCGGCTGGGACCACTTCGGGGACATCGAGGACAGCAAGTAGATTCGGCGGTATGCAGTCCCTCTCTTTTCCTTTCCCGGCCCCCCGCGTCCTCACCGTCGCCGGATCCGACTCCGGCGGCGGTGCCGGTATTCAGGCCGATCTGAAGACCATGCTGGCGCTCGGCGTACACGGGATGAGCGTGCTCACCGCGGTCACCGCGCAGAACTCGCTGGGCGTGCAGGGCGCGTGGGAGCTGCCTGTCGAGGCGGTACGAGCTCAGTACCGCAGCGTCGTCGACGACATCGGCGTACAGGCCGTGAAGACCGGAATGCTGGCGTCCGCGCCGTTGGTCGAGGCGGTCGCGGAGCTGCTGGCGGGCACGGACGCGCCGGTGGTCGTCGACCCGGTGGGCATCTCCAAGCACGGGGATTCGTTGCTGGCGGCATCCGCGCTCGACTCCGTACGCACAAAGCTGCTGCCGACCGCCACGGTGGCCACGCCCAACCTCGACGAGGTGACCCAGCTGACGGGCGTGGTGGTCGAGGACGAGAGCGGGATGCGCCGGGCCGCGGACGCCGTGCTCGGCTTCGGGCCACGCTGGGCGCTGATCAAGGGCGGGCATCTCGCGGGGGACTCCGGGCGGGCGGGTGGGAACCAGGCAGTGGACCTGCTGACGGACGGCACCGAGGAACACTGGCTGCGCGCGCCCAGGTACGACAACAGGCATACCCACGGGACGGGCTGCACGCTGGCGTCCGCGGTCGCGTCGGGGCTGGCGAGAGGGATGGACGTTCCGGAGGCCGTCCGGGCGGCCAAGGAGTACGTCACGGGGGCGATCGCGGCGGGCTTCCCGCTGGGCGCGGGCATCGGTCCGGTGGATCACGCCTGGCGCTTTCGCCGAACGCTTCGGTGACGCTGTCGGCGGGTGACTGCTACTGCGGCTGCTTCCGGTGACTGTCCGGGTACGGCAAAAAGCCGGTCCACCGAGGTGGACCGGCTTTCAAGGCAACCGCAGGGGCTGCGCTACGACGAAACGTCGGCGGGAACATCCCCGCTGGGCGGGGCGCAACCAATTAGCGCGAGACCTTGCCGGCCTTGATGCACGAGGTGCAGACGTTGAGCCGCTTCGGCGTCCGACCGACCACGGCACGCACGCGCTGGATGTTCGGGTTCCAGCGACGGGACGTACGGCGGTGCGAGTGCGAAATGTTGTTGCCGAAGCCCGGCCCCTTGCCGCAGACGTCGCAGTTGGCAGCCACGGGTCACTCCAAAGACTTCAGATGCACTTACAGTGAATTCCGGCGCGCCGGATCAGTGATCTGATTGGTGGCTTTGCCGGGGGAATGGCCCGACTTTCATCGGGCAACCGGAGCAGCATACAACGACTGCGTCCGAGATACGAAACTACCATGGCTTCTCCCGCCCCCGCCCCGGCCCTTGGCCCCGACCGGGGTCTACCCTGCGGTTCAACCCGCAGCCCACGGCCCACTCCGGCCGCTCAAGGAGGATCACCAGGTGCCGCAGACCCTCGAAGCCGCAGCGGTGCGCGCCTGGTGCTCACTGGCGCTGGAGGCCCTGGGCCGGGAGCGCGAGGAGATCGACGCGATCAATGTCTACCCGGTCGCGGACGGGGACACCGGCACCAATCTGTACCTGACCGTGGAGTCCGCGGCCCAGGCCGTGGAGGCCGTCTTCGCCGCTCACGAGACCAAGTCCTCCCTGCCCGCGTCGGCCGATGTGCTGCGGGCGATGGCCCACGGTGCGCTGATCGGGGCACGCGGGAACTCGGGGACGATCCTGGCGCAGCTGCTGCGGGGCATGGCCGAGCGGATCGGTGAAGGTGACCATCCGGCGGCCGCGCTGCGGCGGGCGGCCGTGCTGGCGCGTGCGGCGGTCGCGCATCCGGTCGAGGGCACGATCCTGAGCGTGGCCGGGGCGGCGGCGGACGCGGCGGAGGCCGCCCCGGACGATGCCGTGCGCGCGGCGTACGCGGGGGCGCTGGCCGCGCTGGACCGTACGCCGGACCAGCTCGAGGTACTGGGGCGGGCTGGCGTTGTCGACGCGGGCGGACGGGGGCTGCTCGCCGTGCTCGGGGCGCTGGTCGAGGCCGTGTCGGGCGAGGCCCCGGTGCTCCCGGCGCTGGCGCATGTGCGGCCGGAGCCGGCGGCCGGGACAGGGGAGCCGTGTGCTGCCGGGGGCCCGGCCTTCGAGGTCATCTATCTGCTGGAGGCGGACGACGCGGCCGTGGCCCGGCTGCGGGCCCGGCTCGACAGGCTCGGCGACTCGCTCGTCGTCGTCGGCGGCGACGGCCTGTGGAACGTCCATGTGCACGTCGACGACGCGGGCGCGGCGGTGGAGGCGGGCGTCGAGGCGGGGCGGCCGTACCGGATCCGTATCACCCACTTCGACACCGCGGCGGCGGTGCTGCGTGAACAGGTGCAGCGGGCCGTCGTCGTGGTCGTTCCCGGGGAGGGACTGGCGGGCCTGTGCTCCGAGGCCGGAGCGACCACGGTTCTCGCCCGCCCCGGTGAACCCCTGGCCAGCGGCGAGCTGGTCGAGGCGATCCGGCGCGCCCATGCGCGCGAGGTGGTCCTGCTGCCGAACTCCGCGGAGCTGCGGCACACGGCTGCCGCGGCCGCCGAGCAGGCCCGTACGGAAGGCGTGCGGGTCGCTCTCATCCCGACCCGTGCCGCGGTCCAGGGCATCGCGGCGCTCGCCGTCCACGAGCCGGACCGGCGCTTCGACGAGGACGTGGTCGCGATGACCGCGGCGGCGGGCGCGACCCGCTACGCCGAACTGGCCGTCGCGGAACGGCAGTCGTGGACGACGGCCGGCGTCTGCCAGGCCGGCGACGTGCTGGGTCTGGTCGACGGCGACGTGGCGGTGATCGGCACGGACCTGGCGGTCACGGCGGAGACGGTGCTGGACCGCATGCTGGCGGCGGGCGGCGAGATGGTGACGCTGGTGCTGGGCGAGGACGTACCGGAGGCCATGGCGGACCGGCTGGAGACGTACGTACGGGACGGTCACCTGGCGGTCGACACGGTGGTCTACCGCGGCGGTCGCCAGTCGGCGCCACTGTTGATCGGTGTGGAGTAGCCACGGCTGTGACCAGGGGTTATCCACAGGTGTCCGACGGCTGTCAGTGGTTTGGTGTGCAATGGACCGCGTGTCCGCGCTCGACGAACCCCTGAAGAAGACGCTCGGTGCCGCCACCGCGAAGGTGATGGCCGAGCACCTCGACCTGCACACCGTCGGTGATCTGCTCCACCACTACCCGCGGCGCTACGCCGAGCGGGGCGAGCTCACGCCCCTCTCCGAGCTGCCTCTGGACGAGCACGTCACGGTCGTCGCCCAGGTCGCGGACGCCCGAGTGCTCACGTTCAACCAGGGCCGCGGCCGACGGCTCGAAGTCACCATCACCGACGGCAGCGGTCGGCTGCAGCTGGTCTTCTTCGGCAAGGGCGTTCACAAGCCGCACAAGGACCTGCTGCCGGGCAGCCGCGCGATGTTCGCCGGCAAGGTGTCGATGTTCAACCGCAAGCTTCAGCTCGCCCATCCCGCGTACGAGCCGCTGGGCGCCGCCGCCAGTGCCGAGGACGCGGTGGACGCCTTCGCGAACCAGCTGATCCCGATCTATCCGGCCTGCAAGCAGCTGGAGTCCTGGAAGATCGCCAAGGCGGTGGACGCGGTCCTGCCGCGCGCCGCGGAGGCCGCCGACCCGCTGCCGCCCTCGCTGCGTGAAGGCCGTGGATTCGCCGCGCTCCCCGATGCCCTGCGCAAGATCCACCGGCCGCGGACGAAGGCGGACATCGCCGAGGCCAGGGACCGGCTCAAATGGGACGAGGCATTCGTCCTTCAGGTGGCGCTCGCCCGGCGGCGGCACGCCGACACCCAACTGCCCGCGGTGGCACGGAAACCCAGGCCGGGCGCTCTGCTCGACGCCTTCGACGGGAAGCTGCCCTTCACCTTCACAGAAGGCCAGCAGAAGGTCACCAAGGAGATCTTCGACGACCTGGCGACCGAGCACCCCATGCACCGCCTGCTCCAGGGCGAGGTCGGTTCGGGCAAGACCATCGTCGCGCTGCGGGCGATGCTCACCGTCGTCGACGCGGGCGGCCAGTCCGCGATGCTCGCGCCCACCGAGGTCCTCGCCCAGCAGCACCACCGCTCGGTCACCGAGATGATGGGCGAGCTCGCTGAGGGCGGGATGCTCGGCGGCGCCGAGCACGCCACCAAAGTGGTGCTGCTGACCGGCTCCATGGGGGCGGCCGCGCGCCGGCAGGCGCTGCTCGATCTGGTGACGGGCGAGGCCGGGATCGTCATCGGTACGCACGCGCTGATCGAGGACAAGGTGCAGTTCCACGATCTGGGGCTGGTCGTCGTCGACGAGCAGCACCGCTTCGGCGTGGAACAGCGTGACGCCCTGCGCTCGAAGGGCAAACAGCCGCCGCATCTGCTGGTCATGACCGCCACACCCATTCCCCGTACGGTCGCGATGACCGTCTTCGGCGATCTGGAGACCTCCGTTCTGGACCAGCTGCCGGCCGGCCGGTCGCCGATCGCCACCCATGTGGTCCCCGCCCAGGACAAACCGCATTTCCTCGCGCGCGCGTGGGAGCGCGTGCGCGAGGAGGTGGAGAACGGACATCAGGCGTATGTCGTCTGTCCCCGTATCGGCGACGGCGAGGACGAGCCGAAGAAGAAGTCCGCCGAGGACGACGCCGAGAAGCGCCCGCCTCTGGCCGTGATCGAGATCGCCGAACAGCTCGCCAAGGGCCCCTTGAGCGGTCTGCGCGTCGAAGTGCTGCACGGCCGGATGCAGCCCGACGACAAGGACGACGTCATGCGCCGCTTCGCCGCGGGTGATGTGGACGTCCTGGTCGCCACCACCGTCATCGAGGTCGGTGTCAACGTCCCCAACGCCACCGCCATGGTGATCATGGACGCGGACCGGTTCGGTGTCTCCCAGCTGCACCAGCTGCGCGGCCGGGTGGGCCGTGGCTCGGCCCCCGGACTCTGTCTGCTGGTCAGCGAGATGCCCGAGGCGAGTCCCGCCCGGTCCCGGCTGGCTGCGGTCGCCGCCACGCTCGACGGCTTCGAGCTCTCCCGTATCGACCTCGAACAGCGCCGCGAGGGCGATGTGCTCGGCCAGGCACAGTCCGGCGTGCGCTCCTCGCTGCGGATGCTCACGGTCATCGAGGACGAGGAGGTGATCGCCGCTGCCCGCGAGGAGGCCGTCGCGATCGTCAGCGAGGACCCGGAGCTGGAGCGGCTGCCCGAGCTGCGTACGGCCCTGGACGTACTGCTCGACACGGAGCGCGAGCAGTACCTCGACAAGGGCTGAGAGACTGGCGGGAAGAGATCCCTCATCGAGCTCACCAGAAGGACTGAGATGACCCGCGTGATCGCCGGCGCGGCCGGCGGACGCCGCCTCGCCGTCCCGCCCGGCAACGGCACCCGCCCCACCTCCGACCGCGCTCGTGAGGGGCTCTTCTCCAGCTGGGAGTCGCTCCTCGGCACGCTCAGTGGCATCCGCGTCGCCGATCTGTACGCCGGCTCGGGCGCCGTCGGCCTGGAGGCGCTCTCCCGCGGCGCGTCCCACGCACTCCTCGTCGAGGCCGATTCCCGCGCGGTCCGCACCGTCCGCGAGAACGTCCGCGCCCTCGGACTGCCCGGGGCCGAGGTCCGTACCGGCAAAGCGGAACAAATCGTGACGGGGCTTGCCCCCGAAGTCCCCTATGACGTGGTTTTCCTCGACCCTCCGTACGCCGTCACCGACGACGATCTTCGCGAGATTCTGCTCACACTCCGCACTCAGGGCTGGCTCGCGGACGATGCGCTCGTCACCGTGGAGCGGAGCACCAGGGGCGGCGAGTTCGTTTGGCCGCAGGGTTTCGAGCCACTGCGGGCCCGTCGTTACGGCGAAGGCACGCTTTGGTACGGTCGCGCCGCCTCTACGTGCGAAGACGCACGATGATCGGACCGGAGAGCGAGGGACTTCAGTTGCGCCGCGCAGTCTGTCCGGGGTCATTCGACCCCATCACCAATGGACACCTCGACATCATTGCCCGCGCCTCCAAGCTGTACGACGTCGTATACGTCGCGGTGATGATCAATCAGTCCAAGCAGGGACTGTTCACGGTCGAGGAGCGGATCGAGATGATCCGCCAGGTGACCAGCGAGTACGGAAACGTCGAGGTGGAGTCCCACCACGGCCTCCTCGTCGACTTCTGCAAGCAGCGCGACATCCCGGCCATCGTCAAGGGTCTGCGCGCCGTCAGCGACTTCGACTACGAGCTGCAGATGGCCCAGATGAACAATGGCCTCTCGGGTGTGGAGACGTTGTTCGTCCCGACCAACCCCACCTACAGCTTCCTCTCCTCCAGTCTGGTCAAGGAGGTCGCCGCCTGGGGCGGCGACGTCTCCCACCTGCTGCCTCCGGTGGTGCACCAGGCGCTCACCAAGCGCCTCGCCGAGAGGTCACGAACTCAGTGAGGAATCGGTGACGACTCGGTGACGCGCCGAGTGACGAACCGGGTGGCGAGCTGACAGCCCGTCACCCGGTGTCGTACGGGTACCGACTGCCCGTACAGTCGTCCACGTCCGTCTCCCATCAGCTGTAGAGAGTGGCGAACACACGGTGGACGTCCAGAAGAAGCTCGACGAGATCGTCGAGGCGGTCGGCAACGCCCGGTCCATGCCCATGTCGGCCTCCTGCGTGGTCAACCGCGCTGACCTGCTCGCCATGCTCGAAGAGGTCCGCCAGGCCCTGCCGGGCTCGCTGGCCCAGGCCCAGGAGCTGATCGGCGGCCGTGAGCAGCTGGTCGAGCAGGCCCGCCAGGAGGCGGAGCGGATCATCGAGACCGCCCACGCCGAACGCGGCTCGCTGATCTCGGACACCCAGGTCGCCCGCCAGTCCCAGGACGAGGCCGACCGGATCCTCGCCGAGGCCCGCCGTGACGCCGAGGAGATCCGCGCCGAGGCCGACGACTACGTCGACTCCAAGCTCGCCAACTTCGAGGTCGTCCTCACCAAGACCATCGGGTCCGTCGACCGCGGCCGCGAGAAGCTGCTCGGCCGTGGACCGGGGCTGGACGAGCAGGGGTACGCCGACGAGGACGCCCCCGAGTACAGCGCGGACCCGCAGACCCTGATCCAGCGCGCGGACGAGTACGTCGACGCCAAGCTCGGCGCCTTCGAGGCCGTGCTCTCCAAGACCCTCGACGCGGTCGGCCGCGGCCGGCAGAAGCTGCACGGCCGGACCACCAGTGACGCGCTCGGCGAGCACATGGCCGCCCAGGACGCGGCGGGCACGCAGCAGCACGCCAGCGACACCGACTATCTGGCCGGTCTCGCGGAGCTGGCCGAGCCGCAGCCGCATGTCCCGCAACAGGTCCAGCCCCAGCCCCTGTACCAGCCGCAGGCCGAGCCGCAGCCCCTGTACCAGCCGCAGGCCGAGCCGCAGCCCCAGATCCCGGCTCAGCAGGACCCGTACGCCTACCAGCCGCAGCAGCCGCAGGAGGCGTACGCGGCCTATCAGCAGGATCCGTACGCCGCGTACCAGCAGCAGAGCTACGACCAGCAGCAGTACGCACAGCAGGACCCGTACGCCTATCAGCAGCAGGTCCAGCCCCAGCAACAGCCCCAGCAGGCGCAGCAGCAGGGGGCCGCTCTCGACGAGACCAGCCTCTTCGACACGAGCATGATCGACCTCGAGCAGCTGCGCCGGTACGAGCAGGGCCGCTGAGTTTCAGGCCGCCGACGACCGGATTGGGTCTACGGCGGCCTGTCCAGTATCCTGGCTCTTCGGTCGCGCGTAGCTTCGCGATCCCGGCTGTCCGCTTCCACTCCGAATCGGGACAGCCCCTCCCCACGATCCGAAAGCAGGAAGAGCCCTGAACGCGCATCTTGACCACCGCAACCCCCTCGTGTTCGACACACGCGAGCTGGGGCGGCGTCCTGGTGCGCTTCAGCGGCTGACCCGCACGGTCGCGACCCCCAAGGACTTCGGTATCGAAGGGGTCATCGGCGTGCCCTTGGGCGCACCGATCGAGCTCGATCTCCGCCTCGAGTCGGTCATGGAGGGTGTGCTTGTCACAGGCACCTCCCGTGCACCGGTCGAGGGGGAGTGCGTAAGGTGTCTGGAGCCGTTGCACCAAGAGGTTGCGACGGACTTCCAGGAGCTGTTCACGTACCCCGACGCCGACGACCGGGGCCGCATCGCGGAACCCGTCGACGACGCCGAGGACGAGGACAGGCTCTTTCTCGAGGACGGCCTGTTCGACCTCGAGTCCGTGCTGCGTGATGCGGTGGTGCTCGCACTGCCGATGCAGCCGGTGTGCCGGGAGACCTGTGCCGGCCTGTGTCCCGAATGCGGGATCAGGCTGGACGAGAACCCGGGCCATCATCATGACGCCGTCGACAATCGTTGGGCGGCGTTGCAGGGACTCGTCGAAACCGTCAAGGACGGCGAGAAGGACAACATGGGCGGCGCCGAAGCGGGCGTCGACGAGAAGCAGGAGAAGTAGCCGTGGCTGTTCCGAAGCGGAAGATGTCGCGCAGCAACACGCGCCACCGCCGGTCGCAGTGGAAGGCTGCGGTCCCCACCTTGGTTTCGTGTGAGCGTTGCCAGGAGCCGAAGCAGCAGCACATCGCGTGCCCGAGCTGCGGCACCTACAACAAGCGCCAGGTCCTCGAGGTCTGAGCGGCTGGTGAGAGGCACGATGTCTGAGTTGTCCAACGCCAAGAAGCAGGCAGACAACGTCAACGCAGCCTCGTCCCACACGCTTCTGGAAGGGCGGCTCGGGTACCACCTCGAGTCCGCCCTTCTGGTGCGTGCGCTGACCCACCGTTCGTACGCGTACGAGAACGGCGGTCTGCCCACCAACGAGCGGCTCGAATTCCTCGGGGATTCGGTGCTCGGCCTGGTGGTCACCGACACGCTGTACCGCACCCACCCCGACCTGCCCGAAGGCCAGCTGGCCAAGTTGCGGGCCGCGGTGGTCAATTCGCGTGCGCTGGCGGAGGTCGGCCGTGGCCTCGAACTCGGCCTCTTCATCCGGCTCGGCCGGGGTGAAGAAGGCACGGGCGGCAGGGACAAGGCGTCCATCCTCGCCGACACCCTTGAAGCGGTGATCGGCGCTGTCTATCTCGACCAGGGCCTCGACGCGGCCTCGGAGCTGGTGCACCGGCTCTTCGACCCGCTGATCGAGAAGTCCTCGAACCTCGGCGCCGGCCTGGACTGGAAGACCAGTCTCCAGGAGCTCACCGCTGCCGAGGGGCTCGGAGTCCCGGAGTATCTCGTCACCGAGACCGGCCCGGACCACGAGAAGACCTTCACTGCTGCCGCCCGCGTCGGTGGTGTCTCGTACGGCACCGGCACCGGCCGCAGCAAGAAGGAAGCGGAGCAGCAGGCGGCGGAGTCCGCGTGGCGGGAGATCAGTGCCGCCGCGGACGAGCGCGTGGCTGCCGAGAAGGCCGCCGCCGAGGTGGCGGCCTCCGCTGAGGGCGCGGCTGATGCGGCGACCGAGGTGGCAGGCGAAGAGGCCGCCGACACCTCTTCGTCCACGGAGTCCGCGGACCGGGCCTCGGCCTGAGTCCACGCTTCCGCTTTCCGCCGTGAGGCCCCTCGCTCCCAGGGAGCGAGGGGCCTCACGGATTTCGGCGGTGGGCGGAGCGGTACGCTGCGGGCGTCACCGCGAAAGTTCTGAAGGAGCCCCGTGCCCGAGCTGCCCGAGGTCGAAGTCGTACGTCGCGGACTCCAGCGCTGGGTCAGCGGGCGCACCATCGCCGAGGTGCAGGTGCTGCACCCGCGTGCGGTCCGCCGGCATATCGCCGGCGGCGAGGACTTCGCGGCCCGGCTCAAGGGGCACAGCGTCGGCGTGGCCCGCCGCCGCGGTAAGTACCTCTGGCTGCCGCTGGCGGACACGGACGCCTCGATCCTCGGTCACCTCGGCATGAGCGGCCAGCTCCTCGTACAGCCGGAAACCGCGCCGGACGAGAAGCATCTCCGCATCCGCATCCGCTTCGCCGACACCCTCGGCACCGAGCTGCGCTTTGTCGACCAGCGCACCTTCGGCGGGCTTTCGTTGCACGACAACACCCCTGAGGGACTGCCCGACGTCATCGCGCACATCGCACGCGATCCGATCGACCCGGCCTTCGACGACGCGGCTTTCCACACCGCGCTGCGTCTGCGCCGTACCACCGTCAAGCGCGCGCTGCTCGACCAGTCCCTGATCAGCGGTGTCGGCAACATCTACGCGGACGAGGCACTCTGGCGAGCGAAGCTCCACTACGAGCGCCCCACCGCGACCCTCACACGCCCGCGCTCGGTCGAACTCCTCGGCCATGTACGGGGGGTGATGGTCGCCGCCCTCGCCGTCGGGGGCACCAGCTTTGACAGCCTGTATGTGAACGTGAACGGTGAATCAGGCTATTTCGACCGGTCGTTGGACGCCTACGGGCGCGAGGGCGAGCCGTGCCGTCGCTGTGGCACGCCGATACGCCGCCGCCCCTGGATGAACCGGTCCAGCTACTTCTGCCCGCGCTGTCAGCGGCCGCCGCGCACCTCGTCGTAAGTCTCGCGCGCCGCCAGGACCTCGGGCATCCGCCCCTCCACGAAGCGGATGAGTGTGAGCAGCCGCTCCGCGATCTGGCGTCCCAGCGGGGTGAGTTCGTAGTCGACCCGTGGCGGATTGGTCGGCTGCGCGTCCCGTCGTACGAGCCCGTCGCGCTCCAGCGCTTGCAGGGTCTGGGACAGCATCTTCTCGCTCACGCCGTCGATCCGCCGCCGCAGCTCGTTGAAGCGGAAGGTGCCTTCGTGGAGCGCTCCCAGCGTGAGGCCGCCCCAGCGGCCGGTGACGTCCTCGAGGGTGTCGCGCGACGGGCACAGGCGGGAAAACACGTCAAAGGCGAGGTCGCCGTCCGGACAGACTCCGGTCCTCTCTTCCTGCGCACTGGTCTCCATTTCGCCACCATACTCCGATGCAGCGCTAACTCATGGGTTGCGCTAACCAGAAGTTAGTGCTTCTCTGGTGGCACCACCGACGAGCACCCCGCTTTCGAGGAGTCCCTTACCGTGACCACGCCTGTTGTCTCGATCGCCTACCACTCCGGGTACGGCCACACCGCCGTCATCGCGGCGGCCGTCCGCGAAGGAGCGGCCGCCGCCGGCGCCACTGTTCACCTGATCAAGGTCGACGAGATCGACGAGGCCCAGTGGGAGCTGCTCGACGGCTCCGACGCCATCGTCTTCGGGTCGCCCACCTATATGGGGACCGCGTCCGGTGCCTTCCACCGGTTCGCGGAGGACACCTCCCGGCGCTGGTTCACCGACGCCTGGAAGGACAAGCTGGCGGCCGGCTTCTCCAACTCCGGCTCCAAGAGCGGCGACAAGCTGCACACCCTGCAGTTCTTCGCGACGCTCGCCGCCCAGCACGGTATGCACTGGGTGAACCTCGGGCTCAAGCCCGGCTGGAACTCCACCGAGGGCTCCGAGCACGACCTCAACCGTCTGGGCTTCTTCTCCGGCGCCGCCGCCCAGACCAACTCCGACGAGGGCCCGGAGGGTGTGCACAAGGCCGACATCGCGACCGCGGAGCACCTCGGCCGCCGGGTGGCGGAGACCGCCCGCACCTTCATCGCGGGCCGGGCGGCCGTCGCCGCCTGACCATGAGGAAGGCCCCCGTCACCGAGGTGACGGGGGCCTTCTCGCGTACGTACGACCGGCTAGAAGCCGAAGTCCTGCGTCCACCAGGGGCCGCCGGCGCCCAGGTGCACACCGACGCCCATCGTCTTGTAGTCGCAGTTCAGGATGTTCGCGCGGTGACCGTCGCTGTTCATCCAGGAGGTCATCACAGCGGCCGGGTCGGCCTGACCGCGAGCGATGTTCTCGCCGCCGAGCCCCTGCACGCCCACCTGCGCGGCACGGTCCCAGGGCGTCGCCCCGTCAGGGTCGGTGTGACCGAAGAAGCCACGCGTGGCCATGTCGTCGCTGAAGTCCCCGGCCAGCGCCGCAAGTGATTCGCTGGCCTGCACGGGGCTGCACCCCACCTTCGCGCGCTCTGCGTTGACCAGGCTGAGCACCTCGGCCTCGGCGGCCTTCGCGTCCGAGGGCACGGCGGGCACGGCGGGCTTGGCCGGCGCGGCCGGCCGGCTGGGCGCACGCGTCGCCTTGCGGGCCGGGGCGTCGCTCTTCGACTCCTTGCGCGCCTCAGGGACCTTCGCCTTCTTCGAAGGCGTCGCCGCCGGCTTGGCCGGCGCGGGCGGGGGAGTCTTCGGCGAGGGAGCCTTCGACGGCGCCTGCGGGCGCTGGGCGCCCTGGCGCACGGGGGCCGAGGCCCCGTGCGTCGGTTCCGCGCTCGCGTCGCCCTGTGTCTGGAGCTTCGCGGAGTCCTCGGTGCGTACCTGCTTGGCGGAGTCGTTGCCGTGGCCGACGTTGAACTTGTCGCCGCCCGGGAGCAGGCCGGTCGTGACGGCCACGGCCCCTACGGCCATGGCTGCGGAGGCGCCGAGCAGCCCGGTGCGTACGGGGACAAGGCCCCGCTTCTTCCGGCGTGCACCACCCCGGTGCCGGCCTGCCGAACCGTCCGCATAGTCATTTGCGACGGGTGCGTCGGCGGAGCGTCGATGGCGTCCCATCTGCTGTGCCTTCCTGGTACTCGACAGTCAATCGTCAACATGACTCACCCATACGAGTGAGGCTCATTGCGAGGGGACTGTAGCCCATGTGGCGAGGGGGTGAAGTGATCCGAAATGTATTGTCCAGTTACGGTGCACCCATGAACGATGTTGCGCGGCTCACCGCCTGGGTACGCGGCCGGGTACAGGGAGTGGGCTTCCGCTGGTTCACCAGGGCAAATGCATTGGAGATCGGCGGCCTCACGGGCTTCGCGCTCAATCTTGACGATGGCAGGGTGCAGGTTGTGGCAGAGGGGCCACGTGATAATTGCCACCGTTTGCTGGAATGGCTTCGCTCCGACGACACACCCGGCCAGGTCGACGGAGTCACCGAGATCTGGGACACGCCCCGCGGTGGATACGAGGACTTCGCGATCAGGTGACGATCACCCCGTAATTCATCACCGCGAAGATCGCCGCGTATGCCGACGGCACCTGCCCGGGGTGGAAATGGCCTGGTGGTTGCCAAGAACGGCTTGTCGTGCCAGGCTGCGGCAGTAAGGATGATCTCTACGCCCCCAGGGCCCCGCAGAGTGGCTCCGCCGCTTCATTCGCGGCCGTGAGCCCCGGGTTTGCCCGTTGATACGGGGCGTGATCGTGTTGACCGTCAAACTTTTTGGTGAGACTCTGGAAGCCCCGCGCACCTTAGCTGTTTGGCAGTACAAACCGCAGCGATAGCAAGTAACAATCACTGTCGAGCACCGCGGGTGCGAATCCCTCACGACCCACACCGCATTCGGTCGGTCACTCAGTGTGGAGGACCATCCATCATGGCAAAGGCGCTTCTCGGTTACGTCGGCGGTTCCGACCCGCGACTCCTCGCCGAGATGCGACGGCTGCAGCAGCGCGTCCAGGACCTCGAATCCGAGCTTGTACGGATCCAGTCCGAGAATGACGCGCTCAACGCTGCCGTTGCTCAGCACCCTGAAGAGTCGCTGCTCAACGGCATCGACATCGACGTGCACCAGCCGGAGCCCGCGCTCACCTGAGCAGGGGCTTTCTGCTGGAGTTCATCGCGCAAGATATGCAAGGGACGCTTCGGCGTCCCTTCTTTCTTTTCCCGCCCTGCCTCGCCCCTTAGAGTCCTTCCCTTACCGTCTGATGTGCCCTGCACCTTCATAGGTGAAACCGGGAGCGCTCTGTCTTCCCGGGGGGACACCCCCCACCCGCGGTCGAAAAATCCCACGTGGCAGGCCGGAGTCGACCAGCTCCGGCGGTCCGAGCGAAGCGAAAGGTAGAGTCCGGCGGCGTGCACCTCAAGGCCATGACCCTGCGCGGGTTCAAATCCTTCGCCTCCGCCACGACGCTGCGCTTCGAGCCGGGCATCACCTGCGTCGTGGGCCCCAACGGCTCCGGCAAGTCCAATGTGGTGGACGCGCTGTCCTGGGTCATGGGAGAGCAGGGGGCCAAGTCGCTGCGCGGCGGCAAGATGGAGGACGTCATCTTCGCCGGCACGACCGGGCGGCCTCCGCTCGGCCGCGCCGAGGTCTCCCTCACCATCGACAACTCCGACGGCGCGCTCCCCATCGACTACGCCGAAGTCACCATCACGCGGATCATGTTCCGCAACGGCGGCAGTGAATACCAGCTGAATGGCGACACGTGCCGGCTTCTCGATATCCAGGAACTCCTCTCCGACTCCGGCATCGGCCGCGAGATGCACGTCATCGTCGGACAGGGACAGCTCGACTCCGTACTGCATGCGGATCCGATGGGGCGACGGGCCTTCATCGAGGAGGCCGCCGGTGTGCTCAAGCACCGCAAGCGCAAGGAGAAGGCGCTGCGGAAGCTGGACTCGATGCAGGCCAACCTCGCCCGCGTACAGGATCTGACCGACGAACTGCGCCGCCAGCTCAAGCCGCTGGGACGGCAGGCCGCGGTGGCCAGGCGGGCCGCCGTCATCCAGGCCGATCTGCGCGATGCCCGGCTGCGGCTGCTTGCGGACGATCTCGTACGGCTCCGTGAGGCGCTGCGCGGCGAGATCGCCGACGAGGCCGCGCTCAAGGAACGCAAGGACAGTGCCGAGGCGGAGCTCAGGGCCGCGCTGACGCGTGAGGCGGAACTCGAGGACGAGGTACGGCGGCTGGCGCCGCGGCTGCAGCGGGCCCAGCAGAGCTGGTACGAACTCTCCCAGCTGGCCGAGCGGGTGCGGGGCACGATCTCACTGGCCGACGCACGGGTGAAGAGCGCGACCGCGGCCCCGGCGGAGGAGCGGCGCGGCCGCGACCCCGAGGACATGGAGCGCGAGGCCGCCCGGATCCGTGAGCAGGAGGCGGAGCTGGAGGCCGCGCTGGAGGCGGCGGAGCACGCGCTGGAGGACACCGTCGCGCACCGCGCCGAGCTGGAGCGGGAGCTGACGGTCGAGGAGCGCCGGCTCAAGGACGTCGCGCGGGCGATCGCCGACCGGCGCGAGGGGCTGGCCCGGCTCAACGGCCAGGTCAACGCGGCCCGTTCGCGGGCGGCCTCCGCCCAGGCCGAGATCGACCGGCTGGCCGCGGCGCGCGACGAGGCCCAGGAGCGGGCCGTGGCGGCTCAGGAGGAGTACGAGCAGCTCAAGGCCGAGGTCGACGGTCTTGACGCCGGCGATGCCGAGCTGGGGGAGCGGCACGACGCGGCCAAGCGTGAGCTGGCCGATGCTGAGGCGGCGCTGAGCGCGGCGCGTGAGGAGCTCACCGGCGCTGAGCGCAAGCGCGCCGCCGTCGCCGCCCGCCGGGAGGCGCTCGCCCTGGGGCTGCGCCGCAAGGACGGCACGGGGGCGCTGCTCGACGCGAAGGACCGCCTCGCGGGGCTGCTCGGGCCGGCCGCGGAACTGCTCGGCGTGACCCCGGGCTTCGAGGTTCCGGTCGCAGCGGCGCTCGGCGCGGCTGCGGACGCCATCGCCGTGTCCAACCCCGCGACCGCCGCCGAGGCTCTGCGGCTGCTGCGTAAGACCGACGCCGGGCGCGCCGCCATACTGCTAGGCGGCGCGCCCGATTCCGTACAGCAGACGCAGCGCTCCGACGGTCCTCCGTACGCCGCCGACCTGGTGCGGGGGCCCATGGAACTGATGCCAGCCGTGCGCCGGCTGCTGCACGGCATGGTCGTGGTCGGGACGCTGGAGGATGCCGAGGACCTGGTCTACTCGCGGCCCGAGCTCACCGCCGTGACCGCGGAAGGAGACGTCCTCGGCGCGCACTTCGCGCAGGGCGGTTCCGCCGGGGCCCCGAGTCTGCTCGAGGTGCAGGCCTCCGTCGACGAGGCCGCGGCCGAGCTGGAGGAACTGGCCGTACGGTGCGAGGAGCTGTCGGCGGCTCAGCAGCAGGCCGTTGGACGACGCAGTGAATGTGCGGGCCTCGTCGAGGAACTGGGAGAGCGCCGCAGGGCCGCCGACCGTGAGAAGTCCGCGGTGTCCGGGCAGCTGGGGCGGCTGTCCGGACAGGCGCGTGGTGCTGCGGGCGAGGCCGAGCGGACGACCGCGGCCGCCGCCAGGGCCCAGGAGGCGCTGGAGCGGGCGCGAGAGGAGGCCGAGGAGCTGGCCGAGCGGCTGCTCGTCGCCGAGGAGGCGCCGGCGGAGGAGGAGCCGGATACCCATGTTCGGGACCGGCTCGCCGCCGACGGCGCCAACGCACGCCAGACCGAGATGGAGGCCCGCCTCCAGGTCCGTACGCACGAGGAGCGCGTGAAGGGGCTCGCGGGGCGTGCCGACTCGCTGGACCGGGGAGCGCGCGCCGAGCGCGAGGCACGGGCACGCGCCGAACAGCGGCGCGCCCGGCTGCGGCACGAGGCGGAGGTCGCCGCCGCGGTGGCGAGCGGGGCCCGCCAGCTCCTCGCGCATGTCGAGGTGTCGCTGGTGCGGGCCGAGGCGGAGCGGGTCGCCGCCGAGGCGGCCAAGGCCGAGCGCGAGCAGGATCTGAGCGCCGCCCGCAATCAGGGACGCGACCTCAAGGGCGAACTCGACAAACTCACTGATTCAGTTCACCGAGGCGAGGTACTCGGGGCCGAGAAGCGGCTGCGGATCGAGCAGCTGGAGACAAAGGCCCTGGAGGAACTGGGTGTGGAACCGGCCGGGCTGCTCGCCGAGTACGGCCCCGACCAGCTGGTGCCGCCGTCCCTGCCCGCCGAGGGAGAGGAACTGCCTGATGACCCGGAGCACCCGCGCAACCAGCCGAGACCGTTCGTACGCGGAGAGCAGGAGAAGCGTCTCAAGTCCGCCGAACGGGCGTACCAGCAACTCGGAAAGGTGAATCCGCTCGCCCTGGAGGAGTTCTCGGCGCTGGAGGAGCGGCACAAGTTCCTCTCCGAGCAGCTTGAAGACCTGAAGAAGACCAGGGCCGACCTGTTGCAGGTGATCAAGGAGGTCGACGAGCGCGTCGAGCAGGTCTTCACGGAGGCGTACCGGGACACCGCCCGCGAGTTCGAGGGTGTCTTCTCGCGGCTCTTTCCCGGCGGAGAGGGCCGGTTGATCCTGACCGATCCCGACAACATGCTCACCACGGGCGTGGACGTCGAGGCCAGACCCCCTGGCAAGAAGGTCAAGCGGCTGTCGCTGCTGTCGGGCGGTGAGCGGTCACTGACGGCCGTCGCGCTGCTGGTGTCGATCTTCAAGGCCCGGCCGAGTCCGTTCTATGTGATGGACGAGGTCGAGGCGGCGCTCGACGACACCAACCTTCAGCGCCTGATTCGGATCATGCAGGAGCTCCAGGAGTCCTCGCAGCTGATCGTGATCACGCACCAGAAGCGGACGATGGAGGTCGCGGACGCGCTGTACGGCGTCTCCATGCAGGGCGACGGCGTCTCCAAGGTCATCAGCCAGCGCCTTCGCTGACGACTCTTCAACTCTTGAACACAACTCCCTCACATTGCTGCTCGGGGTTGCTAAGCAAGAAGTATTGACTTCGAAACATGAACGAATAGTCTCTGCAGCGTTGCTTTTACCTTCAAGTGGTGAGCGGCGGGAAGTTGTGCGCCACTTGAAGGGCTCGCCCCCCACGCCCGGCGACGCTGCCGGACCCAGGAGTACACGTGACCAGCACTGAGCAGCCACCGCCGGCATCGCGAGGCCGGCAGGCCCACCCCGAACATATCGGGCATGTCGTCTTCATCACGGCCGCCGCCGCGATGGGCGGCTTCCTCTTCGGCTACGACAGCTCGGTGATCAACGGCGCCGTCGAAGCCATCCGGGACCGCTACGACATCGGCTCGGGAACGCTCGCCCAGGTCATCGCCATCGCACTGATCGGCTGCGCCGTCGGCGCCGCGACCGCCGGCCGGATCGCCGACCGTATCGGCCGTATCCGCTGTATGCAGATCGCGGCCGTGCTCTTCACCGTCAGTGCCATCGGCTCCGCTCTCCCGTTCGCCCTTTGGGACCTTGCCTTCTGGCGCATCATCGGCGGCTTCGCCATCGGCATGGCCTCGGTCATCGGCCCGGCCTATATCGCCGAGGTGTCACCGGCCGCCTACCGCGGCCGGCTCGGCTCCTTCCAGCAGGCCGCGATCGTCATCGGCATCGCCATCTCCCAGCTGGTGAACTACGCCATCCTGCAGCTCGCCGACGGCAAGCAGCGCGGCGAGATGCTCGGTATCGAGGCCTGGCAGTGGATGCTCGGCGTCATGGTCGTCCCGGCGGTGCTCTACGGACTGCTCTCCTTCGCGATCCCCGAGTCGCCCCGCTTCCTGATCTCCGTCGGAAAGATCGACAAGGCGAAGGAGGTCCTCGGCGAGGTCGAGGGCCACAAGATCGACCTGGACGCCCGCGTCGCCGAGATCGAACTCGCGATGCGCCGCGAGCACAAGTCGACCTTCAAGGACCTGCTGGGCGGCCGCTTCAACTTCCTGCCCATCGTCTGGGTGGGCATCGGACTCTCCCTCTTCCAGCAGTTCGTCGGCATCAACGTCGTCTTCTACTACTCCGCGGCGCTGTGGCAGTCGGTCGGTATCGACCCGGCCAGCTCGTTCTTCTACTCGTTCACCACGTCGATCATCAACATCATCGGCACCGTGATCGCGATGATCCTGGTCGACCGGGTCGGCCGGCGTCCGCTCGCCCTCGTCGGCTCGGCCGGCATGGCGATCGCCCTGGCCTTCGAGGCCTGGGCCTTCTCCGCCGACCTCGTCGACGGCAAGCTGCCCAGCACCCAGGGCGCCGTGGCCCTGGTCTCCGCGCATGTCTTCGTGCTCTTCTTCGCCCTCTCCTGGGGCGTCGTGGTCTGGGTCCTCCTCGGCGAGATGTTCCCGAACAGAATCCGTGCCGCCGCGCTCGGCGTCGCCGCCTCCGCGCAGTGGATCGCCAACTGGGTCATCACCGTGAGCTTCCCGAGCCTGGCGGACTGGAACCTCTCCGGCACATACATCATCTACACATTCTTCGCCGCGCTCTCGATCCCCTTCGTACTTCTGTTCGTCAAGGAGACCAAGGGCAAGGCGTTGGAGGAGATGGGCTAATCCCCGCTGCCCCGCTCCTCACCACGGAACTGCCCCGGCTCATCACATGAGCCGGGGCAGTACCGATTCGCCGCGCCGGACGGCCTCGAGGTCACGGTTGACGGGCGGTGACGGCCCTCGGCTCAGCCCTTGAGCCGAGGGAGGACGCTCTCCGCGAAGAGGTGCAGGCTGCGCCAGCCCTCGTCCAGCGGCATCCCGCCGCACAGCGGATGCAGCACCAGACTCTCCCCGCCGGTCTTCGCGCACTCGTCCGGCGTGACGATCCGGTACACACCCTCGCGCCGCAGCTCTTCGACCGTGGTGGCCCGCGACCGCACCGCCGAACGGATGTCCTTGGACTGCCAGGAGGCGTACATCCGGGCCTCGTGCAGGAAATGCTCGCCGTACTCGGCCCAGGTGCGGTCCGGGTCCTGCGCAATGTGCAGCAGCTGGGTCTTCGCCGCCGGCATCATCGTCCAGCCCTCCGTCCCGTACTCCGTGCGCCGCTCGTGGTAGTACGCCTCCAGCTCAGGCAGATGCGCGCTCGGGAAGAAGGGCAGTCCGAACCGGGCGGCGCGACGGGCCGCGGCCTGTGAGGAGCCGCCCACCAGCAGCAGCGGATGCGGCTGTGTGTACGGGCGCGGAGTGACCCGGACCGTGCGGCCGCGGTACTCGAAGGGCTCGCCGGTCCATGCCTTCAGCAGCGTCTCGAGGAGCTCGTCCTGGAGCTTGCCGCGCCGGCTCCACTCGACGCCCAACTGCTCGTACTCCGCGGGCCGGTAGCCGATGCCGGCGACCGTCACCAGCCGGCCCCCGCCGATCAGATCGAGTACGGCGATGTCCTCGGCCAGCCGAAGCGGGTCGTAGAGCGGGCCGATGATCGCGGAGACGGTGACCGCGATACGGCGTGTGGAGCCGAGGACCGAGCCGGCGAAGACGAAGGGGGAGGGCAGCCAGTTGTTGGCGGCGCCGTGGTGCTCCTCGGTCTGGATGCTGTCGATGCCGCGGTCGTCGGCGTATGCGGCCATCTCGAGCGCGGCCCGATAGCGGGCCGCGAGAGTTTCGGGCGTCGCGTCGGGATCGACGAGATTGAAGCGGGCCACTGTGAAGGCCATGGGAACGGTCCCCTCCGCCGGGTGTCCTGTGTCTTCCCGGGTGACAACCCCCGGACCCCCGGCCGGAATGCAGGTGGGCGGGGCTGAACGGGCAGCGCAGAGGGACGTTAGCTGACTGAGTGTCAGATGGACAGGGGTGCGGGCTTCGGTTCCGCGGCCGGCGTGGCCCGAACCTGCTCCCTCGTCCGCGGCAGCACCGCGTACAGCACCGCCGCGACGACGATCGTGGCCGCCCAGCCCAGCCCGTTCTTCCCGATCCATGACGAGGCGAGCGGACCGGCGAACCAGTCGACCCTGGTGAACAGCAGGCCGGTCAGCAGCGCTACGGCCCACGACACCATCGCCTGCCAGGCGAAGCCACCCCGGTACCAGTAGGCGCTGGTGCGCGTGGTGTCCATCAGCGCCTCGCCGTCGTACGTGCTCCGGCGCAGCATGTCCACGCCGAAGACGCCGATCCACGCCGAGAACGCCACGGCCAGCAGCGTCAGGAAGGAGACGAACGAACCGATGAAGCTGGTTGCCACGACCATCAGCAGGAAGCCGAAGACCAGGCTGATGACGGCGTTGATGCTGACCGCCCAGGCACGCGGGACCTTGATGCCCAGGGTCTGCGCGGTGAAGCCGGCGGAGTACATCGACATGGAGTTGATCAGCAGCATGCCGATCAGCGCGATCATCAGATACGGAACGGCGATCCACAGCGGCAGGATCTCGCCGATGAACGCGACCGGGTCGCTCGTGCCGGCCAGGTCCGGTGTGGAGACCGCCATCACCGCGCCCATCAGCACCATCGGCAGCACGACGATCCCGGCTCCGCCCACCGTTGAGCCGACCATCGCCCTGCCGGAGGCGGTGCGGGGGAGATAGCGGGTGAAGTCGGGGCCCGAGGGGACCCAGCTGATACCACCCGCCGCGATGGTCCCGATGCCCGCGACCATCATCGCCGTCGACCCGGCCGGCTTGTCGAAGACCGCGGACCATTGGGTGTTGGCGATCAGGTGGACCAGCACCAGGACGCTGAACGCGCCGAAGAGATACGTGGACCATGTACTGCAGACACGCAGGGCGTTGATGCCGAGGCCTGAGACGAGGAAGGTGCAGGCGACGAAGAGCAGCAGAGTGACGACGACCAGCGCGATGTTGCGCTTGATGCCGAAGAGCAGATCCAGCACGGTCAGTACGGCGTAGGCGCCGGTGACCGCGTTGATCGTCTCCCAGCCCCAGCGGGCGACCCAGATGAGCGAGCCGGGAAAGAGGTTTCCGCGCTGGCCGAAGACCGCCCGGGACAGGGCCATGCCGGGGGAGCCGCCGCGCTTGCCCGCGATGGAGATCAGGCCCACGATTCCGTACGAGAGGACGGGCGCCGCGGTCGCGACGACCAGCACCTGCCAGAAGTTCAGGCCGTTGAAGACGATCATCCCCGCGCCCATCGTGAGCAACAGCACGCTGATGTTGGCCGCGACCCAGGTGGGGAAGAGTTCGCGGACGTGGCCGGTGCGCTCGTCGTCGGGGACGGGTTCGAGGCCACGGGTCTCCATCGCGCCTTCGGATTCGGAGGCGTGCGGCATGAAAAAGCTCCGTACGGGAGTGGCGGGCTCCGGGGTTTCCGGGTCTCCGGGAGGAGGGTCGGCTGGGTAAAGCCAGAACCACCAGCATCGTACGTACCCCCAAAAGGTCCAAATGGAGTCCCTTGCCCTTGTGTGATCCTCCGAGGCAGTTCTGCGTGAGCGGTCGTGGTCGATACTGGGTGGGTTATGGAAATCGTCATCCTTGCTGTAGTCATCGCCCTGGTCGCGGTCGGCGCGATCAGCGGGCTCGTGGTCAGCAGCCGCAAGAAGAAGCAGCTGCCGCCCTCGGCACCGCCGAGTACGCCGACCATCACTGCCCCGCCCGCCGAGCCTCAGGTCGGCGAGGACGCCGCACCGACGGTCGAGGAACCGCGCCGCACGATCGAGGAGGTCGACCTCCCCGACACCGCCGAGGCGGTCGGTACCCCGGCCGCCGTCGAGGATCCGGTCGTCGCGGCGCCCCCCGTCCCCGAGATCGAGATCCCCGAACCGACCGCAGGCCGGCTGGTCCGCCTGCGCGCCCGCCTCGCCCGCTCCCAGAACTCCCTCGGCAAGGGGCTGCTCACGCTCCTGTCGCGCGACAACCTCGACGAGGAGACCTGGGAGGAGATCGAGGACACCCTGCTCACCGCGGATGTCGGCGTCGCGCCGACCCAGGAGCTGGTCGAGCGGCTGCGCGAGCGCGTACGGGTGCTCGGCACGCGGACCCCCCAGGAGCTGCGCTCCCTGCTGCGCGAGGAGCTGCTGCACCTCCTCGGCACCGACTTCGACCGCGCGGTGAAGACCGAGAGCGGTCTGGACACCCCGGGCGTCGTCATGGTCGTCGGCGTCAACGGCACCGGAAAGACCACGACGACCGGCAAGCTCGCGCGGGTCCTGGTCGCGGACGGCCGCTCCGTGGTGCTCGGCGCGGCGGACACGTTCCGTGCGGCGGCCGCGGACCAGCTCCAGACCTGGGGCGAACGGGTCGGCGCGCGCACGGTGCGCGGCCCCGAGGGCGGTGACCCGGCCTCGATCGCGTTCGACGCGGTCAAGGAGGGCATCGCCGAGGGCGCTGACGTCGTACTCATCGACACGGCGGGCCGGCTGCACACCAAGACGGGCCTGATGGACGAGCTCGGCAAGGTCAAGCGCGTGGTCGAGAAGCACGGCCCGCTGGACGAGATCCTGCTGGTCCTGGACGCCACGACCGGTCAGAACGGACTGGTGCAGGCGCGGGTGTTCGCGGAGGTCGTGGACATCACCGGCATCGTGCTGACCAAGCTGGACGGTACGGCCAAGGGCGGCATCGTCATCGCGGTCCAGCGCGAACTGGGCGTACCGGTGAAGCTGGTGGGCCTGGGCGAGGGGCCGGACGATCTGGCGCCGTTCGAGCCGGAGGCGTTCGTCGACGCGCTGATCGGCGAGTAGCTGTCGCCGGGTGGGTCCCTTCCCTCAGCCGGTGCTCCGCCCCGGACCCCGCGCCTCGAACGCCGGCGTGCCTGCGATTCGGGCCGTCCGGCGACAGGGCACTCCCCCCACGCCCGCTGGGCGTGGGGGGAGTAAGGGATTCGGGGACCCCGCGTCAGGGAAAGGTGCGGTGGCAGACGTACGCCAGCGTGCCCAGCAGCAGGCGCGCCTCCGGCGGTGCCGCCGCCGTGTCCAGGGACGGGTGGCGGAGCCAGCTCACGGGCCCCAGGCCCGCCTGGTCGGACGGCGGAGCCGTGATGTGGTCGCCCGGGCCCAGGCAGTGCAGGTCCAGGTCCGCGTCGTCCCAGCCCATCCGGTAGAGCAGCTCCGGCAGCTCGGCCGCCGCGCCGGTGGCGACGAAGAACTGGCAGCGGCCGTCCGGCGTCGCCGAGACCGGGCCGAGCGGGAGCCCCATCCGCTCCAGGCGCAGCAGTGCGCGGCGGCCGGCCGGGGCGGCGACGTCGAGGATGTCGAAGGTGCGGCCGACGGGCAGCAGCAGGGACGCGCCCGGCACTTCCGCCCACGCCTCGGTGACCTCGTCCAGGGTGGCGCCGGCGGGGACCTCGTCGGCGAAGCCGAGGGGGTGGGCGCCCGGGGACGTACAGTCCGGGGCGTCGCAGGAGCACCGGCCGGACGCGGCTCGCGCGCCGGGGACCACCGCCCAGCCCCACAGCCCCGTGTACTCGGCCACCACGGTGCACTCGGTCGTGCGGCCGCGGCGACGTGAGCCGGGCCTGATCTCCCTGGTCCCCCGGCTGCCGCCGATCGTGAAGCCCATGCCCCCTCCAACGGGTCGTCATCGCCGGTGGTTACGACCTGAAGTCTCCCCGTAACACTGCGTCGCAGTCGGTGAAGCTCCGGCGGCGTGCGGTTGCGCGAGGGGTGGTGCGGGCCGTGTCGCGCGCCTGTGCGTGCACCGCTCCGCTGCCTCCTGATCGTCGTATGTCAAGTGAATCGCGCCCGGCAGTAAGCGAGTTCATTCGAAGGGGTGGCGAATGGTGGCGTTTCTGGAATCGCCCTCGCTGGAGGGGTGATCGTGGGACTACTTTCAGTACTCGAACCCTGAAGTTCCGTGCACCCGTGGGTATGCCGGAGGCAACCCGGTTTCCTGTTCGATGGGGCGCAACCTCCGTACAGACAGTCTCAACTCACGGCATTCTGGTAGGGGTTCGAGTAACAGAGCAGTCAGTGGTGGATGGGGGCGTTCCCGTGGGCGGCACCGGCGCAGGCGGTACGAATACCGACAAGCGCCCGAACGAGCAGTTGAGTTCGTGGTTCGTGCGCAGTGGTTGGTCGAAGGGTGAGCTGGCACGCCAAGTGAACCGCCGGGCACGCCAGATGGGCGCGCACCACATCAGCACGGACACCTCACGCGTGCGCCGCTGGCTCGACGGCGAGCAGCCGCGTGAGCCGATCCCGCGCATCCTCTCCGAGCTGTTCTCCGAGCGTTTCGGCAGCGTCGTCGCCATCGAGGACCTCGGACTGCGCTCGGCGCACCAGTCGCCCTCGGTGTCCGGAGTGGATCTGCCCTGGGCGGGGCCGCAGACCGTCGCGCTGCTCAGCGAGTTCTCGCGCAGCGACCTGATGCTGGCGCGGCGCGGCTTCCTCGGGACCTCGCTCGCACTGGCCGCTGGCCCCGCCCTCGTCGAGCCGATGCAGCGCTGGCTGGTGCCGTCGCCGGTCGGCGAGCCGGGACAGCCGGCGCCGGGCGCCATGCGCAGGGCCTCCCGGCTCTCCAAGCCCGAGCTCGACCTGCTGGAGTGCACCACCGCGATGTTCCGCCAGTGGGACGCGCAGTGCGGCGGCGGACTGCGCCGCAAGGCGGTCGTGGGCCAACTCCACGAGGTCACCGATCTGCTGCAGGAGCCGCAGCCCGGGGAAACGGCCCAGCGGCTGTTCAAATGCGCCGCCGAGCTCGCGGAGCTGGCCGGCTGGATGAGTTACGACGTCGGCCTGCAGCCCACCGCGCAGAAGTACTTCGTACTGGCCCTGCACGCCGCCAAGGAAGCGGCCGACAAGCCGCTCGGCTCGTACATCCTGTCCTCCATGAGCCGCCAGATGATCCACCTCGGCCGGCCCGAGGACGCCCTGGAACTCATCCATCTCGCGCAGTACGGCAGCCGCGACTGCGCGACCCCGCGCACCCAGGCGATGCTGTATGCGATGGAGGCCCGCGCCTACGCCAATATGGGCCAGCCCAGCAAGTGCAAGCGAGCCGTCCGGATGGCCGAGGACACCTTCGCCGACGTCGGTCTCGACGGCGAGCCCGAGCCCGACTGGATCCGCTTCTTCTCCGAGGCCGAGCTCAACGGCGAGAACGCCCACTCGTACCGCGACCTCGCCTATGTGGCAGGCCGAAGCCCCACGTACGCCTCGCTCGCCGAGCCGGTGATGGAGCGCGCCGTCGATCTCTTCGGCAAGGACGAGGAGCACCAGCGGTCGTACGCACTCAACCTGATCGGCATGGCCACGGTCCATCTGCTGAAGAGGGAGCCCGAGCAGTCCATGGTCCTGGCCGGACGGGCGCTCACCGTCGCCAGGAAGGTCCGCTCCGAGCGGGCCAACACCCGGTTGCGCAAGACCGTCGACACGGCGGCCAGGGACTTCGGAGACGTAGCCGAAGTGGCGCACTTCACCGACGAGCTCACAGCCCGGCTCCCCGAAACCGCGGAAGCGGTCTGAGGGGGAGGCGCTCACCAGGCCCCGGCCGCGACGGTCACCCCAACAGCCCGACTCGGCTCCCCCGTGCCAGGTCAGCCGGGTGATCGTCGCGGCCGGTCGTGATGTGCGCAGAGGATACTCCGGGCCCGTTCACCCGATCCGCCTGTTCATGAGGGCGTAACACGGGGGACCCCTTCGTCACTGCGGCGAAACATCGAGCGGCATTGGCGGAAACGGCGCTGCGCCAACCTCAGGGCGCATAACCGGCCCGCCCGTATCCGCACAGGCTTCGCCCGCACGCGGCCGCACCAACGACGAGGAGACGCCGATGCCTCCAGGCATCTCGACGCTTGCAGCAGACACTCCGACGCTGTCCGCCGCCAACACCGGCTTTATGCTCATCTGCTCCGCCCTGGTGATGATCATGACTCCGGGCCTGGCCTTCTTCTACGGAGGCATGGTCCGGGTCAAGAGCACCCTCAACATGCTGATGATGAGCTTCATCAGCCTCGGCATCGTCACGATCCTGTGGGTGCTGTACGGCTTCAGCGCCGCCTTCGGCACGGACAAGGGCGGCTTCATCGGCTGGACCTCGGACTATGTCGGACTGAGCGGCATCGGGATCACCCAGCTGTGGGACGGCTACACCATCCCGGTGTATGTCTTCGCCGTCTTCCAGCTGATGTTCGCGATCATCACGCCCGCACTGATAAGTGGTGCGCTCGCGGACCGCGTGAAGTTCACCGCCTGGGCGCTGTTCGTGGCGCTGTGGGTCACCGTCGTCTACTTCCCGGTCGCGCACTGGGTATGGGGCGCCGGCGGCTGGCTCTTCGAACTCGGCGTCATCGACTTCGCCGGCGGTACGGCCGTCCACATCAACGCGGGTGCCGCGGCCCTCGGTGTGATCCTCGTCATCGGCAAGCGCGTCGGCTTCAAGAAGGACCCGATGCGGCCGCACAGCCTGCCGCTGGTGATGCTCGGTGCCGGGCTCCTGTGGTTCGGCTGGTTCGGCTTCAACGCCGGCTCGTGGCTCGGCAACGACGACGGCGTCGGCGCGGTGATGTTCGTCAACACCCAGGTCGCCACCGCCGCCGCGATGCTCGCCTGGCTGGCGTACGAGAAGATCCGCCACGGCGCCTTCACCACGCTGGGTGCCGCCTCCGGCGCCGTCGCCGGCCTGGTCGCCATCACCCCGTCCGGTGGCTCCTGCTCGCCGCTCGGCGCGATCGGGATCGGCGCCATCGCCGGTGTGCTCTGCGCCATGGCCGTCGGTCTGAAGTTCAAGTTCGGCTACGACGACTCCCTCGATGTCGTCGGCGTCCACCTCGTCGGCGGTGTCGCCGGCTCGCTGCTCGTCGGTCTCTTCGCCACCGGTGGCGTCCAGTCCGACGCCAAGGGCCTCCTCTACGGCGGCGGCTTCGACCAACTCGGCAAGCAGGCCGTCGGTGTCTTCGCGGTACTGGCCTACTCTCTGGTTGTCTCGGCGATCCTCGCCTTCCTCCTCGACAAGACGATCGGCATGCGGGTCGACGAGGACGTAGAGGTCTCCGGTATCGACCAGGATGAGCACGCCGAGACGGCGTACGACTTCAGCGGCGCGGGCGGCGGTGCAGGCTCCCGCAAGGCCGTACCCACGCCGAGTGATGCCGTGGCAGCCGCAGGACCGACCAAGAAGGTGGACGCATGAAGCTCATCACCGCAGTCGTGAAGCCACACCGGCTGGACGAGATCAAGGAGGCCCTGCAGGCCTTCGGCGTCCAGGGGCTCACGGTCACGGAGGCCAGCGGATACGGCCGCCAGCGCGGCCACACCGAGGTCTACCGCGGCGCGGAGTACACCGTCGACCTGGTCCCGAAGATCCGCATCGAGGTGCTGGTCGAGGACGACGAGGCCGAACAGCTCATCGACGTCGTCGTCAAGGCGGCCCGCACCGGCAAGATCGGTGACGGCAAGGTGTGGAGCGTGCCGGTCGACACGGCGGTACGGGTGCGGACCGGCGAACGCGGACCTGACGCACTGTAACCGCTCGACAGAAACAGGAGCTGCTGGGTGACGAGCCTCGAAGTGACCACCGAAGCGGAAGACTCGGGACCCAGCGGCTATGCGGCGGCCCGGCTGCGCCTTCTCAGTGAGAAGGAGCGGTCCGGGCCGCCGCGCCGTGCCGCCCTGGCCAAGCTGACCGACGACTGGCTGTCCGCGCTGTTCACCACCGCCGCTCTGGAGGCCGGGGTACGGGGCGCGGCACTCGTCGCCGTCGGCGGCTACGGGCGCGGCGAACTGTCGCCGCGCAGCGACCTCGATCTGCTCCTGCTGCACGACGGGAGCGCGGACGCAGGCGCGATCGCCACTCTCGCCGACCGGATCTGGTACCCGGTGTGGGATCTGGGGCTGGCCCTCGACCACTCCGTACGCACTCCGGCCGAGGCCCGCAAGACGGCGGGCGAGGACCTCAAGGTCCAGCTCGGGCTGCTGGACGCGCGGCCGGTCGTGGGCGATCTGGGGCTGGTGACCGGGCTGCGTACCGCCGTACTGGCCGACTGGCGCAACCAGGCGCCCAAGCGGCTGCCCGAGCTGGACGAACTGTGCCGTGAACGGGCCGAGCGCCAGGGCGAGCTGCAGTTCCTCCTCGAACCCGACCTCAAGGAGGCGCGGGGCGGGCTGCGGGACGCCACCGCGCTGCGCGCCGTCGCCGCTTCCTGGCTCGCCGACGCGCCGCGCGAGGGCCTCGCCGAGGCCCGCAGGCGGCTGCTGGACGCGCGGGACGCGCTGCATCTGGCCACCGGCCGGGCCACCGACCGGCTCGCGCTCCAGGAGCAGGACCAGGTGGCCACCGAGCTCGGTCTGCTGGACGCCGACGCACTGCTGCGGCAGGTCTACGAGGCGGCGCGCACCATCTCGTACGCCGCGGATGTCACCTGGCGGGAAGTGAACCGGGTGCTCAGGGCACGGTCCCTGCGGCCGCGGCTGCGGGCGATGCTGAGCGGCGGGCGCGGTCCGCAGCCCGAGCGCAGCCCGCTCGCCGAGGGTGTCGTCGAACAGGACGGCGAGGTGGTGCTTGCCCGCGCCGCACGCCCGGAACGCGACGCGGTGCTCCCGCTGCGGGCCGCTGCCGCCGCTGCCCAGTCCGGGCTGCCGATCTCCCTGCACGCCGTACGCCGGCTCGCCGCCACCGCGCGGCCACTGCCGGTGCCGTGGCCCGCCGAGGCCCGCGAGGAGCTCGTCACCCTGCTCGGCGCGGGGGAGTCGACGGTCGCGGTCTGGGAGGCGCTGGAGGCCGAGGGCCTGATCACCCAGCTGCTTCCCGACTGGGAGCGCGTACGGTGCCGGCCGCAGCGCAACCCCGTGCACACCTGGACCGTTGACCGCCACCTCGTCGAGGCGGCGGTCAAGGCCTCGTCCCTCACCCGCCGCGTCGGCCGTCCCGACCTGCTGCTGGTCGCGGCCCTGCTGCACGACATCGGGAAGGGCTGGCCCGGCGACCACTCGGTGGCCGGCGAGACCATCGCCAAGGACCTCGCGGCCCGGATCGGATTCGACCGTGCCGACGTGGCCGTCATCGCCACGCTCGTACGCCACCACCTGCTGCTCATCGAAACGGCGACCCGGCGCGATCTGGACGACCCGGCGACCGTCGCCTCGGTCGCCTCCGTCGTGGGCTCGGCGGCCACCCTCGAGCTGCTGCACGCCCTCACCGAGGCCGATGCCCTCGCCACCGGACCCGCGGCCTGGTCGTCCTGGCGCGGTTCGCTGGTCGCGGACCTGGTGACACGGGTCGCCGCGGTTCTGGCCGGCGACGCCCCGCCCGAGCCGGAGCCCGCCGCGCCCAGCGCCGAGCAGGAACGGCTCGCCATCGAGGCGCTGCGCACCGGTGAGCCGGTGCTCGCGCTGCATGCTCAGACCGAGCGCCCCGAGCAGCCCCAGGACCCGGACCAGCCCGAAGCCGTCGGCGTGGAACTGCTGATCGCCCTGCCCGACCAGCCGGGTGTGCTGCCCGCCGCGGCCGGTGTGCTCGCTCTGCACCGGCTGACGGTCCGCGCCGCCGATCTGCGCTCCATCGACCTGCCCACCGAACTCGGCGAGCTCTCCGGAGTACTGCTGCTGAGCTGGCGGGTGGCGGCCGAGTACGGCTCGCTGCCGCAGGCCGCCCGGCTCCGTGCCGATCTCGTACGGGCGCTGGACGGGACGCTGGACATTCCGGCAAGACTCGCCGAACGCGAGGCCGCGTACCCGCGCCGGCGCGGGGTCAAGGCCCCGCCGCCGCGGGTGACCGTGGCCGCCGCGGGCTCCCGGCTCGCGACGGTGATCGAGGTCCGTGCCCAGGACGCACCCGGACTGCTGCACCGGATCGGCCGCGCGCTGGACGAGGCGGCGGTACGCGTCCGCAGCGCCCATGTCTCCACACTGGGCGCGAACGCCGTCGACGCCTTCTATGTAACGGGCCTGGAAGGGGCGCCGCTGCCCCCGGAACAGGCCTCCGAGACCGCCCGTGCGCTCGAGGCGATGCTGCGCGCCTGAGGTGAGACCGGCCACGGAGCAGACCTCACCGCGCGCGGCCGGATACCCTGGGGGACACTGTCCGCCCGCTCCCGACCCGAGGATCCGCGACCACCGTGTTCGACACCCTCTCCGACCGCCTTGCCGCGACATTCAAGAATCTCCGGGGCAAGGGCCGCCTGTCCGAGGCGGACATCGACGCCACGGCGCGCGAGATCCGTATCGCGCTGCTCGAAGCGGACGTGGCGCTGCCCGTCGTCCGGGCCTTCATCAAGCAGGTCAAGGAGCGTGCCGCCGGCTCCGAGGTCTCGCAGGCGCTGAACCCCGCCCAGCAGGTCATCAAGATCGTCAACGAGGAGCTCATCGGCATCCTCGGTGGCGAGACCCGCCGCCTCCGTTTCGCCAAGCAGCCGCCGACCGTGATCATGCTCGCGGGTCTGCAGGGTGCGGGTAAGACGACGCTGGCCGGAAAGCTGGGTCTCTGGCTCAAGGGCCAGGGGCACTCGCCGCTCCTCGTCGCCTGTGACCTGCAGCGTCCCAATGCCGTCAACCAGCTCGCCGTCGTCGCCGAGCGAGCGGGCGTTTCGGTGTACGCGCCGGAGCCCGGCAACGGCGTCGGCGACCCGGTCAAGGTCGCCAAGGACTCCATCGAGCACGCCAAGGCCAAGCAGTACGACGTGGTCATCGTCGACACCGCGGGCCGCCTCGGTATCGACCAGGAGCTGATGCAGCAGGCCGCGGACATCCGCGACGCCGTCAGCCCCGACGAGGTTCTCTTCGTCGTCGACGCGATGATCGGTCAGGACGCGGTCAACACCGCGGAGGCCTTCCGCGACGGCGTCGGCTTCGACGGCGTGGTGCTGTCCAAGCTCGACGGTGACGCCCGCGGTGGTGCCGCGCTCTCCGTCGCGCATGTCACCGGCCGCCAGGTCATGTTCGCCTCCAACGGCGAGAAGCTGGACGACTTCGACGCGTTCCACCCGGACCGCATGGCGTCCCGCATCCTCGGCATGGGCGACATGCTCAGCCTGATCGAGAAGGCCGAGCAGACCTTCAGCCAGGAAGAGGCCGCCAAAATGGCCTCCAAGCTGGCGAGCAGCAAGGGCAAGGACTTCACGCTCGACGACTTCCTGGCGCAGATGGAGCAGGTCAGGAAGATGGGCTCCATCTCCAAGCTGCTCGGGATGCTGCCCGGCATGGGTCAGATCAAGGACCAGATCAACAACATCGACGACCGGGACGTGGACCGTATCTCCGCGATCATCAAGTCGATGACCCCGGCCGAGCGCCATGACCCGACGATCATCAACGGTTCGCGCCGGGCCCGTGTCGCCAAGGGTTCCGGTGTCGAGGTCAGCGCCGTGAAGGGCCTGGTGGAGCGCTTCTTCGAGGCCCGCAAGATGATGTCGAAGATGGCCCAGGGTGGCGGAATGCCGGGTATGCCCGGGATGCCGGGCATGGGTGGCGGTCCCGGTCGTCAGAAGAAGCAGATCAAGCAGGCCAAGGGCAAGCGCAAGAGCGGTAACCCCATGAAGCGCAAGGCCGAGGAGCAGGCGGCAGCGGCGCGCCGCGAGCAGGCGGCGCAGGGTGGGGCGCTCGGGCTTCCGGCCGGCGAGCCGGGCAATGACTTCGAGCTGCCGGACGAGTTCAAGAAGTTCATGGGCTGAGATTTCCTTTGGTCGGTACGTCGGTGTGGGCACTCGCCAGAGCGGGTGCCCACACCGCTTTTCTGGCTTAACGTCCGGATATGAGCAACGCCGTGCCGCCGCGTCGGAGCCCGGACAAGCCGTGGCGCTCCGAGGGGGCGCCACTGTCCCCTCCGCCCGGGAAGAAGATGCCCGGCGGCTGGGGCGGACTGATTCTCGCCGCGCTCGCCGTCTATCTGATCGCCAACGTGCTGCTGTCCTTCTTCGGCAGGGGCGGCGAGCCGGCCATCTCGTACACGGAGTTCACCAAGCAGGTCGCGGCCGGGAACGTCTCGAAGATCTACGCCAAGGGCGACTCGATCCAGGGGCAGCTCAGGAAGAAGTCGCCGCTCGGCGACGGCAAGGGCGAGTACTCGGAGTTCAGAACCCAGCGGCCGGCCTTCGCCGACGACAACCTCTGGGACGAGCTGAGCAAGCACAACGTCACCGTGACGGCGGAGCCGGTCATCGTGCAGCGCAGCTTCCTGGCCAATCTGCTGCTCTCACTCGTGCCGATGGCGCTGCTGATCCTGCTGTGGGTGCTCGCCGCCCGGCGGTTGGGCGCGCCGGCGGGCGGCGGCGCGTTCGGGCGCAGCGCTCCGCCCGAGCCGGTCGAGGTCGAGCCGGGAAAGCGCACGGCCTTCGACGACGTCGCCGGGATCGATGAGGTCAAGGGCGAGCTCAGTGGCATCGTCGACTTCCTCAAGAACCCGCAGGTGTACCGGAGGATGGGCGCGAGGATGCCGGGCGGGGTGCTGCTTGCAGGGCCGCCCGGGACCGGGAAGACGCTGCTCGCGCGGGCGGTGGCGGGCGAGGCCGGGGTGCCGTTCTTCTCTGCGTCCGCCTCGGAGTTCATCGAGATGATCGTCGGCGTCGGCGCGAGCCGGGTCCGCGAACTCTTCGCCGAGGCGGGCAAGGTGGCCCCCGCGATCGTCTTCATCGACGAGATCGACACGATCGGGCGAGCGCATGGCACGGGCGCGGGTCTCGGCGGCCACGACGAGCGCGAGCAGACGCTCAACCAGATCCTCACCGAGATGGACGGCCTCAGCGGCTCGGAGGGCGTGGTCGTACTCGCCGCCACCAACCGCGCAGACGTCCTCGACCCCGCGCTGACCCGGCCCGGCCGCTTCGACCGGATCGTCCAGGTCTCGCCGCCCGACCGGGCCGGTCGCGCCGCCATCCTGAAGATCCACACCCGGAGGATGCCACGGGCCAAGGACGTGGACCTGGGCCGGATCGCGGGTGCGACACCAGGGATGACGGGCGCGGATCTGGCCAGCATGGTGAACGAAGCGGCGCTCATCGCGGTCAGACGCAAGCAGCCGGAGGTCACCCAGGCCGACCTCTGGACCGCCCTGGAGAAGGTCCAGCTCGGGACGGAACGGCCGCTGGTCATGCCGGCGGAGGAGCGCAGACGTACCGCCTACCACGAGAGCGGGCACGCGTTGCTGGGCATGCTCCAGCCGGGCGCGGACCCCGTACGCAAGGTCACCATCGTGCCGCGCGGCCGGGCCCTGGGCGTCGCGCTGTCCACCTCCGACGCGGACAGATACGCGTACACCGAGGAGTACCTGCGCGGCCGCATTGTGGGTGCGCTGGGCGGCATGGCGGCCGAGCACGTGGTCTTCGACGTGATCACGACGGGCTCGGAGAGCGACCTGGAGCAGGTCACCCGGCTGGCCCGGGGCATGGTCGGCCGCTGGGGAATGAGCGAGCGGGTGGGCAGACTCACCGCGATCCCGCCCGACGTCCAGCAGCCGTACGGGCTCGCCGCGGCACCCGCGACGCTGGACGTGGTGGACCACGAGATGCGCCGGATAGTGGACGAGTGCTACGAGAGCGCGTGCCGTCAACTCCGCGAACACCGCGGCAAACTGGACGCACTGGCACAGGCGCTCCTGGAGGCCGAAACCCTGGACGAGGACGAGGCGTACCGCGCGGCGGCAATCCCACCCCCCGGCAAGGAGACATAAAGCCTCCGGCGGACCCGGGCCGGTTCCCTGCCACGCGCGGTGGACGGGTGGCGTGCGAAGCCGCCGCCTCCGGGGCTTGCCCCGGCTGTGGGAGGGGGCAGGCGGGGAAAGGCCCCAGCGCACCCACCTCGACCTCAGGGCGTACGCGCGATCAGATACCGGAACACATTCGGCATCCAGACCGTCCCGTCCCACCGCCGGTACGGATGCAGCGCCTCCGCCATCTCCTTCTCCACCTGCGCCTGGTCCGTCGCCCGTACCGCCGCCGCGTACAGCCCGGTCGACAGCAGTCCCCGCACCGCGCTCTCCATGTCCGCATAGCCGAACGGGCAGGCCACCCGCCCCGAGCCATCCGGCTTCAGGCGCGCCCGCGACGCCACGTCCTCCAGGTCGTCCCGCAGCGCCGGACGCCAGCCGCCGGCCGACCGCAGCCGGTCGGTCAGCCGGCCGGCCACTCGCAGCACCCCCGACGTGGCGCAGCGCTCCGGCGGGCCCCAGCCGGTGAGTACGACCGCGCTGCCGTGCTCCGACCGCTCGACCGCCGCCTCCAGCGCCGGCCCGAGCCCCTCGGAATCGCCCGCCGCACAGCCGATCGGCTGAAACGCGGTGATCATGTTGTACGGCGGCCTGCCCACGTCGGCCGCGGCCGACGCGAGGTCGTCCAGCAGCTCGGCGTCCCCCGCATGGCCGACACCTTCCCGGGCCTCTCTGGTCTCCGGAGCCATCCGTTCCCGTGCCAGCGCGAGCCGCTCGCGATCCTTGTCGACCCCCGTCACGCTCGCACCGCGCGACGCGGCGATCAGGAGGGCGAGGCCTGAGCCGCAGCCGAGGCCGAGCAGCCGCGTCCAGGAGCCGACCTCCAGGCGCTCGTACACCGCCTCGTAGAGCGGCACGAGCATCCGTTCCTGGATCTCGGCCCAGTCCCGAGCACGCGCACACGCCTCCGCCGGAGTCGGAGACGCCGATGCCGCGTGGGGTCGGTGCTGAACGAGCGTTGGTGTCATCGAAGCGCCCCAATCCGCCAAGAGGTCAGCCGAGCCCTGAAGGACAGCCCCCCGTGTGCGTACGCCTGCGCTCCCCTCGTATGCCAGAGAACTGCGCATGCGCCCTCAAGTCCAGGGGGCGTATGGCAATGGTTGTGTGCCCCGCGCGTGCGCCCCCGGGAACCGGCCGATTCACGTCTCGCACGCGTGTCGCCGTACGATGCGCGCCATGGCAAAGGCACCCGTTCTCACGCCCCAGGCGGAAGATTTCCCGCGCTGGTACCAGGACCTGATCAACAAGGCCGAACTGGCGGACAACGGCCCGGTGCGCGGCACCATGGTCATCCGGCCGTACGGATACGGCCTGTGGGAGCGGATGCAGCAGGAGATGGACGCCCGCATCAAGGACGCGGGTGCCCAGAACGCCTACTTCCCGCTCTTCATCCCCCAGTCTTACCTGACAAGGGAAGCCGAGCATGTCGAGGGCTTCGCGCCCGAGCTCGCGGTCGTCACGCACGGTGGCGGAAAGGAGCTCGACGAGCCCGTCGTCGTACGCCCCACCTCCGAGACGATCATCAACGACTACTTCTCGAAGTGGATCCAGAGCTACCGCGATCTGCCGCTGCTGATCAACCAGTGGGCCAATGTGGTGCGTTGGGAAATGCGTCCGCGCGTCTTCCTTCGTACGACGGAATTCCTCTGGCAGGAGGGCCACACCGCCCACGCCACCTACGAGGACGCCCGCGACTACGCCGCCTACATCCACAAGAAGGTGTACGCGGACTTCATGGTCAACGTCCTCGGCATCGATGTGGTGCTCGGCCGCAAGACGCCCAAGGAGCGCTTCGCCGGAGCCATCAACACCCTCACGCTCGAAGGCATGATGGGCGACGGCAAGGCCCTGCAGCTGGGTACGAGCCATGAGCTCGGCACCAACTTCTCCACGGCGTTCAACACCACGTATCTGTCGAAGGACGGCAAGCAGGAGCTGGCCTGGCAGACCTCCTGGGGCACTTCCACCCGCATGGTCGGCGGCCTGATCATGTCGCACGGCGACGACAACGGATTGCGCGTCCCGCCGCGTCTGGCGGCCGTCCAGGTCGTCGTCATGGCCATCAAGGGTGAGGAAGCGGTCGCCAAGGTCCGCGAGATCGGCGGCCTGCTGAAGGCCGCGGGTCTGCGCGTCCAGGTCGACGACCGCACCGACACCCCCTTCGGTCGCCGCGCGGTCGACTGGGAGCTCAAGGGCGTTCCGGTGCGGATCGAGATCGGCCCGCGTGATCTTCAGGCGGGCACCGCGATGCTGGCCCGTCGCATTGCGGGCGGCAAGGAGCCGGTGCGGATCGAGGAACTGGCCGGGCTGCTGCCCCGGGTTCTCGAGGAGGGCCAGGCGCAGTTGCTGAAGGAATCGCGCGACCGCCGTGAGTCCCGTACGACTGATGTGACGACGATCGAAGAGGCCGCCGAGGCCGCGGTCGCCGGCGGCTGGGCCCGTATCCCGTGGTCGACGCTGGGCCAGGAGGGCGAGGCCGAGCTGGCCGAGCAGGCGGTGTCCGTACGGTGTCTGGTCGCCGAGGACGGGTCGGTTCCGGATGCCGACGACGCCCCGGGTACTGTCGCGATCGTGGCCCGCGCCTACTGACGCCCACGCGCCTCGCCAAGCAACTGACGCCCCGGCGCGCGGACTTCGTCTACGCGCTGGGGCGTACGCGCCGCTACGTACCACCTTGGTGTGAGCTGCGAAGCTTCTCCGCAGATCAGCGCACCCGCCCTCGTCAGGACGCATCAACGGCAACTGACGGGTACGTGCAAAATATTTGGGATGCCCCGGAATGGAACCCGCGAGCGCTTCGGCTCGTTATCACGACGTGAGCACGACACCACCTGTTCTCGCCGCAGAGCTGGCACAGGCGTGGGCCGATATTCAGCGGCACCACCCCGAGCTGCCGGATCTTGCCGCGCCCGAGTCCCTGATCGGAGAGTCCTCGTCCGCCTGCGGCGCCGAGCTCTCCTTCGAGCGACTGCTTCACGAGGCAGTCCACGGCATCGCCGCCGCCAGAGGTGTCCGCGACACCTCCCGCGCCGGCCGCTACCACAACCGCCGATTCCTGGCGATCGCCGAGGAGATGGGCCTGGACCATGTGGATGAGCCGCATCCCAGCAGCGGCTTCTCGCTGGTCGTACTCAATCCCGAGGCGAAGCGGCGGTACCGCCCCACCATCGAGAGACTTCAGCGCGCCCTCAAGGCGCACACGGTGGCCACGGCCGCCGACACCAAGCGCAGTTTCCGCGGGCCTGCCGCCCGCCACGGCTCCTCGGGCGGCGGGGTGCGCGTCAAGGCCGTCTGCGACTGCGGCCGCAATGTCCGGGTCGTACCCTCGGTTCTCGCCCAGGCGCCGATCGTCTGCGGCGGCTGTGGGAAGCCCTTCCGGATCCCGGAGGTAGTGGGCGCGGCGAGCTGACCGCGTCCGCCCGCCGTTATCGCGCCGCCGACGGGGGCGGGGCGACGCAGGCCGGGCGAGAGTGCGCCGCAGGTGTGTGGCACAATGGCTAGCTGTACTCGACAGCCGCACAGGAACCCTCTCGCCTCCGGCTGACGCGTCCATCGGGCACCCCGAGTACCGCAACCCCACGTGGCATCTCGTTGTGCCCAATCACGTCAAGACCAGGAGACACCACTCCAGTGGCAGTCAAGATCAAGCTGAAGCGTCTGGGCAAGATCCGTTCGCCTCACTACCGCATCGTCGTCGCCGACTCCCGTACCCGCCGTGACGGCCGGGCCATCGAGGAGATCGGCCTGTACCACCCGGTGCAGAACCCCTCGCGCATCGAGGTCAACTCGGAGCGTGCCCAGTACTGGCTGTCCGTCGGCGCCCAGCCGACCGAGCCGGTCCTCGCGATCCTGAAGCTCACCGGTGACTGGCAGAAGCACAAGGGCCTGCCGGCCCCGGCGCCGCTGCTGGTCGCGGAGCCGAAGAACAAGCGCGCCGCGTTCGAGGCCTTCAGCAAGGCCCTCGAGGGCGACGAGCCGAAGGGTGAGGCGATCACCCCGAAGGCGAAGAAGGCTGACAAGAAGGCAGACGCGGCCGAGGCTGCGTCCACCGAGTCGACCGAGGCCTGAGCATGCTCGAGGAGGCTCTCGAGCACCTCGTGAAGGGCATCGTCGACAACCCGGACGATGTGCAAGTGGCCTCGCGCGATCTGCGCCGTGGTCGCGTGCTCGAGGTCCGGGTACACCCCGACGATCTCGGTAAGGTGATCGGCCGTAACGGCCGCACCGCACGCGCCCTGCGCACCGTCGTGGGCGCCATCGGCGGCCGTGGCATCCGTGTCGACCTTGTCGACGTGGACCAGGTTCGCTGACATACGCAACACCGGCACGGGCCGGGGAGGGCCTTCGGTCCTTCCCGGCCCGTGGCTGTTTGCGACCATGAGTCCACGACCGCAATCATCAATCGAGGAACCACGACGGTGGGAACCCGGGCCGCGAGAGCGGCGGCGGTTCAGCCGCGAAGGAGTGCAGTGCAGCTGGTAGTCGCGCGGATCGGCCGCGCCCACGGGATCAAGGGCGAGGTCACCGTCGAGGTGCGTACGGACGAGCCGGAGCTGCGGCTCGGGCCCGGAGCCGTCCTGGCCACCGACCCGGCCTCCGCCGGACCGCTGACAATCGAGACCGGCCGGGTGCACAGCGGCAGGCTGCTGTTGCGCTTCGAGGGAGTACGGGACCGCAATGCCGCCGAAGCCCTGCGCAACACCCTGCTCATCGCCGAGGTTAACCCTCAGGAGGTCCCGGAGGACCCCGAGGAGTTCTACGACCACCAGCTGATGGACCTTGACGTGGTCCTCGCCGACGGCACCGGGATCGGCCGGATCACCGAGATCACCCATCTGCCCTCGCAGGACCTGTTCATCGTCGAACGGCCGGACGGCAGTGAGCTGATGATCCCCTTCGTCGAGGCGATCGTGACCGAGATCGACCTCGAGAAGCAGCGCGCCGTCATCAGCCCGCCGCCGGGGCTCATCGACGAGAGCGAGGCCGAGGTCGCTTCGTCGAGGGACGCGTCCAAGGACGACGCCTGATGCGGCTCGACGTCGTCACGATCTTCCCCGAGTACCTGGAACCGCTGAACCTGTCGCTGGTGGGCAAGGCACGCGCGCGTGGGCAACTCGATGTCCATGTGCACGATCTGCGGGAGTGGACGTACGACCGGCACAACACCGTCGACGACACCCCCTACGGCGGCGGCCCCGGCATGGTCATGAAGACCGAGCCCTGGGGCGACTCCCTCGACGACGCGCTGGCGAGCGGTTACGAGGCCGGCGCGCACGGCCCCGTCCTCGTCGTCCCCACCCCCAGCGGCCGTCCCTTCACCCAGGAGCTCGCCGTCGAGCTCGCCGAGCGGCCATGGCTGATTTTCACCCCCGCCCGCTACGAAGGCATCGACCGCCGGGTCATCGACGAGTACGCGACCCGGATGCCGGTCCATGAGGTGTCCATCGGCGACTACGTCCTGGCCGGCGGCGAGGCGGCCGTACTGGTGATCACGGAGGCAGTGGCCCGGCTGCTGCCCGGTGTCCTCGGCAACGCCGAGTCGCACCGGGACGACTCCTTCGCACCCGGCGCGATGGCCAATCTGCTGGAGGGGCCCGTCTACACCAAGCCGCCCGAGTGGCGCGGTCGCGCGATTCCGGACGTGCTGGTCAGCGGGCACCACGGCAGAATCGCCCGGTGGCGGCGGGACGAGGCGTTCCGCCGGACAGCCCTCAACAGGCCCGACCTGATTGAGCGTTGCGACCCGGCCGCCTTCGACAAGAAGGACCGGGAGATCCTCTCCATCCTGGGCTGGTCGCCGGAGCCCGGCGGTGGATTTTGGCGCAGGCCCGAGGCCGTGGAAGAATAGGCCGCTGCTGTACGTCCGGTCGGCGCCCCTGCCACAGGGGGAACGACGCCCGCCCGACGCGAACAGCACCCCGACTCTCATCTCGATCATTCCGCTGATGACCTGTGGCATCGGCGAGGAAGCAGACCAACATGGCTCACCTGCTCGACAACGTCAACGCCGCTTCGCTGCGCAGCGACGTCCCCGCCTTCCGTCCCGGCGACACCGTGAACGTCCACGTGCGCGTCATCGAGGGCAACCGCTCGCGTATCCAGCAGTTCAAGGGTGTTGTGATCCGCCGCCAGGGCTCGGGCGTCAGCGAGACCTTCACGGTCCGCAAGGTCTCCTTCTCCGTCGGCGTCGAGCGCACCTTCCCGGTGCACAGCCCGATCTTCGAGAAGATCGAGCTCGTCACCCGCGGTGACGTCCGTCGCGCCAAGCTCTACTACCTGCGCGACCTGCGCGGCAAGGCTGCCAAGATCAAGGAGAAGCGCGACAACTGAGCCCCGGCTCACACCTCGCGCTCAGCTTTGGAGCAACCGCGTCACAGGGCGGCCGGATAGGCTCTGGGCCGATGGACACCGAAGCGAAGCACACGGAGCGCGACCGCTCTTCCGTCCCCGAAGCCGGGGAAGAGGGAGAGGGGTCGCGCTTCGCGCGTTCGACACGCCTCTCCGATCGGCGTTCCCGTCGGCCCTTGGCACGGTTGCACAAACGTCTCTCCGGGCTGTCCTGGCGTACGGCGGGGCTGCTCGGTGTCGCGTGCACGGTGCTCGTGCTGCTGTTCAGTCATTTCGTGCTGCAGCCCTTCCAGATCCCGAGCCGTTCCATGGAGTCCACCCTGCAGGTCGGTGACCGGGTGCTGGTGAACAAGCTGGCGTACCGTTTCGGTTCCGAGCCCGAGCGGGGGGACGTCGTCGTCTTCGACGGCACGGGATCGTTCGTACAAGAGGGCGTGCAGGAAAATCCGGTCAGCAGGCTGACGCGCGGGGCGTTCGCGGCGCTGGGGCTGGCCGAGCCGTCCGAGACCGACTTCGTGAAGCGCGTGGTGGGTGTCGGCGGTGACCGTGTGGTCTGCTGCGACAAAGGGGGCAGGGTCGAGGTGAACGGCGTACCGGTCGACGAGAGATATCTGCACCCCGACGACGTGCCTTCGGAGGTGCCCTTCGACATCGTCGTGCCCGAGGGCACTCTGTGGGTCATGGGAGACCACCGGAGCAACTCCCGCGACTCCCGCGACCATCTCGGCGAGCCCGGCGGTGGCATGGTGCCCGTCGACAAGGTGATCGGGCGGGCGGACTGGATCGGCTGGCCCGTGGGCCGCTGGACCTCGCTGGAGCCGACCGACACCTTCTCCGGCGTACCCGATCCGGGTCGAATGCCGGGCGGAGCACATGGGTAAGCGCGGGCGTAGTGCGAGCCACCGGGCGGACACCCGGCTGCCCACGGGGACACGGCCCACGGACGGCGCCAGGACGCTGCCGGGCCGTGCGGACCGGCGCAGGCTGGCACAGAAGGTCAAGCGCAAGCGCCGCCGGTCGGCCGTGAAGGAGATACCTCTCCTGATCACGGTGGCGCTGATGATCGCCCTGGTCCTGAAGACATTCCTGGTGCAGGCCTTCGTGATCCCGTCGGGCTCGATGGAGCAGACGATCCGGATCCAGGACCGCGTGCTGGTGGACAAGCTCACCCCGTGGTTCGGCTCCAGGCCGCAGCGCGGCGATGTCGTCGTCTTCAAGGACCCCGGCGGCTGGCTGCCGCCGAACGAGCAGCAGAAGGACGACCCGATCGGCGTCAAACAGGCCAAGCAGGGGCTGACCTTCATCGGGCTGCTGCCGTCGGACGACGAGCAGGACCTGATCAAGCGGGTGGTCGCGGTCGGCGGCGACACCGTGAAGTGCTGCGACAAGGACGGTCGGATCACCGTCAACGGCGTACCGCTCATCGAGCCGTATCTGAACCCCGGAAACGTTCCCTCGACGATCAGGTTCGAGGTCAAGGTTCCGGCCGGGCGGATCTTCGTGATGGGTGACCACCGGTCCAATTCGGCCGACTCGCGCTTCCACCTCGACGAGAGGGACCACGGCACGGTTTCGGAGGACGAGGTCGTCGGCCGCGCGGTCGTCATCGGCTGGCCCATCGGCCACTGGCGGAAGCTGGAAGAACCGGAAACGTACGCATCCGTGCCGAACGCGCGCGCCGGGGCGACTTCGGCACTCCATGGGTCGAATAGTGTGTCCCCTCGGGATCTGAACGGAATGATCCCGCTCCCGAGCCCTGCGGAACTCCCGCTCGTTATGGGAGTGGTGGGCCTGTTCCGTCTTCGGGGCAGGCGGTTCGCACGGAGTGAGGAGTGGATGTGGGGGACGTGGCGGTCGGCGCACGATCCGGACACGACGAGCCCGAGGACAGGCCCGGGAAACTCGGCGAGTCACCCCCGGCCGGGACGGACGATTCGGCTGGGACGCAAGGGACGGCCGGGGCGAGCGGTCTGGATGGCGCCGAGAGGGTCGAGAGCGGACCTTCCGACGGCAGTGGTACGGGACAGAAGAAGCAGCGATCCTTCTGGAAGGAACTGCCGCTCCTGATCGGTATCGCGCTGCTTCTCGCGCTCCTGATCAAGACATTCCTGGTGCAGGCGTTCTCGATCCCCTCGGACTCGATGCAGAACACGCTGCAGCGGGGCGACCGGGTACTCGTGGACAAGCTCACCCCGTGGTTCGGCTCGGAGCCCGAGCGCGGCGAGGTCGTGGTCTTCCACGATCCGGGCGGCTGGCTGGACGGTGAGCCCACCCCCACCCCGAACCCCGTGCAGAAGTTCCTGAGCTTCATCGGCCTGATGCCGTCGGCCGAGGAGAAGGACCTGATCAAGCGGACGATCGCGGTCGCCGGCGACACGGTGGAGTGCAAGAAGGGCGGCCCGGTCAAGGTCAACGGGAAGGCGCTGGACGAGCCGTACATCTTTCCCGGTGACACCCCCTGTAACGACCAGCCCTTCGGCCCGTTCAAGGTGCCGAAGGACCGGATCTGGGTGATGGGCGACCACCGCCAGAACTCCCAGGACTCCCGGTACCACATGGAGGATGCGAACGGCGGCTTCGTCCCGGTCGACAAGGTCGTCGGGCGCGCTGTCGTGGTCGCCTGGCCGGTCAACCGCTGGGCCGTGCTGTCGGTGCCGGACACCTTCGACCAGTCCGGAATCAACGCGGCTGCGGCCGTGCTGCCCGCGGCTCCCGCGGCGATGGGCCTCGCGGGCGCGCTGCCGATCGTGATCCGGCGCAGGGGGAGGCTGACCGGCGGGCGTACCGCCGGGTAGGGTGCCGTCCCAGATCGCCGATCTCCGAGGATCGACTCGATGGATTCTCGGGGGCCGAATCTCCGAAGTAGGGGAGCGCTGGGATGAGCAGTTCAGGACGTACGGAAGACGGCCGCGGCCGGCTCGGCAATGCGCTGTCGGGCCTGGCCGTGGCCGTCGGCTGTGTGCTCTTCCTCGGAGGATTCATCTGGGGAGCCGTGGTGTACCAGCCGTACACCGTGCCGACCGACTCGATGTCCCCGACCGTCGCGCCGGGCGACCGCGTCCTGGCGCAGCGGATAGACGGCGACCAGGTGCGGCGCGGGGACATCGTGGTCTTCCGCGACAAGCAGTGGGGCGATATGCCGATGGTGAAGCGTGTCGTCGGCGTGGGTGGCGATGCGATCGCCTGCTGCGGCGACGGTGGCCGGCTGACCGTCAACGGCAAGGTAATCGAAGAACCGTATTTGCACGCCAAGGGTCCGGCCTCGAACAGCTTCACGGCGACGGTGCCCAAGGGGCAGCTGTTCCTGCTCGGCGACGAGCGTATGGGCTCGCTGGACTCGCGCGTACACCTCCAGGACCCCGGACACGGGTCGGTACCGCGCTCGGCCGTCACGGCCCGACTGGACGCCATTGCCTGGCCGCTGGACGGCGGCCTGCTGGAGCGGCCCCAGGGTTTCGCCGCGCTGCCGGGCGGGGTCTCGCAGCTGGGACCGGTGAAGCTGGTGGTCGGTTCGGTGGCGATCGGCGCCCTGCTGATCGTGGGCGGGGCGGCGTACGGTCCGGTCACCCGGCGGCTGTCGAAGCCGCGGCGGGGGGCCTCGGGCGCCGGGGGCAGCGGGCGGGGGAAAGCGACTGCCGGTGTCGGATGAGCCGCGGAAGGTCGCACGGGTCGTTCTGCTCGACCCGCAGGACCGCATTCTGCTGATGCACGGATTCGAGCCCGGGGACCCTGCCGACAGCTGGTGGTTCACCCCGGGCGGCGGCCTGGAGGGCGACGAGACCCGGGAGGAGGCCGCGCTGCGCGAGCTGGCTGAGGAGACCGGGGGCACAGAGGTGCAGCTGGGGCCGGTGCTGTGGCGCCGGACCTGCTCGTTTCCGTTCGACGGACGCCGCTGGGACCAGGACGAGTGGTACTTCCTGGCGCGTACGGCGCAGACGGCGACCGCCCCGGCAGGGCTGACGGAGCTTGAGCGGCGCAGTATCGCGGGGCTGAGGTGGTGGACCTCCGCCGAACTGTCGGCGGCGCGTGAGACGGTGTATCCGACCAAGCTCGCCGAGCTGCTGCGCACGCTGCTCGACGAGGGTCCTCCGAGCGTGCCGGTGGTCCTGGCCCCCGAAATCGTCTAGGGGCGCAGGGGGCGGGCGCACAATGGGGGGACGCAAGGCTGAAGGGGAACATGCCATGAGCGCCGAGGATCTCGAGAAGTACGAGACCGAGATGGAGCTGAAGCTCTACCGGGAGTACCGAGATGTCGTCGGGCTGTTCAAATATGTGATCGAGACCGAGCGTCGCTTCTACCTCACCAATGACTACGAGATGCAGGTGCACTCGGTACAGGGTGAGGTCTTCTTCGAAGTCTCGATGGCGGATGCCTGGGTCTGGGACATGTACCGACCGGCCAGGTTCGTCAAGCAGGTGCGGGTGCTCACGTTCAAGGACGTGAATATCGAGGAGCTCAACAAGAGCGATCTCGAACTTCCGGGCAGCTGATCCCCGGGCGGCTGATCCCCGGGCGGCTGATCCGGGTGACGGGGTTATCCACAACGGGCGGGTTGTCCACCAAGATTCACTCGTGAGGATCTGACGCGTCACAGTCGGTGCCGGAGGTGGTGCCGATATGAACGCGACGGGGGCACTGGGGCGGTACGGCGAGGAGCTGGCGGCGAGGCTGCTGGCAGACGCCGGCATGACGGTGCTGGCGCGGAACTGGCGCTGCGGGCGTGCCGGTGAGATCGATATCGTCGCCAGGGACGGCGATGTGGTGGTTGTCTGCGAGGTCAAGACCCGCAGGGTGGGCGCTTTCGAGCATCCGATGGCCGCGGTCACGCCGAGGAAGGCGGAGCGGCTGAGACGGCTGGCCGAGTGCTGGCTGGAGCGGCACGGCGGGCCGCCGCCCGATGGCGTGCGTATCGATCTCGTGGGAGTGGTGCTGCCCAGGCGCGGTGCGCCGCTCGTCGAGCATGCGCGGGGAGTGGCCTGAGATGGGGTTCGCGCGGGCGTGTTCCGTGGCGCTGGTCGGAGTCGAGGGTGTGGTGGTCGAGGTCCAGGCGGACCTGGAGCCGGGCGTGGCTGCGTTCACGCTGGTGGGACTGCCGGACAAGAGCCTGGTGGAGAGCCGGGACCGGGTCAGGGCGGCGATCGTGAACTCCGGTGCGGAGTGGCCGCAGAAGAAGCTCACGGTCGGGCTCAGCCCGGCATCCGTGCCCAAGAGCGGCAGCGGTTTTGATCTCGCCGTGGCGTGCGCCGTACTGGGGGCGGCGGAGCGCATCGACCCCAAGGACATCGCCGATCTGCTGCTGATCGGGGAGCTGGGCCTGGACGGTCGTGTGCGGCCGGTGCGTGGAGTGCTGCCGGCCGTCCTCGCCGCGGCCGAGGCCGGCTACCGGCAGGTGGTCGTCCCGGAGCAGACCGCGGGGGAGGCCTCACTGGTGCCGGGGGTGTCCGTGCTCGGTGTACGGAGCCTGCGGCAGCTCATCGCCGTACTGACCAATGAGCCGGTGCCGGATGAGGAGCCCGCTCCGGAAGGCAGTCCGGACGCCATGCTGGCCGGGCTGATGGTACCTGGCGCGGGGGTGGGAACCGGGCTGGCGATGGAGTCGGTTGACGGCCCCGACCTGGCCGATGTCGCCGGGCAGCGCAAGGCACGCACGGCGTTGGAGGTGGCCGCGGCGGGCGGTCACCATCTGCTGCTGCACGGACCTCCGGGCGCCGGCAAGACCATGCTGGCGGAGCGGCTGCCCGGGGTGCTGCCACCGCTGACCCGGCGGGAATCCCTGGAAGTCACCGCGGTGCACTCGGTGGCGGGCATTCTGCCTCCGGGCGAGCCCCTGGTACGTACGCCGCCCTACTGCGCGCCGCACCATTCGGCGACGATGCAGTCGCTCGTCGGTGGCGGTAACGGACTGCCGCGGCCCGGCGCGGTGTCGCTGGCGCACCGGGGCGTGCTGTTCCTTGACGAGACTCCCGAATTTTCGGGCAAGGCGCTGGACGCCCTTCGGCAGCCGCTCGAATCCGGGCATGTGGTGGTGGCACGGAGCGCGGGAGTGGTGCGGCTGCCCGCCAGGTTCCTGATGGTCCTCGCGGCCAATCCATGCCCCTGCGGACGGCACAGCCTGCACGGCGCCGGATGCGAATGCCCACCGTCGGCGATCCGCCGCTACCAGGCGCGGCTGTCCGGACCGCTGCTCGACCGCGTCGATCTGCGCGTCGGAGTCGAGCCGGTCGACCGCGTCGACCTGCTGGGCCAAGGCGGCCGAGGCGAGCCGACGGCAGCCGTCGCGGCACGGGTACGGGCCGCGAGGGAGCGTGCCGCGGCCCGATTGCAGGGCACCCCGTGGAGCGTCAACTGCGAGGTACCGGGCCATGAGCTGCGTACGCGCTGGCCGGTCGCGTCCGGGGCGCTGGCCGCGGCCGAGCGGGACATGGAGCGCGGCCTGCTCACGGCCCGTGGCCTGGACAGGGTGCTCCGGGTGGCGTGGACGATCGCGGACCTCGCCGGGCGGGACCGGCCGCAGGCGTGCGACGTGGACCTGGCCCTGGAGCTGCGTACGGGCATCTCGCGAGGCGTACCCATGGCGGCCGACGGGGGAGTGCGGTGATGCCGGGCTCGGGAGCGGGGGACGAGGAGCGGATGGCGCGAGCAGCGCTGACCCGGGTGATCGAGCCGGGCGACGAGCACGGCGGCCGGTGGCTGCGCGAGCTGGGGGCCGGGGAGCTCATGGCCAGGCTCACCTCGCCGGAACACCGGGAACCGGCACTGACCGGAGCTTCGGCACGGCGGCTGGCGGGCTACCGGATACGGGCGACGGGGGTCGAGCCCGACCGTGATCTGGCGGCGGTCGCCGCGGTCGGTGGCCGCTTCGTCTGTCCCGGCGACCGGGAGTGGCCCACCCAGCTCGACGACCTCGGCGACGCCAGACCCATCGGGCTCTGGGTGCGAGGCCGGTCCGACCTGCGGAAATGGGCGCTGCGCTCGGTCGCTGTCGTCGGGGCCAGGGCCTGCACGCCGTACGGCGCGCACATGGCGGCATGCCTCGGCGCCGGGCTCGCCGAGCGCGGCTGGGTCGTGGTGTCGGGTGCTGCCTTCGGGATCGACGGCTCGGCGCACCGCGGCGCACTGGCCGCGGGCGGGGCCACCGTCGCCGTGCTCGCCTGCGGGGTCGATGTCGTCTATCCGCGCGGCCATGCCGAGTTGATCGGGCGCATCGCGGAACAGGGTCTGGTCATTGGGGAGTTGGCGCCGGGCGATCACCCCACACCCAGCAGGTTCATCCTCCGGAACCGGGTGATCGCCGCGCTCACCAGGGGCACCGTCGTCGTCGAGGCCGAGTACCGCAGCGGTTCGCTGGCCACCGCGCGAAGCGCGCAGAAGCTGGGCCGCTTCACGATGGGGGTCCCGGGACCCGCCACCAGCGGGCTCTCGGCCGGCGTGCATGCGCTGCTGCGCGGCGAGGGCGTGCTGGTCACCGATGCCGCCGAAGTGGCGGAGCTGGTGGGCGACATCGGAGACCTCGCTCCCGACCGCCGGGGACCCGTGCTTCCCAGGGATCTTCTGGATCCCCTGAGTGCACGGGTTCTTGAAGCGCTGCCTGCCCGTGGCGCGGTCGCCGGAGCGCAGGTGGCCCGTGGTGCGGGGACGACGGTGGACGAGGCGCTCGGCAGGCTGTACGAACTGCACTCACTGGGTTTTGTCGAACGGCACGGCGACAGCTGGCAGTTGACGCAGAGCGCGATCCGCGGCTCGAACGCGCGGCGAGGCGGTACTTGACCTGGAGCATTCGGGTGAAAAGGTGTTGCCGATGACCTTTGGAGCCCCGTCGATGGCACCTGAGGGACCGACGCGCGCGGTGTCGGCCCCGGTTCGAAGGTGTGGCCGACGGCAGATACCCGCACAGGTTCGTTCCCCCGTCCTTCGCCCACCGCGACACCGCAGTCACGCTACGCTCACCAGAATTCCGGCCCAGACGCTCGTCCCTCCCCATCACAGCAGAACGGCTCAAGGCAACGCATGCCCCAGCACACCTCCGGGTCTGACCGCGCGGCAGTGCCACCCGCTGCCCGAGGCACCGTGCGGCCCCCCGCTCCCTCGTCGCTCGAGGAGCTGTGGCGGTCGTACAAGGCCACGGGTGACGAGCGGCTGCGGGAGCAGTTGATCCTGCACTACTCGCCACTGGTGAAGTACGTCGCGGGCCGGGTGAGCGTGGGGCTGCCGTCCAATGTTGAACAAGCGGACTTCGTCTCCTCCGGAGTATTCGGACTCATCGACGCCATCGAGAAGTTCGATATCGACCGGTCGATCAAGTTCGAGACGTACGCGATCACCCGCATCCGCGGCGCGATGATCGACGAACTCCGTGCCCTGGACTGGATCCCGCGCTCCGTCCGGCAGAAGGCCCGGGCCGTGGAGCGCGCTTATGCCACGCTCGAGGCGCAGCTGAGGCGTACGCCCTCCGAGTGTGAGGTCGCCACCGAGATGGGCATCGCCGTCGAGGAACTGCATGCGGTTTTCAGCCAGTTGTCGCTGGCGAACGTGGTCGCGCTGGAGGAGCTGCTGCATGTCGGCGGTGAAGGCGGCGACCGGCTCAGCCTGATGGACACCCTTGAGGACACCGCCGCCGACAACCCGGTGGAGGTGGCCGAGGACCGGGAACTGCGGCGGCTGCTCGCCCGCGCCATCAACACCCTGCCGGAGCGCGAAAAGACCGTCGTCACTCTCTACTACTACGAGGGCCTCACCCTCGCCGAGATCGGCAATGTCCTCGGCGTCACGGAGAGCAGGGTCAGCCAGATCCACACAAAGTCGGTTCTGCAACTCCGCGCGAAGCTGGCCGACGTCGGGCGCTGACGCCGAATCCTCCTGCCGCGTCCCCGGACATCCGTAGAGTGGAGACGTGCCCAGGATTCGAGCGGCCTCCGTGGCCGAGCACCGGACGATGCAGCGAGGCGCCCTGCTGGATGCCGCGCGCTCCCTTCTGTCCGAAGGCGGTACGGAGGCATTGACCTTCCCCGCCCTCGCCGAGCGCACGGGCTTGGCCAGGTCCTCCGTCTACGAGTACTTCCGCTCGCGCGCCGCGGTCGTCGAAGAGCTCTGCGCGGTCGACTTCCCCGTCTGGGCGGCGGAGGTCGAGGCCGCGATGGAGCGGGCGGACACGGCCGCGGGCAAGGTCGAGGCGTATGTACGCCAGCAGCTGGAGCTCGTCGGGGACCGCCGCCACCGGGCTGTCGTCGCGATCTCCGCCGGCGAACTGGACGCCGGGGCACGGGAGAAGATCCGTGCCGCGCACGGCGGGCTGATCGCCATGATCGTCGAGGCGCTGGGAGAGCTGGGCCAAGACCGGCCCCGGCTGGCGGCGATGCTGCTGCAGGGCGTCGTGGACGCCGCGGTCCGCCGTATCGAGCTCGGCTCGGCGGAGGACCCGGCGGAGATCGCCGACGCGGCGGTGTCCATGGCGCTGCGGGGCGTACGGGGCTGACCCCGTGCGGGCGCCCACTCCACAGCCCCCGATGTGACACGGCGGCGGTGAGCAGGAGCAGCACCTCATGGAGCGCGAGCCCGGTCCCCGCGACCCCAGCCCCCGCGACCGCAGGAGTCCCCACGACCGCAGGCGCGGCAAGCGCTGCCGGCGGGGCCGCTTCCACCGCCGGGATGCCGAAGACCGGGAGCAGCCGGGACGGGCCGCGGCGCAGTAGCCAGGGCGGCAGCAGCGACAGCGGATCCAGATACTCCGTGCCGCGCAGCAGACCCCAGTGCAGACAGCCCGCGGCACAGTGCGAAGGTCCCGCGGCGACCGTGGCGACCACCTGTCCGGCGCTCACCGCCGTGCCTTCCGGCAGGAGCGGACGGACCGGCTCGTACGTCGTGCGCAGCGGCGGCCCACCCGTACCGGTGAGGACGATGGAGAGCACTCCGCGGCCCGCGACCAGGCCCGCGAACGAGACCCGGCCTGGTGCCGCGGCCCGTACCGGGGTGCCCGGCGGAGCGGCCAGATCAACTCCGCGGTGCCCCGGCCCGTACGCGGATGCCGGCGGCTCCCAGCTCCGTACGACCGAGGGGCGAGGCGGTCCCACCGGCCAGCCGCGGTCGCGGTCGGCGGCCGGGGCCGCGCCCGCGCCCGCGATGAGCAGGGCCGAGGCGAGCACCGCGACGAGCGGTCTGCGATTCATGAGGCGGTGGATGAGGCGGTCCATGAGGCGGTGAATGAAGTGGTCCATGACGCGGTCCTTGACGCGGTACATGGCACAGACCGTCCCGCGGAACACCGCCACCGCGCTGATCATGGTCCGAATCTGTGGAGTACTGACGGGTTGTGGACAGCGCCGTCACCCGGCACCGCGCGGGTCCCGTACACTTCTCATGGCGATCCGGGTCACCGGGTCGACTTCGCACGCCCCGCCACCACACCTTCTTCAGGTCGGTGGCCGCGCTCCTCGGTCCCTTGTGGCACGGCGCGTCGGGGCGTCAGGACATAACCGAGAATCCAAGGAGATACGGCCATGGCCGTCGTCACGATGCGGGAGCTGCTGGAAAGCGGCGTCCACTTCGGTCACCAGACCCGTCGTTGGAACCCGAAGATGAAGCGATTCATCTTCACGGAGCGCAACGGCATCTACATCATCGACCTGCTCCAGTCGCTGTCGTACATCGACCGCGCCTACGAGTTCGTCAAGGAGACCGTCGCCCACGGCGGCTCCATCATGTTCGTCGGCACCAAGAAGCAGGCCCAGGAGGCCATCGCCGAGCAGGCGACGCGCGTTGGTATGCCGTACGTCAACCAGCGTTGGCTGGGCGGCATGCTCACCAACTTCTCCACCGTCTACAAGCGCCTTCAGCGTCTGAAGGAGCTCGAGCAGATCGACTTCGAGGATGTGGCCGCGTCCGGCCTCACCAAGAAGGAGCTCCTGGTCCTCTCCCGCGAGAAGGCCAAGCTGGAGAAGACCCTCGGTGGTATCCGCGAGATGTCCAAGGTGCCCAGCGCCGTCTGGATCGTGGACACCAAGAAGGAGCACATCGCCGTCGGTGAGGCGCGCAAGCTCAAGATTCCGGTCGTCGCGATCCTCGACACCAACTGCGACCCCGACGAGGTCGACTACAAGATCCCGGGCAACGACGACGCGATCCGCTCCGTCACCCTGCTCACCCGCGTGATCGCCGACGCCGTCGCTGAGGGCCTCATCGCCCGTTCCGGCGTCGCCACCGGTGACTCCAAGCCGGGCGAGAAGGCCGCCGGCGAGCCCCTCGCCGAGTGGGAGCGCGACCTTCTCGAGGGCGAGAAGAAGGCGGACTCCGACGAGGCTGCCGAGGCTCCGGCGGCTGCCGAGGCCGAGGCCGCTGCTGAGGCCCCTGCCGCCGAGGCCGCTGCTGAGGCTCCGGCCGCCGCCGAGGCCGAGGCTGCTGCTGAGGCCCCTGCCGCCGAGGCCCCGGCCGCGGACGCCGAGCAGGCCTGACCTCACAGGTTCGGTAGTTGACGGCGGGGGACGGTGCCACACGCACCGGCCCCCGCCGCTCACCCGTAGATCTTCGACTTTCGACTTTCGAGAGAGATTCAAGGACATGGCGAACTACACCGCCGCTGACGTCAAGAAGCTCCGCGAGCTCACCGGCGCCGGCATGATGGACTGCAAGAAGGCCCTGGACGAGGCCGACGGCAACGTCGACAAGGCCGTCGAGCTTCTCCGCGTCAAGGGCCAGAAGGGCGTCGCCAAGCGCGAGGGCCGCAACGCCGAGAACGGCGCCGTCGTCTCCCTCATCTCCGAGGACAAGACCTCCGGCGTTCTGCTCGAGCTGAAGTGCGAGACGGACTTCGTCGCCAAGGGTGACAAGTTCCAGGCCGTCGCCAACACGCTCGCCGAGCACGTGGCGCAGACCTCCCCGGGCGACCTCGAGGCGCTGCTCGCCTCCGAGATCGAGGCCGGCAAGACCGTCCAGGCGTACGTCGACGAGGCCAACGCCAACCTTGGCGAGAAGATCGTCCTCGACCGCTTCGCGCAGTTCTCCGGCGGCTACGTGGGTGTGTACATGCACCGCACCATGCCCGACCTCCCGCCGCAGGTCGGCGTCCTGGTCGAGCTGGACAAGGAAAACGCCGAGATCGCCAAGGACGTCGCGCAGCACATCGCCGCCTTCGCGCCGAAGTACCTCACCCGCGACGAGGTTCCGGCCGACGTCGTCGAGAACGAGCGCCGCGTCGCCGAGGCCACCTCGCGCGAGGAGGGCAAGCCCGAGGCCGCCCTTCCGAAGATCGTCGAGGGTCGCGTCAACGGTTTCTTCAAGGAGGTCACCCTCCTCGACCAGCCGTTCGCCAAGGACAACAAGAAGTCCGTCCAGAAGGTTCTGGACGAGGCCGGTGTCACGCTGAAGCGCTTCTCGCGCATCCGCGTCGGCGCCTGAGCCGTACGCGATCGACCCGGGAGCCCGCTAGGGTTTCCCACGCAGTCATCGGCCGCGTAGGCGCCGGACGACCGCAGATCTGACGAGGAGGCCATTGCCGACAGGGACACCAGCACCCACCGGCAATGGCCTTCTTCGTATGTGCACGAGGAGATCTCCATGAACAAGGGCTCGGACGCCAACCAGGCTGCCGACGACAAGAGCGACGACCTGTACGGCAAGAAGATCGGACGCTTCATGCTGAAGCTGTCCGGTGAGGCATTTGCCGGCGGCGGAGCGCTCGGCGTCGACCCCGACGTCGTACACGCCATGGCGCGCGAGATCGCGGCGGTCGTCCGTGACGGCGCGGAGATCGCGGTCGTCATCGGCGGCGGTAACTTCTTCCGTGGGGCCGAGCTCCAGCAGCGGGGCATGGACCGGGCCCGTTCCGACTACATGGGCATGCTCGGTACGGTGATGAACTGCCTCGCTCTCCAGGACTTCCTGGAGAAGGAGGGCATCGACTCGCGCGTCCAGACCGCCATCACCATGGGCCAGGTCGCGGAGCCCTACATCCCGCTGCGCGCCGTGCGCCACCTGGAGAAGGGCCGCGTCGTCATCTTCGGCGCCGGTATGGGCATGCCGTACTTCTCCACCGACACCACTGCCGCCCAGCGAGCCCTGGAGATCGACGCCGAGGCCCTGCTGATGGGCAAGAACGGCGTCGACGGGGTCTACGACTCGGACCCCAAGACCAACCCCGACGCGGTGAAGTTCGACGCGCTGGAGTACGGCGAGGTGCTCTCCCGCAACCTCAAGGTCGCCGACGCCACCGCCATCACACTCTGCCGCGACAACAACCTCCCGATCCTCGTCTTCGAACTGCTCACCGAAGGCAATATCGCTCGCGCCGTCAAGGGTGAGAAGATCGGCACACTCGTGAGCGACCAGGGCACCCGCGCCTGACTCGGGGGAGTCCCTCGAGGGATGGACAAAGCCCTGCCGGTCGGACACCGTGCAGGGGAACGCGACGCAGGTTCCGCCGGCCCTGTTGCACGCCGGGCCTACTCAAGACACGCAGGAGCAAGTGGTGATCGAAGAGACCCTCCTCGAGGCCGAGGAGAAGATGGAGAAGGCCGTCCTGGTCGCCAAGGATGACTTCGCCGCGATCCGCACCGGACGTGCGCACCCGGCGATGTTCAACAAGATCGTGGCGGACTACTACGGTGCGCTGACCCCGATCAACCAGCTGGCGTCGTTCTCGGTTCCCGAGGCGCGGATGGCCGTGGTGACCCCGTTCGACAAGACCGCGCTGCGCAATATCGAGCAGGCGATCCGCGACTCCGACCTCGGCGTCAACCCGAGCAACGACGGCAATATCATCCGGGTGGTGTTCCCGGAGCTCACGCAGGACCGCCGCAAGGAGTACATCAAGGTCGCCAAGACCAAGGCCGAGGACTCCAAGATCTCGATCCGCTCCGTCCGCCGCAAGGCAAAGGAGACGATCGACAAGCTGATCAAGGACGGCGAGGTCGGCGAGGACGAGGGCCGCCGCGCGGAGAAGGAGCTCGACGACACCACCGCGAAGTACGTGGCGCAGGTGGACGAGCTGCTCAAGCACAAGGAAGCCGAGCTGCTCGAGGTCTGATGAACGACTCTTCCTGGGGGGCCCCGCCGAGAGCCGGTTACTGGGGGCCGCCCGACCAGGGGCCTGCCCCGGCGGGTCCTGCATACGATGAGCATGACGCACAGCAGACTCGGCCCATGCCCATCGTGCCGGACTTTCCCGACGCAGGTAGAGACGCCGAAGACGGCGACGACCGCAATGACCGCGACCTCGGGGCTGCTCGGCGGAGTGGCTCCCCGTCCCGTGATGAGATTCCGCAGGAGCCCATGCCCACCCCGCCGCCGGCGGCCCCCGAGCCGCCGCAGAAGAAGCGGGCCGGCCGTGATCTACGGGCGGCCATAGGAGTAGGCGTCGGGCTCGGCGCGGTGATCGTCGCGTCACTCTTCATCGTCAAGGCTGTGTTCGTCGGCGTGATAGCGGTCGCCGTCGTGGTCGGACTGTGGGAACTGACGTCGCGGCTCGAGGAGCGCAAGCAGATCAAGGCACCGCTGGTGCCCCTCGGGGTCGGCGGCGCGGCCATGATCGTGGCCGGCTATGTGCGCGGCGCGGAGGGCGCATGGGTCGCCATGGCCCTCACGGCACTCGCGGTGCTGGTCTGGCGGATGACCGAGCCGCCCGAGGGCTATCTGAAAGACGTCACGGCAGGCGTCTTCGCCGCGTTCTACGTGCCCTTCCTGGCGACGTTCGTCGCGATGATGCTCGCCGCGGACGACGGGCCGCAGCGGGTGCTCACCTTCCTGGTGCTGACGGTGGTCAGCGACACGGGGGCGTACGCCGTCGGCTGGCGCTTCGGCAAGCACAAGCTCGCGCCGCGCATCAGCCCAGGGAAGACCCGCGAAGGCCTGCTCGGCGCGGTGGCCTTCGCCATGGCGGCGGGCGCGCTGCTCATGGAGTTCGTGATCGACGACGGCGCCTGGTGGCAGGGGTTGCTGCTGGGCTTCGCGGTCGCGGCCAGCGCCACGCTCGGTGACCTGGGCGAGTCGATGATCAAGCGAGACCTGGGCATCAAGGACATGGGCACGCTGCTGCCGGGCCACGGCGGCATCATGGACCGACTGGACTCGCTGCTGCCGACGGCCCCGGTCGTCTGGCTGCTCATGGTGATCTTTGTAGGAAGCGGCTGACCTGCGCGTTCGTATGTGAGGCGTTGTTGAGGGGTTCGTTGTCCACAGGGCGGCGGGCCCCTCTTCGTATCTCTGCGACACTGACGGACGCGCGCCCGGTGCACGACGATCGGTGCTGTGCCCGTGCCCTCAGCCTGCGACGGTTTCCCGTTCACAGCACTCCGAGGTCGGTGTCAGGCCGGCAGTACGGGCACGCCGTGATGCCGTCTGTAAGCGCGCGGAGTGCCTGCTCGCGGGTCAGCTGCTTCGTGGGGTTGCCGGCCATGCGGCAGTCGCTGGTGTGTACCGCGTCCGGGGTGGGTTTGTCGCCTGCTCGCAGCATCGACAGCTTCCACTCCGGCTCGGGCGGCGGCAGTGTGCGTGCCGTACGGGCGGCGGCTGCCTCCTGGTGCTCCAGCTCCGCGATGGATTCGTCAGTGCGGCGCAGCTGCCATGCGAGCCACTGGCGGACGCTGCGCAGGCGCTCCAGGCGAGGCACTTCTTCGGACACGTGTTCGAGTCTAGGCCCCCGGAGCTCCGGTTCGGCAGGGAGGCCGCAGCGGGGGAGAGGTTCGCCATCCCGCGTCGGCGGCTCCAGCGGTATCGCTCGCGCTTCCCTTTGGCTTGCTGGCCAGCCAGAACGCGCCCCGGGCTGGGCCGTCTGTGGGCCGTCCGAGGGTGCCCGGCAGTGACCGGCAACGACCGTCAGTGCCCACCCCGGGCGTCAACGGCCGCAGGTCACGAGATTCGGTCTGCGACACTGATAGGACCATGCCCAAGCCCGGAGAACTTACTTTCGTCGCGCCCCGCGGAGCCAAGAAGCCCCCGCGGCATCTCGCCGACCTCACGCCCGCCGAGCGCAAGGACGCCGTCGCCGCGATCGGCGAGAAGCCGTTCCGCGCCAGGCAGCTCTCGCAGCACTACTTCGCGCGGTACGCCCACGACCCGGCCGAGTGGACCGACATCCCCGCCGCCGCGCGCGAGAAGCTCGCCTCGGAGCTGCTGCCCGACCTGATGTCCGTCGTGCGGCATATCTCGTGCGACGACGACACCACCCGCAAGACCCTGTGGAGGCTGCACGACGGCACGCTCGTCGAGTCCGTGCTGATGCGCTACCCGGACCGGGTGACGATGTGCATCTCGTCGCAGGCCGGCTGCGGGATGAACTGCCCCTTCTGCGCGACCGGTCAAGCCGGTCTCGACCGGAATCTGTCGACCGCCGAGATCGTGCACCAGATCGTCGACGGCATGCGCGCCCTGCGCGACGGCGAGGTGCCCGGCGGACCGGCACGGCTTTCCAACATCGTCTTCATGGGGATGGGAGAGCCGCTCGCCAACTACAAGCGGGTCGTCGGCTCCGTCCGCCGCCTCACCGACCCCGAGCCGGACGGCCTCGGTCTCTCGCAGCGCGGGATCACCGTCTCCACCGTCGGCCTGGTACCCGCGATGCATCGCTTCGCCGACGAGGGCTTCAAGTGCCGTCTCGCCGTCTCGCTGCACGCGCCGGACGACGAGCTGCGCGACACCCTGGTCCCGGTCAATACGCGCTGGAAGGTCCGGGAGGTGCTGGACGCCGCCTGGGAGTACGCGGAGAAGTCGGGCCGCCGGATCTCCATCGAGTACGCGCTCATCCGCGATATCAACGACCAGGCGTGGCGGGGTGATCTGCTGGGCCGACTGCTCAAGGGCAAGCGGGTCCACGTGAATCTGATCCCGCTCAACCCGACGCCGGGATCGAAGTGGACGGCCTCGCGGCCCGAGGACGAGAAGGCCTTCGTGGAGGCCATCGCGGCGCACGGGGTGCCGGTCACCGTCCGCGACACCCGTGGTCAGGAGATCGACGGAGCGTGTGGGCAGCTGGCCGCTTCGGAGCGTTAGCGTCCGTGTAACCTGGCTTGAAACATCTACATATTCCGACAGGGGAGCGCCACAGCGCTGAGAGTGCGACGCGGGCTTGGTACATCGAGCCCAGTGGTCGCAGACCCTCTGAACCTTGCCCAGGTCATTCTGGGTAGGAAGTTCGGTCATTACTCACAAGCTGTTGCGCCCTGCCCGGATTCCTTTCGAGGGAGCCGGGCAGGGCCGCGTCTCTTCCTGGTCAACCCCAGGAGGAATTTCAGTGAGCACCACCAAGAAGATCACGGTCACCGCGCTGGCCGCGGCGCTGGGCGTCACGACTCTCGCGGCCTGCGGCGGCGAGTCCAAGGACTCCTCGACCTCGGACGGCGCTTCGAAGCCGAAGACCGTGACGCTCGTCAGCCACGACTCGTTCGCCGCCTCCCCCTCCGTGCTGAAGGCGTTCACCAAGGAGACCGGTTACACGGTCAAGGTGCTCAAGAGCGGTGACGCGGGCGCGGCGCTCAACAAGGAGATCCTCACCAAGGGCTCCCCGCAGGGCGATGTCTTCTTCGGCGTCGACAACACCCTGCTCTCGCGCGCTCTCGACAACGGTCTGTTCACGCCGTACGAGGCAAAGGGCCTGAGCCAGGTGACCGACGAGGTGCAGCTGGACAAGGACAAGCACCGGGTCACACCCGTCGACACCGGCGACATCTGCGTCAACTACGACAAGAAGTACTTCGCCGACAAGAAGCTGGCGCCGCCGCAGTCGTTCGACGACCTGGCCAAGCCCGCGTACAAGAACCTCCTGGTGACGGAGAACGTCGCGACCTCCTCGCCCGGCCTCGGCTTCCTCCTCGGCTCGGTCGGCAAGTACGGCGAGGACGGCTGGCAGGACTACTGGAAGAAGCTCAAGGAGAACGGCGTCAAGGTCGTCGACGGCTGGGAGCAGGCGTACAACGAGGAGTTCTCCGGCTCCGCCGGCGGCAAGAAGGCCAAGGCCGACCGACCGCTCGTCGTCTCGTACGCCTCCAGCCCGCCGGCCGAGGTGCTCTTCTCCGAGCCGCAGCCGGCCGAGGCACCCACCGGGGTCGCGACCGGAACCTGCTTCCGCCAGACCGAGTTCGCGGGTCTCCTCAAGGGCGCGAAGAACGAGGCGGGCGGCAAGGCGCTGCTGGACTTCCTGGTCTCCAAGAAGTTCCAGGAGGACATGCCGCTGAACATGTTCGTCAACCCCGTTGTCAAGGGCGCGAAGCTGCCCGAGGTGTTCACCAAGTTCGGCGCGGTGGCCGACAAGCCCGAGACCGTCGCTCCCGACACGATTGCCAAGAATCGTGAGCAGTGGGTCCGGTCATGGTCCTCGCTCGTACTGAAGTAACGAAGTCGGTCCGCGGGAATGCGGCGCGGCTGGGGCTGATGGCCGGGCCCGTCGTGTTCTTCGCGGTCTTCTTCGCCTATCCGGTCGTCGCCATCGTCGGCCGGGGCCTCGAGATCGACGGGGTCTGGCAGTTCGGGCGAATCGGTGAGGTGCTGAGTCGCCCCGACATTCTGCGGGTGCTGTGGTTCACCACTTGGCAGGCGCTCGCCTCCACGGTGCTCACACTGCTGATAGCCCTGCCGGGCGCGTATGTCTTCGCCCGTTTCGACTTTCCCGCAAAGCGGCTGCTGCGGGCGGTGGTCACCGTCCCGTTCGTGCTGCCGACCGTCGTTGTCGGGACGGCCTTCCTGGCGTTGCTCGGGCGCGGCGGGCTGCTCGACGAGCTGTGGGGCGTGCGGCTGGACACCACGGTGTGGGCGATTCTGCTCGCGCACGTCTTCTTCAACTACGCGGTGGTCGTACGGACCGTGGGTGGTCTGTGGTCGCAGCTCGACCCGCGCCAGGAGGAGGCCGCCCGGGTGCTGGGCGCCGGGCGGTTCGCGGCCTGGCGGAGGGTGACGCTGCCGGCCCTCGGGCCCGCCGTGGCCGCCGCCGCGCTCATGGTCTTCCTCTTCACCTTCACCTCCTTCGGCGTTGTACAGATCCTCGGCGGACCGACGTTCTCCACAGTCGAGGTCGAGATTTATCGACAAACGGCTCAGCTGCTGGATCTCTCCACCGCGGCCGTGCTGACGCTGGTGCAGTTCGCCGCGGTGGGCGCGGTGCTCGCCGTACACGCGTGGACGGTGCGACGGCGGGAGACCGCGCTGAAACTGGTGGACCCGGCACAGACCGCGCGGCGGCCGCGCGGCGCCGGGCAGTGGGCGCTGCTCGGCGGGGTGCTGGCCACGATTCTGCTGCTGGTCCTGGCGCCGCTCGGAGTGCTGGTCGAACGTTCCCTCGACGGGCCCGGCGGCTACGGCTTCGACTACTACCGGGCGCTGACCGCGCTGGACGCGAGCGGCGGAACCTTCCTCGTACCGCCGATCGACGCGGTGTGGAACTCCTTGCGGTACGCGCTGGTCGCGACCGTCATCGCGCTGGCCGTCGGCGGTCTCGCGGCGGCGGCGCTGACCCGGAAGGCCGGCCGGCTGCTGCGCGGCTTCGACGCGCTGCTCATGCTGCCGCTCGGCGTCTCCGCCGTGACCGTCGGCTTCGGCTTCCTCATCACCCTCGACAAGCCGCCGCTGGATCTGCGGGCATCCTGGATTCTGGTGCCGCTCGCCCAGGCGCTGGTCGGCGTCCCCTTCGTCGTGCGGATGATGCTGCCGGTCCTGCGAGCGGTGGACGGGCGGCTGCGCGAGGCGGCGGCGGTGCTGGGCGCATCGCCGCTGCGGGTGTGGCGGGAGGTCGATTTGCCGCTGGTGCGGCGGGCGCTGCTCATCGCCGCCGGATTCGCCTTCGCCATCTCGCTCGGCGAGTTCGGTGCGACGGTCTTCATCGCACGGCCCGACAATCCGACGCTGCCGGTGGCCGTGGCGCGACTTCTCGGCCGGCCCGGCGAGCTCAACTACGGGCAGGCGATGGCGCTGAGCACCATCTTGATGGTGGTGTGCGCGGTGGCGCTGCTGGTACTCGAACGAATCCGTACCGACCGATCGTCCGGGGAGTTCTGATGGCTTTGCTGCGGCTGGAGGACGTGACCGTACGGTTCGGGGCACGCGCGGCGCTCGACGCGGTGGATCTCGAGGTCGCCGAGCACGAGATCGTCTGTGTGCTGGGGCCGAGCGGCAGTGGGAAATCCACTCTGCTGCGGATCGTCGCCGGGCTGCAAGCAGCCGACGGCGGACGGGTGTTGCTGTCAGGTGCGGACCAGGCCGGCGTTCCGGTGCACCGACGCGGGGTGGGCCTGATGTTCCAGGATCATCAGCTCTTCCCGCAGCGCGACGTCGGCGGCAATGTCGCCTTCGGGCTGCGGATGCACGGCACAGGACGGAACGAACAGGCCCGCCGCGTCGGCGAGTTGCTGGAGCTGGTCGGGCTGCCGGCGGCGCAGCGGCGGGCCGTCGCCTCGCTGTCCGGCGGCGAGCAGCAGCGGGTGGCGCTGGCCAGGGCGCTGGCGCCGCAGCCCCGGCTGCTGATGCTGGACGAGCCGCTGGGGCAGCTGGACCGGGGGCTGCGGGAACGGCTGGTCGTCGAACTGCGGGGACTGTTCGGGCGCTTGGGTACGACGGTGCTCGCCGTCACTCATGACCAGGGCGAGGCATTCGCGCTCGCCGACCGTGTCGTCGTCATGCGGGACGGCAGGATCGCCCAGGCGGGCACGCCGCTCGACGTCTGGCAGCGGCCCGCGTCCGAGTTCGTCGCGCGCTTCCTCGGCTTCGACAACGTCGTGGCGGCGACGGTGAGCGGCGCGGCCGCGGACACGGTGTGGGGCAAGGTGCCGGTGCCGGAGGACGCGCCGCAGGGCGCCCGGCAGGTGCTGGTGCGACCGGCGGGTGTCCGACTGGTCCCGCCGGCGGAGGGGCTGCGCTGCACGGTGCAGGCGCGTACGTTCCGGGGCAACCACGTCGCCGTACAGCTGCGACCCGACGAGGGGCCGCCGCTGGAGGCGGAGTGCTCCCTGCGGGATGCCCCGGAGGAGGGTGCGACGGTGGGCGTCGTCTTCGCCGCCGAGGATGTGGTGGTGCTGGCCCCGGCCGGCTGATTCGGTCGCCGCCGCCCTGACTGCGCCCCGGACCGGCTGCCCGGACCGGCTCTGCCCCGACGGTTGTCCTGACCGCTGTCCTGGTCGCTCGCGCAGGCCGCGGCGATCGCGGGGCTGTCCTCGTACACGCGATACGCGCCGGGTAATGGACGGCCCCCTAGCGGGCAGGGGCGAGCTCCTCAGGACGTGGCTCCGGCGACCCCGGATCCGATTCCTCCCCCGGCTTCGTGCCGTGCGCCTCCGGCGCGCCGAACCAGGCCACCGCGACCGCGCCCGCCACCGCCAGTACGAAGCCGAGGATCGCCATCCAGGCGAAGCCGGCAAGTGAGGAGTCGCCCAGCCACAGCACGCCGATCATGCCCGGCAGTACGGTCTCGCCGACGACCAGCGCGGCCGTGGCGCCGTTCACCGAACCGATCTGCAGCGCGACGGTGTGCAGATACATGCCGCCGATACCCGCCACGAGAATCGCGTACAGCGCCGGGTCCGAGAGCAGGGCGCCCAGGTCGAAGGGGTCGACGCCGTTCAGTACCCGTACGCCGACGCCGAGCGCGCCGAAGCCGAGGCCCGAGAGCAGGCCCGCGAGGATCGCGGCGCGCGCGCCCAGAAGACGTACGACAACGGTGCCGCCGGCCATCAGCAGCAACGAGATCGCCAGCAGCCACCAGTGGGTGGCGATCGGGGTGTGGCCGCTTCCCTCCGGACCCGCGGCCGTGGCCAGCAGCACCAGGGCGGAGCAGACAACGGCGATGGACGTCCACTCGGCGCGGGCCAGCCGGATGCCCAGCAGTCTGACGCTCAGCACCGCCGTGATCACCAGATTGGCGCTGATGACGGTCTGGGAGAGGAAGAGCGGAAGCAGGCGCGCGGCGAGTGCGCCGAGGCCGAACCCGACGAAGTCCAGGATGGTGCCGACGATGAACTCCCAGGTCATCGCGGCCTTGGCGGTCGAGGAGAGGCTCGGTCCGCCGTGCTGGGTGACTCCGGCCTCGGCCGCCTCGCGCCGGGCGGACTTGCGGGAGCCCACGGCTTGAAGCACCGACCCCGTGCCGTAACAGATCGAGGCCGCGACAGCGGTCAGTAGGCCGATCAGCACCAGGGGCTCCGTTCACGTGGGGTCAGTCCAACTCCGGCTGGATTACCAGACGTGTCTTCGGCCTCTGAAGTTGCTTCTTGCGGTCTACTCGCCGCTGGTCAGCAGCTTCAACGCCGCCGGAGCCTCGTCGACGGAGTCGACAAGCGCGATACGGGACTCCATCGAGCGGCCCGCCGCGAGGGACTGGAGCAGCGGCCAGGTGGGCAGCCGCTCCGTCCAGTGCGCGCGGTCGACGAGGACCATCGGGGTGGGTTCGCCGCGGGACTCGTAGTAGTTCGGGGTCGCGTTGTCGAAGATCTCCTGGACCGTGCCGGCGGCGCCGGGCAGGAAGATCACGCCCGCGTTGGAGCGGGCGAGGAGGCCGTCTTCGCGGGTCGCGTTGGCGAAGTACTTGGCGATGTGTTCGGCGAAGGCATTCGGCGGCTCGTGGCCGTAGAACCAGGTGGGGATGCCGACCGAGTCGCCGCCTCCGGGCCAGCGGTCGCGCACCTCGAAGGCGGCGGCGGCCCAGTCGGAGATCGACGGCGTGAACGAGGGGGCCTTGGCGAGGAGTTCGAGCGCCTCGGCGAGCATCTCGTCGGGGTGCGCAGCGGCGTACGCACCGAGGTTCGCGGCCTCCATGGCACCGGGGCCGCCGCCGGTCGCGACGGTGAACCCGGCACGGGCCAGGGCCTGACCGAGGCGGGCGGCACCGGCGTAGGCGTCCGTGCCGCGGGCCATCGCGTGGCCGCCCATCATGCCCACGACGCGGGCGTCGACGAGGAGTTCGTCCAGGGCGTCGGAGATCGCGTCGTCGTGGATGGAGCGAAGCATCGAGGCGAAGATGTCGCCGTCGGCCTTCGTCTCCTGGAACCAGGCGTAGGCACGTGCGTCCGGGGTGGCGGCGTAACCGCCGGTGGTGAGGCCTTCGAAGAGTTCGCCGGGGGAGTAGAGGAGCCCGCGGTACGGGTCGAAGGGCAGGTCCGGGAGGGGCGGGAAGACGAGCGCGCCGTCGGCACGGACCTTGGCGGCGGCGTCGGGCCGCATGGGGCAGCCCAGGAACATGGCGCCGGTCGTGGCGGTGGAGAGCAGGGCCGAAGTGCGGTCGGTGAGGTCGACGGACTGGACGCGGTGTCCGACGAGGGAGCCGCGGGTGACGACGTCGTCGAACTCGTCGAGGGACTCGATCTCCCGGTCGCTGTGGTGCCGGTCTCCAGTGGCCATGCGGACACGATAGGCGCTGTGGCCGGGGGCCCGTGGGGGCGGGGGTGGGCCGGGCAGGTGTTCCCCCACCCCGCCCCCGCTCCCGCTTCGACACGCGAGGCTCCCCGCCCCCGTACGCCCCGCAGTGCGAAGAAGCCGAGGCCGGCCCCGTCGTCCTCAGGCCGAGAAAGGAAGCACCGCCAGGGCCGCGACCCCCCACGTCAGTGGGGCGAAGACCGCCAGCAGGGTTGCCGCGCGGATGGCCGTCGCGTTGCGGAGGGTTGCCGTGGGAGTGCCGAGGCGGCGGAGTGACTTCGTCGTGTCGGCGCGAGCCTGTTTGGCCTCCAGGGCCGCGGTGATCAGCGTCGCCGTCGTGCACGTCATCACCAGGACCGCGCCCAGGCCGGTCAGCGGCCCGAAGGGGTGCGGGCCCGTGTCCTGGAGGGCCGAGGCCGCGATCGCTGCCGACGCCACCGCGCACACCACGCCCAGCGGGCGGCCGATGCGGCCGGACTCCTCCATCAGGACGCGGCCGGCCAGCAGACGGGTCGCACCGGGGCGGACGGACTGGAGGACGCGGCCGCAGAAGCGGGTGATGCCCGGGCCCGCCAGGGCGAGGCCCAGCGCGGTGAGCGCCCAGCCGACGAGAACGCCCGACGAGCTGCCGTCGAACTGGCCCGGGAGAGGGAGCGGCGAGCGGGGCGTGCCGCGGCTCGCGTACGTCTCGACGGCCAGGCCCGCCGCGATCAGCGCGACGCCCCACGGCAGACCTGTCGGCGCGGGGGACGGGGCGTCCGGCGCCTCGGGCTCGGCACCCGGCTTGACACGCCGCGGCCGCAGCGCCACCGCCGCGGCCGCCGTGGACGCCAGCGGCACCAGTGCGAGCAACGTCAGCGCGGCCGCCAGCGGCAGCGGCCGGCCCGCGGCGAGCGGCTCGGCCCCCGCGCCGTCGAACGGAAGGCCCGTCAGATCGCCCCGCAGATGGAGGAAGAGCAGCAGGGCGACGGCGCTGCCGAGCGTTCCGGCGACGGCGGTGGAGACCGCCGCCAGTACACCGAGGCGGGCGGGACCTAGACCGACCGCGGAGAGGCCGGCCCGCGGGCGCGTGCTCGGGTCCGTACGGGCCACCGCCACCGCGAAGTGCACCGTCGCGGCCAGTGGGATCAGGCACCAGAGCAGGCGCAGTCCTGAGCCGGAGTCCGTGGGGTGGGCCAGCGCGTATGACAGCGTGCACAGCAGCAGGAAGCCCACGCCCGCCGATGCCGCTGCCACCATCAGCCGGCGCAGCAGGACCAGCGGGTGCGTGCCGCGGGCTAGACGGAAAGCGAGCACTCGGCTCTGCCTTCCGCGTCGGCGGTCGCGAGCGAGTTCACGCGCCGGCCGTCGACGAGCGTGAGCGAACGGTCCGCGAGCATCGCCAACTCCTCGTCGTGTGTGGCCAGTACGACGGTGATCCGGTGGGAGCGGGCCGCGGCCGTCAACGTACGCAGCACCTGCGCCCGGTCCGCGCGGTGCAGCGTCGCCGTCGGCTCGTCCGCGAAGATCACCGACGGCGTGGCGACCAGCGCCCGCGCGACGGCGACCCGCTGGCGCTGCGCCTGGAGCAGCGCATGCGGCCGCAGACGGGCGCACGCACCGATGTCGAGCCGGTCCAGCCACTCCATGGCGGTGGTCTTCGCGCCACGGCGCGAGGAGCCGCGGAGCAGCAACGGCAGCGCGGCGTTCTCCCAGGCGTTCAGCTCCGGGACGAGCGTGGCCTCGGGGTCGATCCAGCCGAATCGGTCGCGCCGCAGCCGTTCGCGCTGGAGCGGGCTCATCGTGTGCACGGGGGAGCTGTTGAACCACACCTCGCCCTGTTGCGGGACGAGCTGGCCGGACAGACAGCGCAGCAGCGTGGTCTTGCCGCTGCCGCGCGGGCCGCACACGGCGAGGATCTCGCCGTCCCGTACGCCCAGCGAGACGCCGACGAGCGCGGGGGAGCTCCTGTGGGAGTGGCGCAGGGAACGCGCCCAGAGCACATCGTTGTCCGGCGGGGCCACCATGACGTACACCTCGGTTCTGATCAGATTTCCCTTCCCCCGTACGGGGGAACGAAGACAGGGCCGATCGGTCACTCGGCACGCTAAGGATTCAGAACCGGGGTGTCGGGAAGCACGCGGCCCGGGCGCACCCCATCTCACTCGGACGGCCGAATGATTGGCGGCCGAGTGGGAGTCGGGTGCCCCGGGCCGTACGAGGCCGGTGAGGGGGCCGGTGAGGCTAGAGCTTCGTCCAGGCCTCCGTGAGGACGCTGCGCAGAATGCCCTCGATCTCGTCGAACGTCTGCTGGTTGGAGATCAGCGGCGGCGCCAGCTGGACGACCGGGTCGCCACGGTCGTCGGCGCGGCAGTACAGGCCGTTGTCGTAGAGCGCCTTCGAGAGGAAGCCGTAGAGCACCCGCTCGGTCTCCTCGTCGGTGAAGGTCTCCTTGGTGACCTTGTCCTTCACCAGCTCGATTCCGTAGAAGAAGCCGTTGCCGCGGACGTCGCCGACGATCGGCAGGTCGTGCAGCTTCTGCAGCGTGGAGAGGAACGCGCCCTCGTTGTCGAGGACGTGCTGGTTGAGGCCTTCCTTCTCGAAGATGTCGAGGTTCGCCAGGCCCACCGCCGCGGAGACCGGGTGGCCGCCGAAGGTGTAGCCGTGCAGGAAGGTGTTGTCGCCCTTGTAGAAAGGCTCGGCGAGGCGGTCGGAGATGATGCACGCGCCGATCGGGGAGTAGCCCGAGGTCATGCCCTTGGCGCAGGTGATCATGTCCGGTACGTAGCCGAACTTGTCGCAGGCGAACATCGTGCCGAGACGGCCGAAGGCGCAGATGACCTCGTCCGACACGAGCAGCACGTCGTACTCGTCGCAGATCTCGCGGACGCGCTGGAAGTACCCGGGCGGCGGCGGGAAGCAGCCGCCGGCGTTCTGGACCGGCTCGAGGAAGACCGCCGCGACGGTCTCGGGGCCCTCGAACAGAATCTGCTGCTCGATCTGGTCGGCGGCCCAGCGGCCGAAGGCCTCGGGGTCGTCGCCGTGGATCGGCGCACGGTAGATGTTGGTGTTCGGCACCTTGCGCGCGCCGGGAACCAGCGGCTCGAAGGGGGCCTTGAGGGCCGGCAGGCCGGTGATGGAGAGGGCGCCCTGCGGGGTGCCGTGGTAGGCGACCGCGCGCGAGATGACCTTGTACTTGGTGTGCTTGCCCTGCAGCTTGAAGTACTGCTTGGCGAGCTTCCAGGCGGTCTCGACCGCCTCGCCGCCACCGGTGGTGAAGAAGACCTTGTTGAGGTCGCCGGGGGCGTGCTGTGCCAGCCGCTCGGCCAGCTCGACCGCCTTGGGATGGGCGTACGACCACACGGGGAAGAAGGCGAGCTCTTGAGCCTGCTTGTACGCGGCCTCGGCGAGCTCGTGCCGGCCGTGGCCGGCGTTGACCACGAAGAGACCGGAGAGGCCGTCGAGGTAGCGCTTGCCCTTGTCGTCGTAGATGTAGGTGCCCTCGCCACGCACGATGGTGGGCACGGGTGCGTTCTCGTACGACGACATGCGGGTGAAGTGCATCCACAAGTGGTCGTAGGCGGTCTTGGAGAGGTCCTTGCTCACGGCTATCGGGTTCCCCACATATAGGTCTGCTTCTTCAGCTTGAGATAGACGAAGCTCTCGGTGGAGCGCACGCCGGGGAGCGCGCGGATCCGCTTGTTGATCACTTCGAGCAGGTGGTCGTCGTCCTCGCAGACGATCTCCACCATCAGGTCGAAGGAGCCCGCGGTCATGACCACGTACTCGCATTCGGCCATGGCGGTCAGCGCGTCCGCGATCGGGTCGACGTCGCCCTCGACCGTGATGCCGACCATCGCCTGCCGTCGCAGACCCACGGTGAGCGGGTCGGTGACGGCGACGATCTGCATCACGCCCTGGTCGAGCAGCTTCTGGACGCGCTGACGCACGGCCGCTTCGGAGAGGCCGACGGCCTTCCCTATAGCGGCATACGGGCGGCGCCCGTCCTCCTGGAGTTGCTCGATGATCGCGAGGGAGACGGCGTCGATCGTCGGGGACGATCCGTTCCCGTTCCTGGACTCTGCGCTACGACTGGCCACGGGCTCACTTTGGCACCGCGTCCGTCTGTCTGGCAAGCCCTCGGCGATGAAATTCGTTGTTCAAGCGTCCGAATCTAACTGAATCCGAAGTTGGGGAGGGTCGGGTCTGTCGAAAGCGTCGGCTGAACGACTAGGGTTGGTGGTCTCACCCATCGGACATCTGACAGGAGGGGTGGCAACAGTGACCACCGAGCTGCGTCGTCTGCGCAACTACATCAACGGGGAGTTCCGGGACGCTGCCGACGGGCGGACGATCGAGGTCATCAACCCGGCCACGGGTGACGTGTACGCAACGTCTCCGCTCTCCGGGCAGGCCGATGTCGATGCCGCCATGGACGCTGCCGCGGCCGCCTTCCCCGCCTGGCGCGACACCACCCCGGCCGAGCGCCAGAAGGTACTGCTGAAGATCGCGGATGCCTTCGAGGAGCGGGCCGAGGACCTGATCGCGGCCGAGTCGGAGAACACGGGCAAGCCGCTGGAGCTGACCCGTACCGAAGAGATCCCGCCCATGGTGGACCAGATCCGCTTCTTCGCGGGCGCGGCGCGGATGCTCGAGGGTCGCTCGGCCGGCGAGTACATGGAGGGCTTCACCTCCATCGTCCGGCGTGAGCCGGTCGGCGTCTGCGCGCAGGTCGCGCCGTGGAACTACCCGATGATGATGGCCGTCTGGAAGTTCGCGCCGGCACTGGCGGCGGGCAACGCCGTCGTCATCAAGCCGTCCGACACGACGCCCGCGTCGACCGTGCTGATCGCCGAGATCATCGGCTCGATCGTGCCCAAGGGCGTCTTCAACGTCATCTGCGGCGACCGGGAGACCGGACGCGCCATGGTCGAGCACCCGACCCCGGCGATGGCCTCCATCACCGGTTCCGTACGGGCGGGCATGCAGGTCGCCGCGTCCGCGGCCAAGGACGTCAAGCGCGTTCACCTGGAGCTGGGCGGCAAGGCGCCGGTCGTCGTCTTCGAGGACACCGACATCCCCAAGGCCGTCGAGGACATCGCGGTGGCGGGCTACTTCAACGCCGGTCAGGACTGCACGGCCGCGACGCGTGTCCTGGTGCACGAGTCGATCCACGACGAGTTCGTGTCGGCGCTGGCGAAGGCCGCCGCCGACACCAAGACGGGCGCGGCGGACGACACCGATGTGCTGTACGGCCCGCTCAACAATGCCAACCAGCTGGCGCAGGTGTCCGGCTTCATCGACCGGCTGCCGGCGCACGCCAAGGTCGAGGCGGGCGGTCACCGGGTCGGCGACAAGGGCTACTTCTACGCCGCGACCGTCGTCTCCGGCCTGAAGCAGGACGACGAGATCATCCAGAACGAGGTCTTCGGCCCGGTCATCACCGTCCAGTCCTTCACGGACGAGGCGCAGGCGCTGGAGTGGGCGAACGGCGTGGAGTTCGCGCTGGCCTCTTCGGTGTGGACCAAGGACCATGCCCGGGCGATGCGGATGTCCAAGGCGATGGACTTCGGCTGTGTGTGGATCAACACCCACATCCCGCTGGTCGCGGAGATGCCGCACGGCGGCTTCAAGAAGTCGGGCTACGGCAAGGACCTGTCGGCCTACGGCTTCGACGACTACACGCGCATCAAGCACGTGATGACGTCGCTCGACGGCTGACATCTGCTGCTGCGCGGCGGCAGCTCCAGCGCCGCGGCGCAATGAGTACGGGGCGCGGGACACTTCCCGCGCCCCGTACTCATGCCGTCCCGTGCTGCCTTCTTATGCCGTCGGTGTGCGGTGCAGTGCCAGCAGCAGGCGCCAGACCTGGGCCGTCATGACCTCGGGAGTCGCGTCGATCAGGCCGTGGAGCCAGTCAGCCAGGACACCCGCGAAGGTGGCCGCCACCGCGGAGGCGATCAGGTCGGGCGCAGGTGCGCCGGCCAACTCCCTTTCTCTGCGGCTGCGTTCGCGCAGTTCACGGTGGAGCAGATCGCCCAGTGGGCCGCTGCCGCCCTCGCGCAGCAGGGTCCGGTAGAGCGGTGCGTGTGGCGTGAGGCCGGTGAAGAAAGCCGTCAGCGCGGGTGGCGGAGCGGCTGGGTCCGGAGTGCCGCGCCAGGCGTGGAGGGCCTCCACCGCCTCCCGTACGACCTCCGCGCACGCGTCGACCGCGAGCGCCTGCAGATCCGTGTAGTGCAGATAGAACGTGGCCCGGCCCAGACCCGCCCTGCGCACCAGCGCCGCGACGCTGACCTCTTCGAGCGGGCGCTCGGCGCACTCTTCGAGCAGTGCCGCACGCAGCCTGGCGCGGGTGCGCTCCGCCCGCGGATCGCCGGTCGCCGCGCTCATCCGGCCACCAGGACTGCGGCCAGTGCGAGGGCGCCCGGGAGTGCCTGCGCCACCAGGATGCGGCGGTTCGCGGTGATGCCGCCGTAGACACCGGCGATGACCACGCAGCTCAGGAAGAAGACCTGTACCCGGTATCCCGTTGGGTCCGCGGCTGTCAGGCCCCAGACCAGGCCGGCGGCGAGGAAGCCGTTGTACAGGCCCTGGTTCGCGGCGAGCGGGGCGGTCGCGCGGGCCATCTCCGCGTCGAATCCGGAGAGTTCGCGGCCCGGCTTGCGCTGCCACAGGAACATCTCCAGAACCAGGATGTATGCGTGGAGCGCGGCCACCAGGCCGACCAGGACATGGGCGGTTGTGTTCATGAGCGACTCTTCCCGTGACTTCGTGACTTCGTGACTTCGTGACTTCGTGACTTCGCGGGTCTAGTTTTATGTACAGGTGTCCAGTAAGTATAGACACATGTCCAAGATCGACAGGGTGTCGGGCAGGGCTCGTACGGATCGACGCAGCGTCCATTGCCGCGGCCGCACACCGCCCGGCATCCTGCGAACGTGCCCGCGATCCGGATGAACCCCATGTCAAGGCGGTCCCTGCTGCTCGGCCTCGCCGCCGGCGCCGCACTCACCGGCTGCGGGGTGCCCGCGGCGTACGTACAGCCCGGGGACCGTGCCGGGCGCGATGTCTCGCAGCGGGACGGAAGCGTCGACTTCGCCAACTGGCCGCTCTACATCGACACCGACGACGAGGACACCTCCAAGCGGCCCACCCTGGACTCCTTCACCGAGCGCACCGGGATCTCGGTCCGCTACACCGAGGAGATCAACGACAACGACGAGTTCTTCGGCAAGGTCAGCCCCGCGCTGATGAACCACCAGGAGACCGGCCGCGACCTGATCGTCGTCAGCGACTGGATGGCGGCCCGGTTCGTACGGCTCGGCTGGGTGCAGGAGATGGACCGGAAGAAGCAGCCCAATGTCGCCAAGTACCTTGATCCGCAGCTGCGTTCGCCGGCCTTCGACCAGGGCAGGCTGCACAGCGTCCCCTGGCAGTCGGGGATCACCGGCATCGCGTACAACCGCAAGAAGCTCGGCCGCGAGATCAGGCACACCAGTGATCTGTGGACGGACGATCTGAGTGGCCGGGTCACGCTCCTCTCCGGGCTCGACGAATCCTTCGCCCTGCTGATGCAGGGCAACGGCGTCGACATCACCCGCTGGAGCGCGGACGACTTCCACGAGATCTGTGAGCAGGTGGAGAAGCTCGTGAAGCGGAAACACATCAGGCGCTTCACCGGCAACGACTACATCAAGGACCTCTCCACCGGGGACGTACTGGCCTGTCAGGCGTACTCCGGCGATGTCATCCAGCTCCAGGCGGACAACCCGGACATCGAGTTCGTGGTGCCGGAGGAGGGCGCGGAGCTGTGGGCGGAAAGTCTGATGATCCCCAACCTCGCCCGGCACAAGCGCAACGCCGAGGCGCTCGTCGACCACTACTACGAGCCGGAGGTCGCCGCGGAGCTCGCGGCCTGGGTCAACTACGTCTGCCCGGTGCCGGCCGCCCGCGACGTACTGGCCTCGTCGAAGGACGAGGAGACAGCCGCGCTCGCAGAGGACTCTCTGATCTTTCCGGACGACGCGATGCGCAAGCGCCTCGCGATCGCGCGCGACATTACTTCCGAGGAGCGCCCGCTCTTCGCGAAGCAGTGGAATGCGATCGTCGGGCTGTAGCAGACTCGCGATCATGAGCGATGATCACGTGAACTCCGCGGTGACGTACGGTCTGTTCGCCGCCTGGCTGCTGCACGACGCCGAAGAGCTGGCGGCCGGTCCGCGCTGGATACGTGAGAACGCGCCCGTACTGCGCAAACGCTTCCCGGGCGTTCCCGAGCGTATATGGCGTGCCATGGAGACCGTCGACGAGCGCGAATTCGCCGTCGCCGTCGGGGTGATGGGCGCGATTGTCGCCTCTGCCGCCGTCTCGGGCCGGCGCTCCCATGGCCGGTCCGCCTTCTATCAGGGAGCCCTGAACGGTTTCGGGCTGCACGGCCTTGTCCATCTCGCCCAGGCCGCCGCGGTACGCGGCTACACCCCGGGCTCGGCGACCTCGCCGCTGATCGTGGTGCCGTTCACGCTCTGGGCGCGTGGCCGGCTGCGGCGCGCGGGTGTGCTCCGGCCCGCGCGGGCGCGCGACGCGGCGGCCGGTCTGGCGCTGGCCGCGGGCGCCACGATCGTCTCGCACGCGATCGCCCGCAGAGTCACCGGGGGCCGGTAAAAGGCGCGTAAATCCGGGCGTGCGCTGCGGATATGGGCGAGCGAAGAGCCCTCTTGCGGCGTACGCCCATGGTTGGCCGTCTTCATGCTCCGGTTCTACGGCTTGCGGCCCACCGCGCCGAACTGCGCCACCTGAGGCGTCTCGTCCTCGGTCCCCGGATCGTGGCGCCAGCGGGCGCACGACACGATGCCCGGCTCAAGGACCTCCAGACCGTCGAGGAACGAGGCGAACTCCGCGCGGCTGCGGGCCGTGATCGGCGGCGTGGCGTTCTCGTTCCAGAACCGCATCGCCGCGGCATTGCCCTCGCCGCCCAGCTCCAGCGTCGGATGGGTGAGCACCAGATGGCTGCCGGACGGTACGGCGTCCATCAGCTGCCGCACGATCGACCGGGCCTTGCCGGTGTCCAGTACGAAGTTCAGGATGCCCAGCATCATCACTGCCACCGGCTGTCCCAGATCCAGCATCGGCTCGACGGCGCGGAGGATCCGGTCCGGGTGGTGGGCGTCCGCGTCGATGTACTCGGTCGCGCCCTCCGGGGAACTGGTGAGCAGAGCGCGCGCGTGCGCCAGCACGATCGGATCGTTGTCGACGTAGACGATCCGCGCGTCGGGGGCGATCTGCTGCGCCACCTCATGGGTGTTCTCGACCGTGGGCAGGCCGGTGCCGATGTCCAGGAACTGCCGTATGCCCGCCTCGCCGGCCAGGTAGCGCACGGAGCGGCCGAGGAACGCGCGGTCCGCGCGTGCCACCTCGCCGATGCTCGGGTACATCCCGGTGACCTGGTCGCCCACCGCGCGGTCGACCGCGTAGTTGTCCTTGCCGCCCAGCCAGTGGTTCCAGACTCTGGCATTGTGCGCTACGTCGGTGCGGATCCTGTCGGTCACGTGTCGCTCCTCGGCCGGCTGCGGGGGGGTCCATCATGCCGGACGGATCAAGGTCCTTTACCGGCGGGTGAGTTGAGCCGTGGGGAGAGTACGCGGTGCAGCGCGTCCACGCGATTGGTGGTGATCGAGTCCACGCCGTACCGGACGAGGCGGCGCATCGTGCGGCGGGTGTCGGCCGTCCAGGCGGAGACCAGCATCCCGTCCCGGTGGAGACGGTCCGTCAACTCCTCGCCGATCAGGCCGAAACGGTAGTTGAGCCAGCGCGGTCTCACGGTGTCGAGCAGCGCCGGGCGCGGCGGGGCCAGCGTCGTCCAGGTCATCGCGATCTCGGCCGACGGATCTGCGGCGCGGACCGCGAGCATGGTGGTGGGGCCCGCGCAGTAGTACACCCGCTCGTCCGCCTCGCATTCGTGGACGGTGGAGACCACCGTCCGTACCGACTCCTCCGAGGCCCCGGGCAGGTCGATCATCACGCGGTGGTCGTCGCCGACCGCGAGCAGCGCCTCGCGCAGGGTCGGTACTCCGCCGTCGGTCAGCTCGCGCAGTTCCTTCGCCGTGAGATCCGCAAGTTGCCGGTCGCGCCCCCACAGGCGATTCAGCGAGTCGTCGTGCAGCAGCACGGGCACGCCGTCACGGGTGAGACGTGCATCGATCTCCACCGCGTCCGCGCCCCGCCCGATGGCCGAGCGGAGCGAGGGCAGGGTGTTCTCACGGACGCGGTAGGGATCACCGCGATGGCCCACCACACTGACAGCGCGCATGGGGCCATTGTCGGTGCCGGTCAGCGGGCGAGCCAGGCGGCGGTGTACGAGTCGATCTCCGCGAGGATCCGGGCCTTGCCGGCTTCGTCGAGGAAGGACGCCTCCACGGCGTTCTTGGCGAGGCCGGCGAGGCCGCGCTCGTCCAGCTCCAGCAGCCGTGCGGCGACCCCGTATTCGCTGTTGAGGTCACAGCCGAACATCGGCGGGTCGTCGCTGTTGATCGTCACCAGCACACCGGCCGCGACCATCTCCTTGATCGGGTGCTGGTCGAGGTCGGCGACGGCGCGGGTGGCGATGTTCGAGGTGGGGCAGACCTCCAGCGGAATCCGGTGCTCGGCGAGGTACGCCAGCAGCGCCGGATCCTGCGTGGCGCTGGTGCCGTGGCCGATGCGCTCGGCGCCCAGCTCGTTCAGCGCGTCCCAGATGGTCTGCGGGCCGGTCGTCTCACCGGCGTGCGGCACGGAGTGCAGGCCGGCGGCGATGGCCCGGTCGAAGTACGGCTTGAACTGCGGCCGTTCCACGCCGATCTCGGGGCCGCCCAGACCGAAGGAGACCAGGCCCTCGGGGCGCAGATCCACCGCGAGGCGGGCCGTCTCCTCCGCGGCCTCGAGTCCGGCCTCGCCGGGAATGTCGAAACACCAGCGCAGTACGACACCGAGCTCGGCCTCGGCAGCCTTGCGGGCGTCCTCGATCGCCACCATGAAGGCCTTCTCGTCGATGCCGCGACGGGTCGAACTGAACGGCGTGATGGTCAGCTCGGCGTAACGGATGTTCTGCCGGGCCATGTCCCGGGCGACCTCGAAGGTGAGCAGCCGTACGTCCTCAGGGGTGCGGATCAGATCCACCACCGAGAGATAGACCTCGATGAAGTGCGCGAAGTCGGTGAAGGTGAAGTAGTCGGCGAGTGCCTCGGGATCGGTGGGGACTTGGGAGTCCGGGTGGCGGGCCGCCAGCTCGGCGACGATGCGCGGTGAGGCCGAGCCGACATGGTGAACGTGCAGTTCCGCCTTGGGAAGCCCCGCGATGAAGGGGTGCAGATCGGTCATCGGGGTCCTCCGTGTGCAATGGGCCGCTCGGGTCAGGGATCATCGTAGGCCGCCCGTTCGAGGACTGTGCGAAGGCCGTAGCATGACGGCGAATCACGATGGGGGAGAACATGTCTGACAACCAGGCCCAGCCGCCCGGTGCGCCCGAGCCGCGCGACCGCGACCCGTGGGCTCCGCCGCAGAGCAGCCCGGCACAGAACCCGGTACCGCTGGAAAAGCCCGCCGCCACCGCGAATCCGTCGGCGCCGCCGCTGCACAACCAGCCGACGGTCACCTCGATGCCCGGCGTCACACCCGCTGCCGAGGCCGGCGCCGTGCCGCCGCCCCCGATAGCACCGGGCGGACCGGCCCAGCCTGCCGCCGGCCCCTACGGCTACCCCGCCGCCCCGAGCATCCCGCAGCCCACCGCGGGTGTCGGTGATCCGTACGGCGGCTACCCCGGCTATCCCGGATACCAGGCCTACGGCCAGAACGCCTGGCAGAGCGGCCCGGCGAACGGCATGGGCATCACCGCGATGGTGCTCGGCATCCTCTC